>NZ_CAWUDJ010000026.1:0-98689 GCF_963920875.1 Anabaena sp. CCY 9910 | reverse complement strand
GGTATTGATGTTCTCACCTTCCAGTCTCATTCTCTTTAATTCACATTAGACGTAAATTCAAAATTAAGAGCAGTATCTATTTGTTTGAGCAGCGATTCTAAGGATGAAGAGTTATCTAAAACTACATCTGCGATCGCTGCTTTTTCTTTTAGAGATAATTGACTATTAATTCGGGCTTGTGCTTGTTCTAAAGTTAAGTGATTGCGCTCCATTAATCTTTGCAACTGCTGTGATTCCGAACAAGTTACTACCCAAATTTCCGTGACTAAATTAGTCATCTGCACTTCAATCAACAAAGGGATGACTAATACCAAGATTGGGGAAGTGGATTCAGCAATTGCTTTGAGGAAGCGATCGCGCACATAAGGATGTATTAAACTCTCTAGCCAATGGCGTTCATCTTGATTTTGAAAGATAAGCTCACCCAGCTTTGGGCGATTGAGACTGCCATCTGGTAGTAATATTTCTTTACCATAACGCCCAGCGATCGCATCCAGAATCGGCGAACCCAAAGATACTGCATCCCTAGCGTAAATATCTGCATCGAAGACTGGCAAATGATGAACGCTAGCTAAATAATTAGCGACAGTGGTTTTACCTGTCGCTATACCTCCAGTTAAGCCGATAATCCGTTGAGTCATCTGTTTTACTTGCGCGTAACGTAATTACAAATTAAGAATTACGTAGCTTGCTTTTCGTAGGGTGTTAAGAATTAATCTTAAACATCACCACAATATTTTGTAGCAATGAGTCGATTATTTTTATAAACTAATACTCTGCCATAAGCTGTATCTTGCACAGCAGCATACAGATAATTTTTGTTTCTAAATCTGTAAACTACATCTCCGTTTTCATTACGTCTAGCGGTACCACCATCTAGTAAGAGATCAGGACGTTGTAGCGTAGTCGGAATATTATATGCAGCGTAGCGTAATGTTCCATTGTTGAGGCGGGAAACTTCCACAAAAACACCTTCAGCACTACAACTAAATACTGGTGTAGCGGCAAGTGCAGCAACAGGTGATGCTACTATAGCTGTTAGCATAGAAGCCCCGCCTGTGAGGGTAGCCAAAATTCCCCACAAAGGTTTTGCAGGTTTGCAATTTAAGCTTTTCATATTTAATTCCTTAAAGTTTGTATAACCTGATCTACAAACTTATATTTCCCGGTTTCGGATTTTAATATGTCACAACTAATGAGTTTTAACTCGTTGTTCAGTTACTAAAGTTAGACTCACCCATTCGCCTTTATCGCTATACCTACGAACCATACGTTGGCGTAAGTTTGGTTGAATTAACCAACCCACTTCTAAAATAAAGCTTTGGCGTACTTGCACTTTGAGCAAAGAAGTAGCAGAAGCACCATTAGGTAATAGTAATACTTGTACCTGTTTTTCTGGGTCTTGATCAAAGAGAATGATTGAGCCTTTGATAGTAGCAGTGGAAGTTATGGCGCGTCCTGCAAAATTCAAGGTTTGAATTAAGCGCCCATTTTCATCTAGTTGTAATTTGAGATTTGTAGAAATAGTATCAGGCGATCGCCAATCAGGATAAATTGTTGTTGCTTCACCTTGCCATTCGCCCAATAAATCATCAATTTGTAAGGGTGGATGATCTTTTGCTGGTGTACCTGCTAAATGTTCACGAATTAGAGTAATTTGGTCTAACTGACCGTTTTTATCAAATAACTGCACCAAGCGCAGACGGCGATTTTCATGAATTAAACCTAATTCTGCACCAAATTCCGAAAACGGAGCTAACTGAATTGAACCTTGAGAAAAAGCACCATTTTCAAAAAACAGTACACTTCTGGCTAAGGAACTATACTCTAGAATCTTTTCTGTATTTTCTTGACGAATAATCTGGCGGACTGTTTGATTGTTATTTAATCCTGCCAAAGAAACAACCGTCGGAATATCATTTAAAAGTTGACCTTGGGCTGAAAATCGAGTAAATGAACCTTGCCATTCACCAAGATTAAGCAATAAACGTTCCCACTGAGATGACATAGTAGGTAATCAATACTAAATGCTCAGTAGCATATCAGTTTTGAGGCTTGTTTAGTCCTGACTACTAACTTTTGGCAAAACGTCTGACAGCAAATAAGCTACCCATTAATCCTACTGTTGCACCAAAGCTCAATAAAATTAAAGGTAGTAGCAAAACCTGTGTGGCCGTCAGTTGTAAACCATTGCTAATAAATTGAATAAATTCTGGTTGATTGGTGAGTAACTTCCCGGTAAACTGTTGCATTACGGATATAAAACTCCAAGCGATCGCACCACCAAATAAACCAAAAGCTATCCCCTGCAATATAAACGGTAGATAAATCCAGGCCGAAGTTGCTCCCACTAACTGCATAATTTCAATTTCCCGCCGACGTGCCATCACAATTAGACGAATAGTTGTTGTAGTGACAGCGATCGCTGTTAAAGTCAAGATAGCTGTGATTGTCAGCGTCATCCAATTTAGTCCTTGATGCAACTGGGCGATGCGTTTAACTGCCTCATCGACATACTGAACCGTATCAACTCCCTGTAATTTAGCCAATTGAGTCGCTAAAATCGGCACAGACTGAGAGTTACGTGCTTTGACCTTAATTTCATCTACTAGAGGATTTTCCCCTAGCTGTTGTGTTGCACCTTCAATATCAGCAATTCTCAGTTCTTTAACTAATTTAGTCCAGGCTTGCTCTTTAGTAATGATTTGCATCCCTACCACATCCGGCATTTGGATCACAAACGGCTCAATAGTTTGTGCTGACACACCAGAATCAAGATAAACAGATACTTCTAATTGGCTACCAAACTGATTGAGGAGTTTTTCTACTTGCCAAGAAGTTTGCAAACTCAAGCCAAATAGAAATAGTAGCACCGTCACAGTACTGACAGCAGCCCAATTCATCCAACCACCGCGCAGTAAACCCAAGAAGGTTTCCTTCAGTAGATAGTCAAGTTTCGTGAGAAATTTAAACACAACTCACCCTAATAGGAGGAAAAGGGGGAGAGAGCAGGGGGCAGGGGGAGAAATGGCTCCAAGATGTTCGCCCAATCCCCAATCCCCAATCCCCAATCCCCAATCCCTTTTATACTCGATCAATTATTCGATCTGTAGGACTACTAAAGTCATATCATCATTATTTTGCCTGTCAGCACCGATAAATTGCTGAACTCGGTCGAATAGATAATCGACAATTTCCTCTGGGCCGTTACAGTACCGACAAGCTGTGCTGAAAGCAGTAACAAAGTTTTCTTCATCGAAGCGATCGCCACTGGCAGCAGCCGCATCCGTCAAACCATCTGTATAATAAATAACTGTATCGCCAGGCTCTAACTGTGCATGACCGTCTTCGTATTGGCTATTAGCATCCAGCCCAATTAACATCCCCAGAGTATCTAAGCGAGTAACACTTTTTGTAGCTGCGTGCCACCACAAGGGGGGATTATGTGCCGCATTGCTATAGGATAAAATTCGTTTATGCGGATTATACTCAGAGTAAAATAGCGTAATGAAGCGGTGGGAATTTTCCAAATCCGCATACATAACTCGGTTGAGATTCTGCAAAATCCCCGCCGGAGAGTTACCGTGTAACACTTCTCCCCGTAACATTCCTCGCATCATGGTCATAATCAAACCCGCAGGAACGCCCTTACCCATCACATCACCAATCACCAAACCCCAACGACCCGAATCTTGACCAAGTTTGGTGTATGGGTGAATTTGGCTTTGATTAGTGGGAATAAAATCATAATAATCTCCGCCAACACGATTGGCTGGTCTACAACGTGCTGCGAGACTAACACCAGGAATGTGAGGACACTGACGCGGCAATAATCGTCTTTGAATCTCTGCACCAATTTCTAGTTCTTGGTCTAGACGTTCTTTTTTCCTCAGTTCTACGGCCAGTTCGTCGTTTTCAATCGCCACTGCGGTTTGGTCTGCAACTAACCGCACTAACTTTTGTCTAGTTTCTGTCCAACTATACTCAGGATCGCGGCTTAATACATACAACCATCCCCGTTCTGTGTGCTTTACTAAAATTGCCGTGCCGAAGATTTGCACATCTGGCCCCAGGTAGCGGTGCATCTGGTCATCTAGCATTCCTGTGGCGTTAGCTAGAGGTGCAGTGTTAGGCAAAAGTGTGATTTGGCTACTAGCTGTTTCTAAGGCTTTGCGGATATTCTTACGTTGACGGCTGTCTTGCCAATGTAATTGTTCTAATCTGACTTGGCCATTCGGTTTGTAGAGAAACAGCGCGCTACCGTCGGCATCCGTCACTCTTGTTGCCATCAGAGGAATAAGTTCCAAAAACTGGTTCAGATTATTGAAGCTTCTGAGGGCAAATCCTAAAGAACTCAGCAAATCTTGGATTTTGTTCTGTTCCCGGTGCAATCGTGACACAAGTTCTTTGAGTGCTACGACTGGTGTGACATCTGTCGCAGCACTATTATTGTTGTCCGTGGGTTGAGAGGAAAATTGAGGCACAGGCACAGGTTATTGCACTGGAAAGGGGTTAATTTTAGATTGACAATTAGTAAATTTTCTATTTGGCGATCGCTAAACCATATTGGGTTAAAGTTTAACGCTTTTGCAAGAGTATAAAGACGTAAGACTTAAATCGACATAAGTATTACATTTGCTGAGAAAATTTCTATCTTCGGAGAGGAATTTCCATGAATGTACTTCAATTTACTGATAATACATGAAGTTTTCTTAAAGGTTGCTGACAACCTTCAAGTAGTCATAAGTTTAGGAAAGCTGTTTAATTGCTATCCAAGATCGCCAACGCTACATCTAATAACTTCCTTTGGTCGCTATCAAGACGGCATTAGATTGAAATTTTAGCAAATAACAACCGTAATGTTATCGAAAATTAACTAGATTAGCAAAAAGGAATCATAGGGACTGGAGATTGGGGACTGGGCGAAAATCGTGGAGTCATTTCTCCCCCTGCCCCCTGGCTCTTCTTCTTAGCCACTCAAGAGAGCTTCTACAAACTCGTAGCTAGAAAAGGGTCGTAGGTCTTCAATGCCTTCGCCAGCACCAATAAAGCGGATGGGCAGGCCTAGCTGCTGCACTACAGCAAGAGCAACGCCGCCTTTGGCTGTACCATCTAACTTGGTTAATACTACGCCACTGAGTTGAGCGGCTTGGGAGAAGACTTCGGCTTGTCGCAATCCGTTTTGACCTAAAGTGGAATCTAACACCAAAAGGGATTCGATTTTGGCATCTGGGGCTTTTTTGTCGATAATTCTGCGGATTTTACTGAGTTCATCCATTAAGTTTTTCTTGTTTTGCAGCCGCCCAGCTGTATCTACTAATAGCAATTCGGTATTTCGTGCTTGAGCTGCGGCGATCGCATCAAATACCACTGCGGCCGGATCTGTATTTTTACCAGGGTTAGAGATTACTTCTACACCGCTTCTTTTACCCCAAACTTTTACTTGTTCAACTGCCGCCGCCCGGAATGTATCTGCTGCACCAATCAAGCATCGATAACCTGATTTTTGTGCGAGGTGAGATATTTTACCGATGGTAGTAGTTTTTCCCGCACCATTGACTCCTGTAATTAACCAAATATTGAGGCTATCTTTATCTGGGGCAAAACTGGCTTTGTGGGATGTTTTGAGGGGTGCATCTAGCATATCCCGCAGGATTTGTTTTAAGTAAGCGATCGCTTCTTCTGGTGGAGTGACTTCTTCCCGCAGTTTTTTCTGGAGTGAACTAATAATATAGTCGGTTGCTTCTACACCCACATCAGCTTGCAGAAGTAAAGCTTCTATTTCTCCTACAGCTGCTTGATTGAGCGGCCCTTGTCCAACAATTGCTTTGAGTTGGTTAAGAATACTCCGACGGGTTTTGTCTAATCCTTGTCGTAGCTTTTTCAGCCAAGTAATTTCTTCAATCGATATATCTTCTGGTCGTCTTCCCTGGGCTGCCAATACCTCTGCTGACCAAACAAAGCCTTCATCAAAGGATAGCCCAGCAATTTCTGGGGCTGTTTCTGATGAAGTATTAGCTGCTACTGGCTTGACTACTTCGGGTTCCGGTACTTCAATCGCATTGGCGATTAATCGTTCTTGCCTAGCTTCCCGTTCTGCGGCTGCTCGTTCTAAGAATGATAATGTAGGCGTTGGTGTTGGTTCCGATACTGCTACTGGTTCTATTGGTTCTATGTCGATTCCTACATCTTCTTGTGTAGCCGAAGTTACCTCCTGCTCTTCTTGATTAGCTACTTCCGCTTCCATCACGGGAGTTGGGATATTTTCTACAACCTCAACTGAGGTAGTATTCGCTACTAGTAATTCTAGATTTTCCTTATCAGCAGTTTCCTCCTCTTCCACGCCAGTTGTTTGTACAGGCGTTTCGGCATCTACTGATTCCGGTGTCGCTTCTACTTCCTGGGATTTTTGTTTCTCTTGAATATTTTTGTAAGCGGCCTTTGCGAACGCCAATAAATCTGCTGTCGAGTCTGGGACAGTCGCAGCAGGAGTTGACGTTGCTTCTGGTTCTACTTGAGATTCTGTGACTGGAGATGTTTCTGGTTGTTGTTTTTCCGAGGGGCTATCCGAGGAATCGTCAGTTTGACGACGGAACCAATTAAAAACCATTGCAGCTAGCGGTGATAGTTGTTACGAGTTATGAGTTATAAGTTTAATTTAACTGTGGACTCCTAACTAGTGGTAAACCTCCTGGTTATCCTCACCTCTAAAAGTCGGATTTTTCGCTCAGGGATCAGTGACTGGGTAGTAGAAGAGTTAAATTAAATCTGACTCAACACCAGCTACACACGCCAATACTGTTCTCCGCACAGCTATAGCCACAGGGCTTGATAGCACTAAACACTCAGCGCCTTTTTTTGGTCTGAGACTCGGCGTAGTACACCGTTAATGAAACGATGACCTTCATCGCCACTGTAACGTTTAGCTAACTCTACAGCTTCGTTGATGGCGACGCTGTTGGGCAGATTCAAGAACATCATTTCTGCTACGGCAATGCGAAGAATATCACGGTCGATTTGTGCTAGGCGAGTAACTTGCCAATCAACTAGGGCTGAGGTAATTTGTTCATCAATCATGCCGCGTTCTTCATTGATGATTTTGACAAGTTTGATGGCATATCTGCCTACTTCCTTATCTTGATTTGCCAGCTGAATTAATTCAGGAAACTCAACAGATGCACCTAGCTGATTGATGGCTGTTTGTGTATGGGAAATTGCTTCTTGCAGCATATTACGGGCAGTGTTTAAGTCTGAAGCCCGTGTTTGACTAGTTAGCAGGCGATCGTTACTACGTTGCAATTCAGCGGCCGCATTATCCAAGGTATCTTGTACTTCTGCTCTCAAGGTACGTACTGTAGCCAATACTAGCTTCGGCAGGTGTTCTTCGGTTAATTTTTTGGGGTTTAGTGGTAACTGACTCAGACTTAAAAGTGCCAGTTCACGAGCGATTTGCTGGGGTTTACGGTCTTGCATAATAGTTAAATATTTCAGTAGTAATTTAATTGCTGGGTGACAAATTATTCAATTTTGACAAAGCCAGACAACCATCTTATCTGTATTAGGTACGAAGTTACCGGATTTTTTTAGATTTATTTAGCGGTGATTGCTGAGTTGCCGGTAACAGTAATAGGGTCAGAATTTTCTCTCCTACCCCTATTGTTCTATATCTGCTTCATCTCTTGCAGGGATTTTTCTATTTTATGCTCTTGGATTAAGTCTAGGTTGGTTAGAACGGGGTTCGGCGCAACAATGCCACCAGAGACCACCACTTTGAAAGCATCCTCTACGGACATAGAAAGGTTAACTACTTCGTCTTCTGGGACTACGGCATACCAGCCTGTAGTCGGGTTTGGTGTGGTGGGAATAAACACACTCAACATTGGACGAGGCATTTGAGATTGAATTTCACTACTAATCACACCTGTAACAAAGGCGATCGCCCATATCCCTCGGCGGGGATATTCTATTAGAATGACTCTCCGAAATTTCCCATTAGAGTCTTTTAGTAGTGTTTCCAAAAGCTGCTTGAGGGTTTTATACACCTGCCCAGCTAAAGGAATCGCCTGTAATAATCGTTCACCAAAATCCAACAACCATCGTCCAGCAATATTCCTAGCCATTAACCCAATGATCAGTATACTTAGTAGAGGTACAGCTAGACCTACTGCAAAATTAAGTATATTTACTGCTATGGGATGTAGTCCATCAAAAGGGTTAAGTTGTTTAGGCACTTGAGTAAGAAAGTCAATTACCCAATTAGCAATGGTAATTGTTAACCAGATAGTGGTTGCCAGGGGAATTACCACTAACAAGCCAGCAATTAGGTCATTCTTTAAGTCCTGCTTTAAGCGGTCAATGCCCAAGCCCTTATGCTCTTTTTTTAGGATAGTGGAACTTTCATTATTGGTACTCATTCCAGTAAATTTGTCTAATTAATTCAGATATAACTTGTAGCCTTTATACTGCAACTCTCTGTCTCAAAGACAAGTATTGTAACTGTAACCAAGCCATTTCCCAGCACTCACTCGGAAATAGGTTTCTTCGATACTTATCTACATAAGCAGATTCCAAGTAGCACAAAAACTAGTTTGTCTGTCAGGACTTTACTTTTCTTTGTACAACTTGTAAATGATTGTTGCTAATTTCTTAGTTATTACAATCCTACCGCGATATGTTGAAAGCTGACATGACTGTAAAAACAAGTCCAGTAAATTGATGAGAACGATATGCTTTCAATTTACAACAACTAAACTCTAGTGATGTTTATGAAAATATATTTTTATAAATTTTAACCTATTATTTGTGAGCTTAAGAATTATGTCAGTTTTAAGCTAGATGAAATCATTACTCTAGCATTTAATCCCTCGAACCTAGTTCCTCTCTTGCGGCTTCCTGTTTGCTGTCGCTGCTAGAAACTATCTCTGGTTCTAAACTAGGGATGGGTAGATATTTCATTTCCCAGGCTTTCAACAAAATTAGGTATTCATAAAAAGCTTGTAATGTACACCAAGCCATTCCTGCACGTCCATCTAGACAACCGCCTAAAAGAAAGTACATATATAGAAAACGTAACAAAGGTCTAGCTGGTAGTCGTAGAGATAAGTCTTTTAACGCACGCCGCCTAGCAACTTCCGATTTACCAAACAATAAATCTCGCCAGTCAACCTTGCCATTTTCTAATTGATATAAAGTCTCTTTCGCTTCATCCGTAGAATAACGGTTATGTTTTTCAATCCAACGGCTCAAACCCTTGCTGCAAGTGTAGTGAGGATAGGTTTCTTTGAGAAAGCTGGTAGCACCTTCACAAACTTCTCGTTCTGTATGTCCGTAGTCGGTAAACCAAACTTTACCATGTCGGAACAAACGCATCTGATAACGGGGATATTGAGTGCTATGGCGAATCCATCGGTTCATGAACATCACCCGTTCAGCAACGTAGTAACCAATGTATTTGGAAGTTGTAATTGCTTGTTCACACTCGGCAAATAACTCCGGTGTCATCCGCTCATCAGCTTCGAGAATATATACCCATTGGTGTTTCGGTGGGAGAGACTCTAGCATCCAGGTTCGTTGGCGACCGTGGCTTTCAAAGGCGTGCTGCACAACACGAATGGGATAACGATTGGCGATTTCTACGGTGCGATCGCTACTACATGAATCTACAACGATGATGTCATCCGATAACATCGCTGATTCTATACAACCTGCAATATCTAGTTCTTCGTTATAAGTCAATATGTAAATAGAAAACATTGCCCAGTCTTACAGTAATTTTGCTAAATGCTAGGTATCTTTCATTTCCAGAAATGATTCTCAACTGTCCATAGGTCTTTTACCCTACGGCTAACTCAGGGCTAAGAGTGCTAAGTAACAAGCACTGCCTAGCCCTACCTGAAATTAACGTGCAGGTACTTTACCCTTACGTCCACCACCTTGAAAAGCACCACTAGCTCTGAGTCCTGACCAACCAATAATGATGTAGCCAATAGACAAGATTAAACTGCTAATCCCAATTCGCAGTCCAGATTTCCACGCATTATCTCTAGCTTGCTTCGCAGCGTCTTCTTTTCGCTGGCGAATTTGGTTCAATCTTTGATTAGCCAGTCCTTGAGGATCTGTTTGCTGGGCAATAAACTGATCTAATTCTTGAGGATTGGCTTTAAATTTCTTGAGTAATTCTTTCTGCGCTGCTGGAAGTTGGGAATTATTTAAAGCTTGTTGATATTTTTGATCATCTCGTAACAGTTCAGTGAATTGAGCTTTGGCTTGGGTACGCAATTGCTCTAATTGAGCCTTTCCTTGCTCGGTATTGGCTTGGGCTTGAAATTGAGCTAACTGATTTTTGAGTTGGTTTTCTGCCTGGTCTGCCTCTTGATTGATTTGGTTTACTGTTTGTACGCTGGCTTGTCTCACATTATTAAGATGTAAGGGAAAAATCAGCAGGAACATTAAACCCAAAAGGCTGGAGAGTATTAAAACGGGAAATCTTAAATCAAACCCTCTTGGGCCACCATCGCTAGCACTGTCCATCCAATAGCCAGTAAACAATGCTCCCAAGCCAACCAAAGGGACAATACCCCGGTCAACTAACGCTGTTGCTAGGTTAATTTGCCATAACCTGTCTGTGGGTTGGAATGGCAATAACAGAATCAGAAAATCTAGCAAAAACGAGACAATTAAGACTATCCCCACAATTTTGAGGATAAGGGAGGCATTTACAGCAGCAAAGCGGTTAACCATAGTTTTTCAAATTGGTATGTACTGAGTTTAGATTGAGTGATTGTCCTCTTTAAAGTTACTTGAATATCGTTCCCGTAACCTTGCTTGTTATATGAATCTACCCATATATATGAAATAAAACGCAATGCCACCATGTTACAAAATTTTTACCCCTGGGTTGGAAACTGCTCCACATTGGCATCAGTTTTCTAGAGTGGGATTAAAATTATCAGGTATTATATAATACAAGAACAAATGAGATACATTGACCTACATCATCTTAACTTCTGTTTCCCAAATTCGTTGCCAAATGGTTAGATCATCTGGTCTATCAACGTCAGCCAACGGTGGTAAGTGATGATATGAGAGGTTAAGTTTATGAGCAATATCCACAGTTTGCTGTAATACTTGCGAAGTTCCCCACTCGATATTGGCAAATAATTCGGGGATGAAGCGGCGTAAAGCAATTAAGTAGTAACCACCATCAATGGCTGGGCCAAGCACTAAGTCAACTGTATAAATTTGTTCAAAAGCTTGAGCAAGAATCTGAGAATTTAGTCCAGGACAGTCGGTACCGATAATGACAACTTGCTTTGCCTGACCTTGAAAGGAATCATACAGCGATCGCGCCATCCGTGAACCCAAATCTCCATCACCTTGAGACTGGTAAACCAAGTCAGCGCCAAGCCAATCTTGCATAAGTTGCAAGTCACCTCCTGCAAACCGCATTTCTAAAGATATGTTAATTAACTTTTGCAGTTGCTTGACTTGAAATAATGTGTATTCAGTCATTTGCCGTTGCAGGTTGGCAGCACCAATACTACCCAAAGCAGGTATCAATCTGGTTTTTGTTTTCCCCGGTTCTGGATAGCGCGTAAAAATAATTAAGTGCTGTTGTAAAGTTTCCGATGATTTCAGCACACAATACCTTGTTTAAGCTAATTAAAAATATCTTAATAGCAATAGTCACCACCGCTATTAGCCCTATTACGCTCTTTTGCTGTACGCATTGCTCCTAAAATTGTCGAAACATAGACACAGCGCTTAATCCTATCTCTAGACTGACTGGATAAAGTAATCCTGCCTAGAGGTGGTTGTTTAACGCTTCCTTGATAATCAAATTGAATTCGCCTCACACCATTTGATTGCTGTAAAGTCGTTTCTCCATCTAAACGCACACGAGAATCTAGATTATTCCAATTAGCATTAGTAGGGCTGACACTAGCGGGATGAACTGCCCATTGAACCATACCATTTTGCTCGCGGAAACTGGCTTGCCAAGTCAATTTTTCCTTACTAGCCTGGCTTTGGGCTTGTCGCATAGCATTATAAACTTCGTTTTGAGCTTTGTTGAGGCGTTGAGTATCTATAAAAGTTAACCAGTAAGGTAGTGTCAAAGATGCTAGTATCCCAACCATGAGAATAACTGCCAATATTTCTGGAAGTGTATAACCCCGATGAGAATGACACTCTAGGAAATTCTTTTTATTAATTAGATGTAGTAGAAGCACCTTGATATATTTTAAGCAGATTTTAACTGCCTGAAATGATTGATAGTTCCGGTTTTGGGGATTTTTTCTTTACTTGTGTTAGTAATAACGTAGATACGCCAGGAGGTAATATCATAATGATCACAGACTTTAAGAAAAGTTTGAATGTAGCGCTAATTCTTTTTTGTCTAGCAGAATCATAAAGAAAATATTTCCACAGAAATTTAATAGCAGTCAAACCATTATGTCGAGAATATGGCTTTTGTAAGGCTTTACAAGTCAGATATTTATAAATATTGGCTATACTTAAATGCAAAAGATGCTTACCAATTGTAGGTCTGGCTTGATAAGCTTTCTCAAGTACTTGCAAGGAATATTTTTCTTGTCTAACAAGATTGGTTGATAGAGAATTACTACTGACTCGATACAGGATTTGTACAATAGGTACAGATACAAAAAAATATTTTTCTGCTAATCGCAGCCACATATCCCAATCTTGAGCAGCTTTTAATGATTGATCGAATCCCTCCAGTTCAACTAAAGCCTCTCTGAGAATTAAAGGATTAGAACCATTCTCTAAAAAATTGTTAATCAATAACTTTTGATAGACATCGCCATTCAGAGTGATGCGTTTACCTGAAGCTAAAAAATTACCATCTTTATCAATATAATCAGTCCAGCTATAAGCAACATGAAAACCAGGGTTTTTATATAAAGCTTCCAACTGAGATTTGAGCTTATCAGGCATCCAAATATCATCTGCATCTAAGAAACTGATGAACTTACCCTGGGAAATATTCAGTCCGCGATTTCGACTAATATTTCCGCCAGCATTCTCAAAGGAAAATATCTTAATTCGTGAATCTTGTATTTGGGAAACAACATCTAAAGTGTTATCTTGTGAGCCATCATTGATGACTATTAGTTCAAAATCACTGAAAGATTGCCTTAAAACTGATTCGATTGTTTCTTTGATAGTGGCTTCACAATTATAAGCTGGAATAATTACTGAAATTGTCGGTGAATTGAAAAAATATTCAGTCATGATTGAAGCTCATGTCTTTATTTGCTATTTTTTGACAGTAAAATATTAGTGAATACAAGGGACTCAAAAGACTACCCAGATAAAAATTAAATTCAACAATTGCAACTATATTTCTATTTAAATTCTTATTATACTTAATGATATGCCAAAATAACCTGCGTATATTGCCTAAAATTGTTCTGAGTAAAATCATTGGTGATTGCCCTTGTTTAGCATTTATTAATCTGAGTTGAAAAATACATAACCCACAACCACGGGCTATATTTATTAAGTAACTTTTTTCAAGTCGCCAGTGGGGAATTTTATGATAAATTTCCATTTTTGGGTTGTACCAAATTTCCCAACCAGATTTGTATATATATAGGAGAACTTCTGTATCCTCTCCAGAAACCATTAAATTCCCAATTCTTCCCTTAAAAACTAACTGTTGGGGTACGCTTTCCAGCCACGCTTGTTTACGAATAACAAGTGCAGCTCCTGGTGGTAGCTTTAGATTTTTAGCATCAAATTTATATGCTTTTTTTCCATGTTCCCGAACTGCTAGAAAAGACTGGATTTGCGGAAAATCCTCTGGCGGTTTTACTTCAAAATCACCATGTATTTGGCCACTCCATGCACCTGCTTGAGGATGTTCTTTACCAAAACTATAAGATTGTAAAATCCAATCGGATGCTGCTAAGTTGTCATCATCTAAAAAAGCGATGAATTTACCTTGAGCTTCCTTGATTGCTCTGAGTCTTCCATAGGCTAATCCCTGTTGTGTTTCAAGAAAATATTTCAACTGACATTGAGTAAATTTTTTCTGGTAATCACTCACTACTTCAGGTGTGCGATCGCTACTATTATTATCGATAATAATAACTTCCCAATGTAAATGCTCTATACCAGTTTGAGTCAATAGTCTATCTAAAACTTGTGGTAAACGTTCTGCACCATTCCATGTGGGGATGGCTACAGTAAAGTCTAGTTGTTCTCGGAAATTTTGTGGTTTTTGTGTCATGAATCAAATTATCATAGTTATGACTTGCTGCTTTTATTTAAATAGCCATTTCTCCAAAGATAAAAAGGACTAATGAGGCTATTGATTAAAAGTTCTGTTTGGCAAGCTATCACCAAATCACTTTCTATCTTGTCTCCATATTTAAGTAATTGTAAAATGAGCTTCCTAATATCATTTATCATGTAAGCAATTAAGATAAATGGCTTTTGATAGGTTTTAAGATTTGTCATTCTAGTGACATATCGACTGAGGCCAATACCTCTAAAAAAGGGAATTAAATACTCTTTTTTTAATCTAGATTCTGGGATTTTATGATAAATTTCCATTTCCGGACTATACCAAACTTCCCATCCAGATTTCTGGAAATAACATAGCATTTCTAAATCTTCACCAGTGAGCATATTACCAGTTACTCTACCAGTTAAAATAGGCTGGTCTGGTACACTTTCTAACCATGCTTCCCGACGGACAACTAATCCAGCAGAAGGTGGGAGGAGTTTTTTTCTAGGGTCATAAAATAGAGGTTTATTTCCACGTTCTGTAATTGCTAAAAAGGGAGTTATGGACTTAAATCCTTCTGGTGGTTCAACTTCCCAATCTGGGTGGATTTGGCTACCATAAGCCCCTGCCTTGGGGTGCTGTTGAGCAAAATCAAAAGCTGCTGCTACCCATGTAGGTGTGGGATAGTTATCATCATCTAAAAAACCTATTAGTTGTCCTGAAGAAACTTCAACACCTTTTTTTCTGGCATAGGCTGCACCTTGTTTAGCTTCAAAATAATATTTCAAAGGATAAGGACATTGCCAGTTTTCTTGATACTGTTGTACAACTTGGGCTGTGTTATCGGTGCTGTTATTATCGACAACAATGATTTCCCAAGAAATATTCTCGGTGTTAATTTGATTTCGCAACCTCTCTAACAGTTCAGGTAAGCGATTTGCGCCATTATAAGTGGGGATGGCTACAGTAAAATCAATGTTTTTACTCATTTTTCACAAGTTCTATTTGGATTTATTTGTCGTTTGGAGGTGACTGGAAGATGTCAAATATTTGATCGAATTTATTTGAAGCTAGGCTATAACTGATGACGAGCAAATATTTAATTTAAAGATGGTAAACATAAGTCATAAAAAACACATTTTTGTGACTTCTTGGCATCTCTTGCAAGTTATATTTTTGAGTAAGTTGATTGTCGAATTTAAATGAAAATCTTGTGGGCTACACGTTCTAGGTATTAATGGAGTCCATAAAATATGCAGCCTGGAATTCTAAAACTTAAAATCTGCACCCTATATTTCAATTTTGCGTTGAAGGAGCAGTTTATCGTACAGTATTTATATGGAGTTTTTTAAAAAAAATTGCTACATCAATATCTGTTTAATTGCATTTATCATCTTTATCAGTAAGTGTTGCACCTAAGAGAGTTTTTAAGATGACGCAGCGCTTGATGTTGTTATTTGCTACAACAACTTTGATTCCAGGTGCTTCATCTGAACCTGTAGGTAGTGTACCAAGGTTTGCATTTGCTAAAGTCCCCATGTAGTCGAAAGTAATTGTTTGTGGGGCGCTAGTATTAAAATTTGCTGCATAGGTAACAGAGGTGCTAGCAGTGTTTACGTTACTGAGGTTTGTGCCAAGTCTCATTGTCCCCGTTTTAATGTCTAAATCTTCACCCAGATTACGCCAGTTAGTTGGTGTTATACCTGAATAAACTGCAAGCTGCGGGATATTATTGTCTGTTTTGAAGCTGACACTGTAGCTCAGTTTTTTTTGTTTAGCTTGTCTTTGTGCATCTTGTATGGCAGACAAAACAACCTCATTAGCTTTAGTAACCCTTTGGCGGTTGACATAAGCAGACCAACTGGGTAGGGCGATCGCTGCTAATATACCTATCATTAGTACAACTGCGATCATTTCTACCAAGCTGAAACCTGCATCGAGTTTCCTAGATTCAAGTATATAAAAGCGCTTCTCTATCAGATTTCGCTGTCGCAATCTTACTAATAGAAGATTGCAATTAAATTTTTGTGAAGTTAATAAAGCTACGCTGTACATACTATTATTTGATGAATTAACTAAAGGAGTTATAAAAGTTATTTAGTAAAGAGAAATCCTCTACCTTGGGCGCGAATGCTGCCGTTGGGGAAATAAGTAGCAACATTATTGTTAAAGGCAATATTATTGTTATTGTTTAGGCGAACAAAAGCATTACCTCTTAAATAAACTTGTGCTACTACTTCTGCGGAATCGACACAAGCTGAGAATCCACTTGTTGGGCTTCCTACAAGTTTTGGCGCAGGGCAAGTAATTGCCGGGCTAGTCGTACTAATAAAATCTACTAAAGTTTCTACACGTTGAGTATAACTACCTGATGCACCGAGTGCGGTCTGCCATTGGTTCATTTTTTCCTTAAGTGTAGAACCAGTGAAAGTGTCTGATAGTGGTGGTGGATTAAAACCTGTATTTGCTGTAGCGTTGGAGTAAGCAGCATTGACTGAACCGCGAAGTTCAAATCTGCCAATCCTCGCGGAAGGTGACCATGTAGAGTTAGCGGCGTTGGGATTAGTGATTAAATAGTAAGCTACTAACGAATAAGCAAAACCATCATCTCTTACCGTGTCAGTTGCAGAACCAACACCAACACTGTTGGCGACAAATTCCCGTTTCCAAAAAACTAGTATGGGAGTACAAACATTGGTATTACTAGCACTAGTGGGACTACAATTAGGCGCAGATTTAACAGGCGGTATTTGGTCTCTAATTCCTGAACTAGTAACAGTAGTAGTATTCCTATCTCTAGTTATTCCATCAGCATCATATATATAGACAGCTTGCTGTAAATCGCGTGCCATGTAATCTAATGCTGCTTGAATTTCTTGCTCAGTAGTAGCTTTTGCTTGTTCTTTACGATCGCTATCTAACACACTAATCATAAACCCCATCAAGGGTGTTATGACTAATACGGCCAAAATAATGGCTACTAGTAGCTCGATTAAGGTAAATCCTTTATTTATTTGACTATTTTTGAGGTGTTTTAATTGCAGACTTAGGAGAAATTTTAATGAACTTATCATATTGCAGCTTCCCTTTTCTTGACTGATATTTGACAATCAACATTTAATTAGTGCAACCACCTGTAATACGGGCGCACAAGTCGCTATATTTAGGTATAGTGTCATTAATATCTGCTGTCATTTCTAAGAGCGGTGCTGTACGCTGACCACCACCAGGTGTGTATGTCCTTTGTGTTGCTCTAGTTGTCGAAGTATTTTTCAGCAGAGTAGCGCTAGTTCTAAAAGCATCTGCCCTATAAACTCTAATTCCTAAAGCGTAGCCTTGAGTGGAATCATTGTTATTAGGACGAAAAGCGTGAACAATCATGTCTGCTACACTATTGTTTGTGCAGCCACCACTATTATCTAGGTCTAGACAGTATAAGGATGATCCTGTAGGAGGAGTAGGAGCTGTACAGTAGGAATTAGCAGTACAAGTCAATGTTCCTGTTGCTGTAGGAGCAGCAAATGCTGATAGGGTGGTAGCAGTGGTTGGGCCTGATGGGACTGCAACAAGCTTAGTTCTAACTGCATCGATATATGACCTAGCGGCTTGGGATGCTAATTCTACTCGTCGAGATTGTACACGGGTTGCAACTGATAGGGAAAGTACGGGAGCGATCGCCACTAATAAAATACCCACTACAAGTATTGCCACTAAAGATTCAATAATCGTGAAACCCTGCTCACTAGATCGCAAGTAAGATGCTGCTCTCTTTATCCTGTGTTTCCTAACTTGTTTCTCTATCATGGCTATTTACTAAATATTTCAAATAGTTTCTGCTGTTGTATGTTTGCGAAATGAGCTAGTTTAAGTTCGTAGTGAGGACTTCAGTCCTCAAAATAAGGACTAAAGTCCTTACTACAAACAGTTTGTAGGGCAAGCAAGATGCCCACCCTACAACTGTCAAAACTTAGTCATTTGGTATGGCTTGACAGTCACTTGGGCGATATTGGCTGGGAACAGCGCTTGTGTAAGTTGTTCCAGTTCCTGGTTCGCCAGCGCAGAGTAGGATTTTCACCCAAGGATCATCCCGGCCGATTTCTCTAAAGAACTCATTCGGGCGACCTAATGGCGGTGCTGTAAATCTTTGTGCAAACAAGTCTGGTTGCTCTGACAATAACGCCACATCAAAACCCCAAGTTCTCGTTGGTGGATCGTAGAAAGGTAGTAGACCATTGCTATTTCCCGTGGGGTAAGTGTCTAATGCGTAGTCAAACAAACTGAGATTATATGTACTAGATGCAGCCAATGCTGTAGAACCTCCAAGCACTGTATTAGATTGTCTATTCGTGAAAATGGGTGCAATAGGTGCTGTGGAGAAACTGCTCCGGTTCAATTGAATAAAGCTACCGCTAATTTTGGCTGTTGCACTACCCCAGTTTTCCAAAAATCGGACAAAGTTTTGTAAACCTGCGGAGAGTTCCTCTGTTCTACTAGGGCTATTCCCTATCACAAAGGTGGCATTAAATGTTGTTGTATCACTACTTGCTTCTTGCAACCAATTACCTCTAAAGTCATCACCCGAAGCAACTGCTGTAGCATCTGTTCTCAAATTAGGCGGATTTTTTCTAGCATCATGAACTTGCAGAACTGGTACTAGGAGAGGCTGTCCATCTAAATCAGGGTCGCTATCAGCATCTGTTCCATCAATGGGAGGGTAATAGAAAAGTGGTTTGTCACTTGCGTATACAGCTTGTGCAATATCCCCTGGGTTGGTTGTGCTATTGGTAGTTCTAAACCAGAGAGAGCGAATATTGCTGTCTCTTAAACCGATACTAGTGCCAGTACAGCCATTATTTGTATATGCAGTACCAGTGGTATCTAGAGGACAACCTACTCCTAGAGGTTGGTAAATACCTGTGGTGGGTTGAACCAAGTTGTTACTATTATTGCGGGCAAATGCAACGCGACGAGGAAAACGCCTATCTTGATCTATCGATCCTTCTAAAGCTAATAGATCATTTCCAGTATCTCCAGCCCCTAATCTTCGCCTGATGTTTCGGTTGTTTACAGAAGTCGGGAATGAAGTACTTGGGAAGTTAGCTGTCCAACTTAATTCACTATTCTGTAGTATGTTATCTGTGCTGGCAATATTAGAACCGTAAGAGGCAATTATTGCTTGTCCCAATTGATAAGCCTTAACGTTCCTTTCAATATCGCTGCTATTTACCACTCCGTCCCTATTAACGTCGAACAACGCGGTGTCATTTAAGTCGCCATCTCCATTTCTATCAAACCCAACTACCCAATCATCAGGGGTACATTCAGAAACTGGCAATTTCCGACAAATTTCCATCACATATAAAGGATGATTAGCAACTCGACGCTGAATGGGAGTTACACCATTTACCAAATAAGAGCTAATAGCACCTGTTCTGGGAGTAGAACTGTCAGTCCAGTATGCACTAGTCACATAGCCATTTTCCCAAAAGCCATTCTTGAGACGATTTAGTCTCCTACTATCTAGGGTAGCTAACGTGGCTGATGAACTTGTAGGGGTTAAGCCATCCTCCACAACGATGCCATTATTGTTATTCAGGTCGTAATCACCTAATCTCCGTACACCATCCACAAAATTGCTAGACAGTAATGTCATGGAATCAGCAATGATTGTGGCTGACCGCCAAAAGTCACCAGTAGTATCACCAGAAGGTAAAGTACAACCAGGTCTATCCTTCCGGCAGGCAAAGCTTTCATTACGAGTACTACGGTTGTAGAAATTATCGCTATTGTATGTCCCAGTAGTTGGCTCTGTTTGGGTAAATTCTTCAATACCAGTAGTGGTACTTGTACGATGCAAATTAAAGTCACCCTTAATATAAGCAGGTAGGTTTGTTGCTAAAATCAAACCTTTTTCTTTGGCATTGTAAACATTAGTGGTAGTTCTAGCTAATGTCCCCCCATTAATTAAGCGGATGCCATTGGGACGACGAGTGGGATCTAGTCTAAAGTCTGTAGGGCTGAGTAATTTGGAGTTTGATTCTTCACTTACGTTTCCCTCGGTAAAAGAAACACTTTGATCGCGTAATCCATCATCTCTAGTTGCGTAGATGATACCACTGTATGGTAGTAAGAATTCGTTAGTTGTAATTGCTGTGTTGGTTATACCGATACTATTAGTTGTGCTTAAGTCAATGTCCGTTACGCGAATTTCTAGTGGTTGACGCTGTTCTAGGTCTAATTCGTATCTAGTTGGTAAGCTGGATGTACTCAGTTGCTTGACTTCCCTAGCATCAAGAAAAGCAGATTCACTGATTGCGCCGTGCTTGGGTAGATCAGTGGGAGTAGCAACAAAAGCAGCTTCATCAGTCAGAATGGAAATAGCACACAGAGCTGTATCAATGGCTGAATAATCTGATAATTGCAAACCACTAGTAGGTACCGTACTTGGTAGTGAAGTGCCACTTCCTTTCATTTTGATGATCGCGTCGCGTAAAGGCTTATTAGCCCAACGTCCATTAGGGAATTTCAAGTTAGCTTGTCGTTCCAGACGGGCTTTATGAGTGTTGAAAAACGTTCCTCTTCCACCTGAGGGATAACTGTACACAATACCATTGTTCGATTTACCTCCAGTTGCGGAGTTCCAAGGTAAGTTGACAGTCGTAGGTGTGGTGGCAGGTGGTACAGGTGGTACAGTTAGACCTGTTTTATTTTTATTGGCAACTTCATCTGAGGGGTCATAGTAGCTACTTACACAAGCGATGGGTTCTCGATTAGTATCATTACTACCAGTATTGCTGACTTTGTAGTGATAAACAGCCGTTGCCCGCATAAGTAAATCGCCTTTGCGAGTCTCTCCGGGTCGGGACATCGGCATAGTATCTGGCCAAACTAATACATCATTAGTTCCTAAAGTGACACCAGGGCCTGCGGTTGGAGTCGATAAGAAGGAATTAGTATCACGGGGGTAATATGGGCCAGTTGTTGCGTCAGTTCCTGTATTTAGAGTGCCAGTCCCGTCTACATAAAGTCCTGCCCCGGTGACGATCCTGACACCACCTACACTATCCAAATCGTTGACAGGGGTTTTGGAAGCATTTTCTTCCCAAAAGCCATCACGGTCAGCTATACCTAAATCTGCTAGTGCTTGTATTTGAGTATTACGCCATCTTTGCGTTTGGGTTTCTGTTCCATTTCTTGTCCATGCCTGGGGTGTAGCGCCACTGGAAAAAATTAACTGGTTTGTTTCTGCGCCTACATATTTATTATTTTGTACCCATTTAGCAGGAAGGTTGTTACCAACAAAAACGCGATCGCCTAACTCAGTTTGAATGCCTTCTTTCCTTTGCACATTTGGATTTGTGGCTGGTAATTGATTTGTAGTAATCGAAATGCTGGTAGCACCAGTTAACTGGTTACTGGAGTTAATTGGTTCTCGCCAAGTTGCTGGAGGCGCAAGAGTATCGCCAATAGTGGTATCACCAATATTAATACTTGTAGGGTATCCGTCTGTTGCTGTGACTAATCCTGTAGAACTGGGGACTTCTGCAAAGGGGACTCGGCGGGTGCGATTCCGCAAATAAATTTCTATTTCGTTGTATAAAGTCGTTTTGGCTGTTTCCAGATCATCACTGGTTTGGACTTTACCTTCAACGTTATTTCTAACCTCTTCTGGGTAAGTACTGCCTGCAACAGCAGTTTTTAAGGCACTTGTAGTAGTTGCACTATTACAGGTTGAACATAGTGCGATCGCACTTGTTTTCATTACACTGATACGCTCATTAAATGCTGCATCATTGAATTCGATGTTACCAGTAGTTTTAGCCGCATTTGTGGATTTGTTACTATCACTAATGTTGGCAGTAGAAATACCGTTATTGAAACCTCTATATAAATCAACAGCAATATTAGCGCTACTGGCCTGACTAAAACTACCATTCTTGACGTTACCGCCAACGATGATTTGTCCATTTTCCTGATTGTAAAAACAGGATGTTTTACTGCTAACTTGCCGGAAAGTTATGTCACCACCATCAGTTTCAGCAACTAGCAAGTTACCATTTGTGTGAACTCTACCGTTCAATCTTAAATTGGTACTACCAACTACTACTTCCAGGTCATTTTCAAACCAAACTGCGTTATTTGGTAGAGGAACACGATTACGGTCTTGTTGAAGTTCTAATGCAACAACACCCTTATTTCCCTTGTAAGTTTCATATTCTGATGTGCTAAGACTGCCAATGTCGGTAATTGGCACATTAACAACATAAACAAAGAAGCTTTTACCCAAATTGCCACTGTTTAATCTATACCAACTAGAGTTACCCACCAAATTAGCAAAACCCGTTGCGCCAGTACAGGCCTGGTTTGTTGTACTATTATCCATAGGTGGAGTTCTAGCTTCTAAAGGGTTTCTTTCACGACTAAATAACCCTGATGTAGAATCTCTGCTAGGTGAACGGAAAAATATACCATAAAGAGTAATAGTATCTTTCAAACCATTATTATCAGTATCAACGCCATACTTCCAGGCTGTTTTTAATGTTTCGTCGTTTTCTAATGCTGTGCTACTAGTTGGCTGAGAAATACTACTACTGTTGTCTATATCAAAGCCTAACTTTAAGCGGGTTTCGTCACCTAGTGTATATCTTGTTCGTTTTAAAGCTTCATACAAAGAGTTATCAGAAGGAGTTCCTCTTGGTAGGGTAGGATCTTCAAATAAGGCATCCATTTTTGCCCTAGCACGATCTAAAGCTGGTGTAGCAGCATTCAGAACAACTTCGTTAACTCTGACATTACTGGCATTTTTTGCTCGCTCAAAAGACCTGAATAAAATTGCTGTAGTTAGTAGAACAACTACTAAAGCGACCATTGCCACAGTTGGCAACACAAAGCCAGCATTCACTGCACCTCGTCTTTTGCGATTCACAAAAAAAGTTCGTAGCAGTTTATTAATTTGTCTTTTGAAAGTCGATAAAGGATTTTTTTTAAGTAATTTTGCTGTTTTTTTGATTGTCTTGACTAGCTGGCGTTTTATAGTCATGGCTGCTTTCCTGTCAAGTTATTTGCTACAAACTTCTCTTTTTTTGCAATCGACAATTATGCCCACAGATTCTATCTAGAGGCATAATTAAAGTTATATATATTTGGCAAAACCCTGTTTTGCTAACTCCCAATGATTGGATTTTTTACTTTATATCATTCTTTAAGTTTTGAGATTTTTCGGTAAATACTGAATTTTTTCAAAATCTTAATTTTCTAAGTAAATAAGGATAAAAGCATCATTGGTTTACATTTCATTTACAAAAATATAGTTCATTGGCGGGTTACTTTATGAAGATATGGCTAGTTAGGTAAACTTATAGTACCCAGCAATCGAATAAAAGATGTCATTTGTAGCGGTTTTCGTCTGTCTGAAGTACAAAGTGATTGATTGTAATACCGTTTCTTGATGAAGATGCACTTTATTGTGTACTGTAGAGACGTTGCATGCAACGTCTCTACATCATTTCTTTGGCTCAATACCATCATTGGAGACCCTGGGTATCTGATCACCGTCTTGCTCATTCAAGGTTTCAATTAATAAATCTATCTGTTGCTGTCGTTGCTGTAAAAAAGTGTCGCATTGACGCAGGTATTCGACGGCGTTGGCAAACTGCTCAAAAACGGCTTCTAGTTCCAATTCTCCTGATTCAATCCGTGAGATGATTGCTTCTATTTCTGCAACCTTTGCCTCATAATTACCCTGTGCTACAGCACCCGAATTGTCAGAGTTCTTACGCTTAACCATTAATCTCTCTGCCTTTATTGCCGTGTTTTACTTCTATGACTTTGGCCTTAACTTCACCTTGCGCCAGTTGAATGAATAACTCATTTCCTACAGCTAATTCATCAGCAGAACGAGCGATCGCACCGTTTTCTTGTTTTACTACTGCATAACCACGCTGTAATACGGCTTTGGGGTCGAGGCTGCTTAACTTTTGTCGCAAAAGTTCTAGGTGTTGCTTGGCTTGCTGCGATCGCCCCATTGTTAATTGCAACAATCGCTGACGTTGCCAATTCAATTTTTGCGCTTCTTGTTGCAAGTGTCTATCTAATCTGAGATTCTGCAAACGGTTGCGTAATGTTTGTAGTTGGTTTTCCGCAGAGGTTTGGGTATGGAGCAAAACTTGATGTAAAGCGATAATACGCTGACAATGTTGATTGTATAACTCTGCCAGTGATGGTACAACCTTCTCTGCTGCTGCCGTCGGTGTATGCACACAAACATCAGCCGCTAAATCTACTAAAGACTCGTCTCGTTGATGACCAATCCCAGTAACTACGGGTATGGAACACTCAGCCACAGCACGGACTACCCCCTCATCATTAAAGCAAGCTAATTCCTCTACGGCACCACCCCCGCGCGATAAGATTAGCACCTCAGCACGACCGTCTTTTTCTACCCGTGCGATCGCCTTCACAATAGATTCTGGAGCTTGTTCACCTTGGACTGTGGCAGGAGAAAATAAAACGTGTAATCCGGGATATCTATGTTTAAGGGTTTTTTGAATATCACCCCAAGCCGCAGCCGTCGGTGAAGTGACAACGGCGATGGTTTGGGGATGAATAGGAAGCGATCGCTTTCTTTGGGGGTCGAATAACCCCTCAGCCAACAAGCGATTTTTGAGTTGCTGATAACGTAGTGCTTGTAAACCAATTCCAGCAGGTATGGCTTGCCACACTGATAATTGATACTCTCCCCTTTGCGGATATAAACGAATACTGCCTAAAACAATTAATTGTTCACCCGCTATGGGTACTTGAGCAAGCTTTGGTACTTGGCTATTCCAAACCACGCACTTAATTGCTGCTGTACCATCGGGATCTTGAAGTGTAAAAAATAACCCACTGCGGTGATGATTAGCACTAGAAACTTCCCCAACTACCCACACTTGCCGTAGTTGCTCATCATCTTCTAGCAGCAAGCGGAGATAATCAGTTAATCCAGATACAGAAAGTGCTGTATCTAGAATTACGGAAGCGGCGAAATCGTCAGCCATCAAAAATTTGAATATATTAGTACAAGTATATCCAAATCGTAGCACTGGTAGGTGCTGTAAAATCCTGTAGCTCTAGCTGCGCTTTCTCACTACCTGCAAGTAAACTCTGCTTTATCAAAGCGGCGGGAAACTTTATTCCCTAGAAAGCGGGACATTACGCGAACGCGGGTGGTCGAGGTTGCTCAAAGCGCCGATGCCGGTAATAGTTAATAGGTAATGGGTAATAGTCCAATTATCTATTAACCATTACCAGATTACTCTTCCCCTTGTGGGTGATAAATTTCATTGACACTCAATAACATATCTGTAATCCTGTCTATTCTTCGGGCAAATCGGCACTGCCAAACTTAATTGGCATCACTTAGCTAATTACATCAAGAATTGAGATAGAATAACTGTCGCCCTGTAACTCAAAACAATGATAATTAATATGTATACATCACGTTTTTATTTTTACTGGAATAAATTTATGCTTGTTTTATGAATATTTTTATATAAAAATGATAAATCTTTAAAGAGATGAGAAGTAAGGGTAAAGCAAATCATTTCTCTGCTTCCGGCGACTCAAGCTAAACATTTAGCCGTCTATAATTCTCTGTTATTAGCTTCCCTTAAGTTCTATAAAATTTTTATCCCATAAGTTTTATTTTACCTGGATTTAGTGTATCCTAGTTTTCCTGAGTATTTTTTCAAACATTAGACACCATAAGACCTTTTTACGGATCTCTCTCAAGATTCTTGAAGAACTGTACTAGTGTGTCTAAAAATCAGTCTTTAGATTATCTTTTTTCTCTCACTGTATAAGGCATAAAAAACCAATGGATATACGACTAATAAAAAAATCCGAGAAATTAGTTCTGAAAAAAATCAAAATGATGGAGGAAACAGAAGATCAAAATCTGCCACTAGATCCTATAGATATAGCAGAACCAGTTATTGAAGAACAAAAAGAACTATATATAGATATTAGAGAACCTAACTATATTCCTTTGAGAGATAATCCTGTAATTCAGTCTGCTGGAAACTCAGGCTGGCAGGTTTCTGATATTTGGCGAGATATTAGAGTAGATGATTTTTGTAATTAGTTAAGAGGGATTGGGGATTGGGGATTGGGGAGAGTAATCAATTTACCACTCTCCACTCAACTCCCCCCTTAGCACTCCCCACGCTCAACTAACGCTAATAACTACACCCTGGCTCTCATTTGCTAATCGGTCTACTGCACAGACAGCATAGGTTCCTGGTTGGACTGTGGCGAAGGTTGTCCCAGCAGACAAGACTCGCTGTAGTATCCAATTATTGCTAGTTTGACGATAAAGTGTCCAAGAACGGACGGGTTGATTATCTCCAGGTTGCCAACTGAGTCTGCGGTTGTTGACTTGCAGTTCTTTTGGTGGAGGTGGTGTAGTTGCAGTCTGCCAAGGCATAGCAGGTGCTATGGCAGGTGTAGTGTAAAGTGAATTTTGGAAAGTTGCTGAGATATCTTGGCGATTTTCAATAATAGAACTGACGCTAAAAAAGATATTGCCCAGAGATAATTCTCCGGCTTGATTGCGGCTGATTTTGACTTGTTTTTCTATCTCTTCATTTTTCCAAGCTTTGCCGTCAAGTTGTCCAATATTGTTACCTGCGTAAATGTGTCGCCGCTTAGAATTAATTTCTGTCCACCATTTCAGCAATACGGGATAACTCTGGCTGGTTTGGTCAGTACGCCAATATAGTTGCGGTGCTAGATAATCCACCCAGCCTTGCTCTAACCATTTTTTAGCATCAGCATATAGTACACTATAGGCATCTAAGCCTGTGATTCCTGGTGGTTGTCCGGGGCGATAAATTCCAAAGGGGCTGATACCAAATTTAACGTAAGATTTTGTCGCTTTGATGCCTTGAGACAGACGCAACACCATTTGATCAACGTTTTGCCGTCGCCAGTCGTTTAAGTTCAGTTGTCCACCTGCTGATTTATAGGCAGCATAGGTTTTATCATCGGGGAAAGCCTGGCCTTGAATGGGATAGGGATAGAAGTAATCATCGAGGTGGACTGCATCTATGTCATAACGACGGACAACGTCAATGATGACGTTGTAAGCTCTATCTTGGACAATTTTTATTCCTGGGTCCATCCACAATTGATTACCCCATTGATAGACTACTTCTGGATTGGTTACGGAGATGTGGGGACGAACGTTAGGCGCGCTTTTGGTGCTGGTTTTGGCGCGGTAGGGGTTGAACCAAGCATGAACTTCTAGGTTGCGTTTATGGGCTTCGGCGATCGCAAACTGCAATGGATCGTAAAATGGTTCTGGAGCTTTGCCTGGAGTTCCTGTCAGCCAAGCACTCCAAGGTTCTAACTCGGACGCATATAAAGCATCTCCTTCTGGTCGCACTTGCAAAATTACGGCGTTGAAATTCAACTCTTGGAGACGGGTAAGAATTGCCACTAATTCAGCCTGCTGTTGAGCTACAGAAAGTCCAGCTTTGGAAGGCCAATCACTATTCCAGACTGTGGTTATCCAAGCCCCCCGGAACTCTCTGTTATGACTGACTCGCACGGTGGGTAATGTGGGTTTTGGGGGTATCACCAAGTAAACAGAGGCGATCTTTTCTGCCTGACCAAGATAAACTAAAGCTTGATAAATAATTGCGGCCACATCACCACGAGTAGCCGCAGTAGTGAAGTTAAGTGATTTGATATTGGGAAAACTGGAGACTAAACCTGCACTAGTGGCGATCGCAATTTGATTTCTGCCATAAGCTGGTATATTAGCCGCATCTTGATAAATTTCCGGTAATTTTTCTAGTAAATCCAGTTTAATCTTCGTGGCTATTTCCAGTCCATTGACTAGAGATACTAAGATATCCCCCCTAGAGATTTGATTACCAGGGCGAAAGGTTTTATCAGGGAAACCACTCAAGAATCCGGTTTCGTAAGCTTTTTTAATGGCATTTGCTGCCCAATTACTTGTCGGTACGTCCGTAAAATTAATGTACGGACGTTTTACAGAAATATTAAATACGGCTGCAACTATAGCGGCGAACTCAGCACGGGTAACTGAATTATTAGGGCGAAAAGTTCCATCAGGATAGCCATTTAAAATCCGTCTTGCTGCCAAAGCTTCGATGAACGGACGCGCCCAATGGTTAGGAATATCGGAGAAACGTGTAGTAGTAGATACCATTGTTATTTGCTGCTAGTTTGCTTGATTGTAGATATCCTTGGCAAATCTAGCAATATGAGAGCGTTACAGGAAGCGATCGCTATAATCTCACCAAAATTCTCTTAATATTGAGTTGAAACTGCATAAAAAGGCAGTCCCGATGAAGCAAGTTGCACAGTCAAACGTGAAAGATGTCTTTTCACTACACCCTTATACCCTTACACCCCTACACCCCTTTCAAAGTAGAGGGCAGGGGCAGGGAAACCTTACACCCCTACACCCTGAGCTAAAAACATAGTCAAACTTTAAATAGCTGCTTCTTCACGTTGACAGTCAAAAACAATCATAAAGGAAGCATTCGGTATTACTTGGCGTAGATGCTGTATGTAACCATCTGCATCAGAACGACTGCGAAAGCGAGCCACAATCTCACGTTGTGTATCAGGAAGTAACCGCGCAATAGCCCAAGAATTTAGACGTTGTTTATAGGCAATTGGCTGAGTTTCAGAGTTTGTTGTTGTGTATTCAGTGTTTTGTGGCATGATTGTCTTAACCGTATAAAGTTTCAGTAAGGTGTTAGTAAATATCTGAGCAGAGATTTACTAACTCTTTTTTTATGATCTGCCACCTTGTTATTCGATTATTTAAAAATTGTCAACACTGAGTGCTATATTTTAGACCTAACTCTAAGTTATAAATTGCAGTCGCCTTCTATTTGTAAATCAGCAATAGACTGGCTTCACTACAGATCATTGACTCCAGTCGTTTGGCAGCGATCGCTAAGGATAGAAAGAAAACTTAGGCTTAAAATTGAATTTAGTAAATTGCCACTACTGTAGTTATTGGTATAATTTCTTCAGATAAACTTAATACTAGTATTTATTGTAAATATTTTGTATTAAAAATTACGAAAAATTCTCAATGTTTTAGTATATATTCCGCCTTTAGGTAATAAAGTATATAAGTATAGAATAATCATTCAATCTCACTGAGATTGTTTGAGTTAATTTCTTAACATTCACATAAACTTGCAAAATAAATGGTCAAACAGTTGAATTTAGTATTCATAAAAGCGGCAGGAAACTCCATCCCCTTGTGGGTGAGGAATTTTAATAGTTTTTATCTTGACCAAGATTGAGATGTTAGTTAAAATTCCTGCATTAAATTATACTTTTGGACTAAAAAATGCCATTAGTCACGTCAATAATTCAGAAGATAGCACCTCAAATAGGTGCGGTTGTTGTGGTAGATCCAGAATATGAATTAGTGGGGCATATTACATTTAAAAATGGAAAAAAATCATTTTTTAGTACCACAAAATTAAATATTAACGGTTTTGGTTCCGCAGAAATAGCAAAAGATAAGGGTTATTCAAAATTTTTCCTCAAACATTTTGGCTATCATGTGACGGAAGGGCAAACATTTTTTAATCAGAAATTATGTAAAAAAATAGGTAACGAACGAGATATTGATGCTGGATTTGAATATGCTAAATTTATTGGATTTCCGGTAATTATTAAACCCATTAATTTAAGCCAAGGAAAATTAGTTACAAAAATTCATAACAAAACGGAGTATTATCAAGTAGCCAAAAAAATATTGCGAGCTAATGCAGGATTGATTATTGAGAGATTTTATTTAGGTAAAGATTACAGAATTGTGGTGATAGATGACGAAATAATAGCTGCATATCAAAGGCTACCGCTATCAGTAATTGGAGATGGAAAATCAAATGTTACAGAATTAATACAACGTAAGCAAGATGGTTTCATCCAAAATTTGGGAAAAAAAATTATTGATGTTGATGACTTTCGGATTAAACGCAAGTTGCAGAAGCAAAGTCTCAATTTAAACAGTGTGATTCCCAATGGTAAGGTTGTATATCTTTTAGATAATGCTAATTTATCTAGTGGCGGTGAAGCAGTGGATGTTACGGAAAATATTCATCCCGACTTTCAGAAATTGGCTTTAAACGTCACAAAAGATATGGGATTGCGATTAATGGGTTTGGATATAATTACTCAAGATATTACCAGACCAATGGTGGATTATGTGATTATTGAAGTTAATGGTTCTCCTGGCTTGACACATTATGCTTCCATTGGAGATATTCAAACTAAGAGAGTGGAAGATTTATATCTCAAAGTTTTGAAGGCATTGGAAACGGAGTACAACAGCAAAAATTAAGTAGCTAAACGGCGTATACCAGAACTGAATCATTACAACTTTTCTAGTAGCCAGGTTACCGCCGCATCAGTGTCTGTCACTTGTTCGCAGGCTGGTACGACTGGACGATTGACCATAACAACCTGTACGCCTAGTTCTCTGGCTGCAACAATCTTGGCATAGGTGGCATCACCCCCACTATTTTTACTAACTAAAGTATCAATATTATGTTGAATGAGGATGTCTTTTTCCTGGGGAAGGGTAAAGGGGCCGCGATCGCACAATATCACCCCAGGCGGAACTAAAGCATCAGCAGCAGGAGGATCGATCATCCGCATGAGAAACCAAATATCTTGTAGATGAGCGAAAGCGGAGAGTTCTTGTCTGCCAACAGTTAAAAATACTCTTTTGGCTTGATTCTCCAAAATAGCGGCGGCGGCGCTTGTATTGTCAACTTCTATCCAGCGATCGCCTGCTACTTTTACCCAGGGAGGACGGATTAACATCAAACGTGGTATCCCCACCTCATCAGCCGCCAGCGCCGCATTCTCAGAAATTTGTGCAGCAAAAGGGTGGGTAGCGTCAATTAATACATCAACCTGCATCTGACGCAGATACTCAGCCAATCCAGCCGCACCACCAAAACCCCCCACACGGACATTACCAGATGGGAGAGAAGGTTCACGGGTGCGACCGGCTAAAGATGCGATCGCCTCAATACCTGGAATAGTTGCAACTTTGGCACTTAGTTCGGCCGCATCTCCAGTTCCACCCAGAATTAAAAGGCGCATCGTCAAGTCGCTTCGCTCCAATTCAAAATTCAAAATTCGCGCATTAAAGACAATTAGTGGGAGCTTGTTGGCGCAGCCTTTATGTAAGGTATTTTGCATTTTGAATGCAAAAAAAGTTAGGTGGGAATCCTGGCGAGAATGCCTTTTTTCAAAGGTTCGGGACGTTCTGACCAAGGCAGTAAACCATCTGCTTTATCGTAGTATTTACTAGCACATTCCAATATCGCAGAGGCATTATCGTCTATGGCTAGATCCCCAAATAGATAGGTTAATTTGCCTTTACCTGTAAAGGCTACAACACAAGAACGGTTGCAAGCACTCATACATTCAACTTCTCGGATCGGGAATTTATCCCGTAACTCCCACTCTTGTGCTAGCTGTTGGAGTTGATTTAAAAGTTTTTGACCGCCGCTTTCACCTACACGTTTACCATCTTGCCAGACACTAGCGCAGGTTTTGCAGACAAATAGTGTGTGTTCTGCCACACCCAAAGAATTATCAGTAGTCATCCGTACCTCGCAGATGTTGAGAATCGTCAATTTCGGCGGGCGTTCTGGCTGGGAAAGTTACAAGAGTTTTCTTTCCTTCACAGTTGCGGGACAGCGCCGGACTTACACCGTTCACCTACGAAAGATTGCAGGTATACTTTCCCCGTTACCTCTGGTGACTGCTCCCCACCAGAACCGAATATTTACTTAATGGTAACATCTAGGACTTACGCATGAAAACGAAAAATTAAGGGTTTAGACAAGGGTGTAGGGGTATAGGGGTATAGGGGTATAAATTTTTGAAACCCTTACACCCTTACACCCGGTCTCAACAGAAAATCTGGGTGTGTAAGTCTTATGTTTCCAACTCTTAGCTTCTATTTAGTTAGTAATATTCGGTTGTAAAAATCGCTTAATCTCACCAGAAGCAATATAAGATTTGCCATCAGGTGCTGTCTTCACTTCCTCAACCACATAAAGCATTCCTTCCTCACGAATGGAACGAGGAAAACGCATATTCCAATCCGGTTCATATCCGTCGGAAACTACCCTAGCACGTAACTTGCTGCCATCTTTGACGCATTGAATGAGGACACCATGATCTATGGTGTCAGTGGTGGGAAGATCGGCCGCAGTAGCTGGGGCTTTGGAGGCTTTACTTGTGCTAGTTGACCTCGATTGTCTAGGAGCAACAAAAATGTCTGTTTCACCAGGTTTGGCAAAACGGCTGACTTTGCCAACTACACGGTAGAAAGAGCCATTACTTGACAATTCTAGCCCTTCAACAATATACCGCGCTCCTTCAGCACGAATGGAACGGGGAAATTGAACATTTTTAGTTTGGTCGTAACCATCAGATATAACTTTAATCCGCAGTTTACCGCCTTCACGGACGCAAGAAAGTTCCACTCCAGTACCGATTTCATTGACAACCGGCATTGCGTATACTTCATCGCCAGCCGTGACACCGCGCCCTACGAGATCACCGCGATTGCGCGTCATTGTCTGATAACTTTGATCCCGTAGTTCTTTCCGTCCGGCGTTACCTAGAGCTTGTTGTGCAATTCGACCTGCGAAATACTCCAGCTGGTCAATCTCTTCTGCAATTTCAAAATTCTCATTTAAGCCTTGGTCTCGGAGATACTGCACCAAATCACGGAGGGTTTTTTCAGCTGCTTGATGCTGACCATGTTCTGCTAATTCGAGGGCTGTTTCTTTAGCTTTGGCGATCGTCAAGCGGCTGAGGTCAAGGATAATATGACTGGAAGAGGCTAACGCTGATTCCTCAACTGTGCCAACTTTGGCGATGACATCTGTTGTCCCGTAAACGCTTTGAATAATGTCATTCTCCACTACATCAGCACTGTAATGCAGCTTCATCACTGGTAAATTACCTACTTGAGCAGAGGATATCATCAAACTCAAACCCAGAAGTTTATCTTCTCCCTCGTAAAGTTCCCCCAAGGTAATCACAGGTTGACCAGCTTCATTTTGGCTAACTTTAGCAAGACTTAAAGTATCAACCAAAGTTATACCATCAGCTAACTCTAGTGTTACTTTCAAGTTTTGACCTACTACAGCTCTAAGACTATCTAGTTCAATACTAAAAACTTCTGCTGCTTCATCAATGCTTTGAATGAAGTAGAAGTTGCCATTAGCAGCTCTCGCCATCCCAATTAGTAAATCCTCATTGAAACCTTGAGCAAAACCCAAAGTAGTTGTAGTAATCCCTTCCTCAGCTTTTTGGGCTGACGTGGCTGTGAGTATCTTTGGGTCTTGAATACCCATATTGGCGTGACCATCAGTCAGCAGTAGCACACGATTTATTTTTTGCGGATCGAGTTGATGCTTGACATATTCGCACCCCTTGAGCCATCCCCCCGATAAGTTAGTAATACCACCCGCCCTTACCTGACGTATGGACTTTTTGAGTGCAGGTTTGTCAGTTACAGATTGGGGTGAAACAACCGTATCTACTGCATCATCGTAAACGACCACGGAGAGAATATCTTTTGGCTCAAGTTGATCTACCACAGATTCAGCCGCCTTGAGGGCATGATGTAAAGCTGCACCTGCCATAGAACCTGATCGATCAATTACAAGGGAAAGGTTAAGGTTGCGCCGGGGAGATTCGGGTACTTCCGCACGAAAACGCAGTAGGATATTAGCCTTTAATGAAAATCCGGCAGGTAAAATAGGTTGGTCGAATTCATAACTTGTTTTTACCATTTCATTTTCCCCTGTGAGTTATTTGTCATCAGCCACAACCCTGATGATGTTTAAACACTAAGTGTTGCGATTAGTGTACCCAGGATGTCTTCATAATTTAGGGTATAAAAAACCCAGCCTGATATTTTGGCAAAGCTAAGAGTTTCTTAACTCCTAGCTTTGAAAAAACCTAACGGCACTGGCGATATTTAACGTGATAAACCAAGCCACGGTGAGCCAGGTCAAAAGAGTCAACGGTTGCCATCCCTTGGCCACTAGCAGTCATTGCAGCATTTACACGCATATTTACACTGTCACCACAACGTGACCAGACATTACCCACAGTAACTAATTTATCTCGGACGTTGTAGTCGGTTTCGCCTCTAAATGTTCTGGAGAAAACTGGCCCGCGCTGACCTGCAAAAAAGTACTCTGCTCTTAGTCTCCCAGTTGTACCAGGAGCAACATAGCCCCGATAATCAGCATCATAAAGGGAAATTTGAAAGCCTTGGGGTACTTTAATCGGAATGCTCATATTACAGCTTTTGCGACGTTCTGCTGCTTTATTGCCCAGAGCGATAAAGTTATCAAATAGAATACTTAACTCTTGACCATCAGGGCTAACATTCACACTAGCAGACCCATCAGGGCAACCGTTACCACCATATTCTGCGCCTAAAATTTCAACTTTGTTGTTAGCAAGGGCAGGCCCGACAGAAGCCATGATCATTGTGGAGGCAGCCAGAAAAGCTTTTACGAAGTTGATAGATGTTTTTGTGAAGTTTTGATTAGTCATAAATCTACTCTCCTGTATGGAGTATCTTGAATAGTTTTTAAATTCAAGTGTAATCCGAAGAATTTCGGAAACTCTAAGTATAAGAAACTTCACAAAAGTCACAAACCTCTGTCTTTGAGGAAAGCCTCAAGTGTCAACTTGTCAGGCAAGGAAGTTTGTGCGCCTAATTTTGTTGCAGCTAAAGCACCAGCCGCCGCACCCCAAATAACTGCCTGATGTAAGGAAAGCCCAGAATAAAGTGCTGTTGCCAAACCACCATTAAAGGCATCACCAGCCGCTACAGTATCAACTGTATCCACAAAGAAGGCTGGGACAAAAAAGGTCTCTTTGTCTGTGGCACAAACAACACCTTTAGCGCCCAGTTTAACGATCGCACTTTTCACGCCTCTTTGCAATAACACCCCGGCAGCCTTTCGCGCTGCTTTTTCTCCATCTACAGGAAAACCTACGAGTTGTCCCGCTTCCACTTCATTTGGGGTAATGATATCAACCAAGGGGTAAAGTTCTGCTGGTAAATCTGATGGTGCAGGTGCGGGATCTAAAATTACTGTGATATTGTTACTTCTGGCGGCTTGGGCAGCTGCGATAACGGCGGTTATAGGAATTTCTAATTGTAATAGCAGGGCTGTGGCTGTAGGTAATATGTATGATAATCGTTCTACATCTGCTTGATTGATTCTCCCATTAGCACCAGGAATGACAACTATTTGATTTTCACCATCATGAGCGACGGTAATCATCGCCACTCCAGAACTGGCAGTTTCATCTACAAAAATATTGTCAGTTTGTACACCAGCATTTTGCAGATTTTCCATCAGTTCTGCACCAAAACCATCTGCGCCAACACGTCCCACCATTTGGGTAGGAACTCCCAGTTTGGCTACTGCTACAGCTTGGTTTGCACCTTTACCCCCAGGAACCTTGAAAAAGTCTTCTCCCAGTAAGGTTTCTCCTGCAATTGGTAACTTGGGTGCTGTGGCAACTAAATCTATATTGATGCTACCGAAGACAATAATGCTCATAAGAATGATTTTTGTTGATCATCATAAATCTTACGCTCTGGGTCATAACTAATAAGTGATTATGTTTTATTACTACTAGGACTTACGCATGAAAACGAAAGATCAAGGGTTTGGAGAAGGGTATAGGGGTGTAGGGGTATAAATATTTGAAACTCTTACACCCTTACACCCTTATACCCGGTCTCAACAGACAAACTGTGTGCGTAAGTCCTAACTACTTTTACCAATTACTCATCCCCAAAGTATTATTAGCCATACCAATTCTAAATTAAATTTAGTATGTATTAATACTGAACTTTTAGTATAAAGTTTTTGTTAGGTTTTACATAGAAGCTTATAGGTGCTTTTATGTCGGGTATGCCTCCGCAGTGTCATAATCTAAAAGATCAAGTTGAGTCTATATTGCAGCTTTTACAGCAGGAATTATCCTTGCGATCGCAAGATATCACATCTGTACAAACTTCTCTAGGTAAGGCGATTTCTCCCAAGTTTGAAATTGTGTTTGCTGGTGCATTTAGTGCAGGTAAGTCTATGCTTATTAATGCACTATTAGAACGGGAATTGTTATACAGTGCAGAAGGACACGCCACAGGTACAGAGTGCAAAATTGAGTATGCAGAATTAGATAAAGAACGGGTAGTTTTAACTTTTTTAAGTGAGGTAGAAATTCGGGAACAAGCAAACTCTCTGTGTCAACAGTTGGGATTTACGACAGCAGTTAATATTAATCAAGCTGAAGTGGTTAGCTTATTACATCAAGGGTGTGAAGCGATTATTCAGCAAGAGGGTGGTGAGAGTAAATCAGAACGTGCCAAACAAGCAAAAGCATTAATATTTTTACTACAAGGATATGAGGCAAATCGGCAACATATTCATACAGTAAATAATGCTACATATTCGATGGAACATTTTAATTTTTCCAACCTGAAAGAAGCGGCTGGATATGCGCGTCGTGGTAGTAATAGCGCCGTATTAAAACAGATTGAATACTTTTGCAACCATCCGCTTTTGCAAGATGGAAACGTGATTATTGACACCCCAGGGATTGATGCACCAGTGGAAAAGGATGCACAACTAACCTACGCCAAGATACAACATCCTGATACTTCGGCGGTGGTGTGTGTGCTGAAACCTGCTTCTGCTGGTGATATGACGAAAGAGGAAACAGAACTGTTAGAAAAGATGCGGCAAAATGGAGGAATACGCGATCGCGTGTTTTATGTCTTCAACCGCATCGACGAAACTTGGTATAATACCCAACTAAGGCAACGCTTGGATGATTTAATCAACACACAATTCCGGGATACAAGCCGGGTTTATAAAACCAGTGGATTACTCGGTTTTTATGGGAGTCAGATTAAACAAACAAGTACTCAAGATAGATTTGGTTTAGATTCTATTTTTGGGGAAAATGCCAAAGGTGTAAATGGTAACGAGGAAACACCACAATTTGTTTACGCTTTTAATAACTATTGTGTCAGTTCTGGTAAGTTAGCTTCTAGTAATTTTCGGATTTCTCTCAATGGTTTTGAAACACCAAATCAAAACTATGTGCGAATTTTAGCTGAACAGGGAACACCTTTAATTAATCAGTTAATTCAAGATAGTGGGATTGAAGAGTTTCGCACAGCCATCACGCGTTATCTAACTGAAGAAAAGCGTCCCCAGCTTTTTAAAAATCTTGCTGATGATTTAGAAGATATTTGTATTAACCTGAAAAAACATTATCAGACTGCACATCGCGACTTAGATAGTCAGCCCCGTGAAATTGAGATGATGAAGGCGCAGGAATTACAATATCTCAATCAGCAACTGCAACAAGTTGGTAAAGATTACAGCTTACACATCACAGAAGAAGTTAATCATGTAATTAATCATGCTTGTGATGGATTTGAGGTGGATTTTCGCCAATTGCAATCCCGGATGATTCGTCGTTTGGATGAATTGTTGGATACATTTTCTGTAGCTGATGCTTATCGTCGTGCGACTCTGAGTCATCCGCGCAATGCTACCGCGCCATTACTGGCAATTTTAGTAGAGGCGTTTTATTATTTGGCAAATCAATTAGAGGATATCTTAGTAGATTCATCTCAGGAACTAATGACTAATCTTTTCCAAAGGTTGATGGAGAAGATTCGTAAATCAGAATATTATCGCCAGTTGTATCGTTTGCTAGGTAACGATGCGGGGATTGAACAAGAACTCAACGCTTTAGAAAAACGTGTGACTCAATCTTTAGTAGATGCAGCTAGTGTAGAATGCGATCGCTTTGTTAGAGAAAGTCCCAGTTTTTACGATGAAAATACTTTTTCTATATATCAATTCCGCCAAACTTTGCTGCAAACATCACAAAGTTATGATAGCGAAAGTATGGTAGAAGCCGAGCCAGCAATTAGGCAATTATTAAAGTTAGATTTTGAGCCAAAGGTTTCTCATACCATTCGTAAAACCTTTCGTCAAACTATTAACCAAATCCTCAAAACTCAATTGTTACCAATGGCGGAAAAGCAAGGAGATGGAATTTTACAACAATACCCACAAGCGAGAGTGTATTTAGAAGAAAGATTACAACAAGAAGCGGAGGAGAAGATTAATAATAATAACCGCTTACTTGGTGTCGTGGAAGGAAAAGTAGATGTGTATAATACGGCGATTGCTAATATTAACAATTGTTTACAAGCGATGCAATTATATGATCATTTATTACCTTTAATTAACCTGGCTGAGTTAACAGTTGTTGATCAGATTGCAGCTAATAATGGTGTGGTTGTCTCTGACGGGTTATTAGATGGAGTGGCGCAGTTTTAGGAATTAGGTGATTTTAAAGTCCGCCTGTGCGGACTTATTTTTGATTATAGATATTGTGAAGTATTCTACTTTTAATTTATACTAATTCGATTAATTATTGCAATACATCCTTGGGTTAAGAAAACGCGATTTATCGCGTCTTCTACATTATTTATTTGTTACAACTTCATAGAGAATTGGGATGAACATTTTTGACAGGAAGTTTTTTACCCTAAACCCAAAAACTTAGAAATTAAAGGTAATAGTTTACTAACAGCCTCTGCTAAGGTTGCTGTAGCTGGTAAACCAGTAATTGTACCTTTCAAAATTTTGAGTGCAGTTTTTGCGGCTTTTTGTTTTGGTTCTTCTTGGGGATTTTTCCCAGCTTTCGCTAATGCTTGTACTTGCTCTAAGGCTTCCGCTTTATCTTCTTGAGCTAAGTCTTTTTCTGACTCAATCGCTGCTTGCAACTGCGTCAATAATTCCTTGATTCCAGGTTTATCTGGTTCTGGTGCAGCTGGTAACTGATTAATGGTGTTCGTCACTGTACCACTAATTTCACCTAAATTCAAAGCTTGCCCACTAGCATTAAAATCTCCACCAATATTGCCAATGTTAATATTACGGCTGGAATCATTACTGTTAGTCATGGCTTTAGTTTCTACTTTATTATCAATTTGAACATTAATCGGCTTATTAGCTAACAAGCCAATAATCTCTTTCATCTCTGCACTTTGTTGGCGATAGATGACTATTTCATTATCTTTAGCTTGCAATTGGGCTTTATATTTTTCTTCTACAGCTTGCAATGCTAATTGATAATTCTGCATGAAATCATGGTGAATCTTTTCTTTATCAGCATCAACAGGTACACCGACTTTAACCACAACAAAGCCATCACCTTTATTTTCAATACTTTGTAGGGCTAATTCTGTGTCTTGATTTTGTTGCTGCACTGTTTGAAAAGCGTTAACAAAAGCTTTCCAGTCTATACCGTTGCGGAAAATCAAATCGACTGTGTTGAGAACTTCGGCAAATAGTTTGGTAAATTCTCCTGGCTGAAAGTCGCCACTACTGGGACGGCGTTCTCTATTGTCGGTTCCAGGCTGGGGATATTCCAGGAGATAGATAAAGCGACAATCAACATTGTCTAATTTTGTTGTACTTTCAATATTCCAAGCTTCTATACAAGCGCCAGTCATTTGAGCGCTAGTGAAATCAGTGCTTACAGCTTGAGATAAAGTCAAGTTGGCAAACTCTAAACAAGCACCTTGAAAGGTAGCTCCAGTAATATCAGTATCTTTAAGATTAGATTCTGTTAAATCTGCACCTATGAGGTTTGCACCTTTGAGATTCGCGCCAATATATGATTTATTTCTACCATTGCAACTCACCAACAAATTGAGAATATCTCGTTTAGCTAATATTGAGTCGTTTACTCTGGCAAGGTCGAGTTTTTTGGCTTCATAAAAACGAGTACGGGTTAGATTTGCCTTTCTAAAGTTTGTGTTTTTGAGAGTCGCACCACTAAAGTCAGCATCGGTTAAATCAGCATCGAAAAAACTTGTCCCGCCTGTTGCAGCGAAGGCAATGGCAATTGATGAAATAAAATTCTGCTTATCGTTTTCTATTAAAGCACGGCGTCCTATATAGCTACCTAAGATTACCAAAATGTAAGACCAAGACCAAGACCAAATAAAATCTACCCAAGCCCAGTTCCAAGACTGTATAGGCTCAGAATATAAATATTTCCATCCGTTTCGTGTCAAAATTCTGGTTATGGAGCCAGTTATTCCACCGGATAAGAAAGCTAATATGATAGTGCTAGTAAAATTCTTGTTTATTTTTTTAACTAATACTAAGTTTAAGGCTACTATTGCAGGTATGGTTATTGCCACAAGTGCAGCGAAAATTATAGCTTGCATCCATCGACGAAATATCTTATATTCCTCTAAAGCTAAAACAGAAGTAACGGCAGATGAAAACACCAAAACCATCAAGAACAAGATAGTGATTACTAAAGAAGAGATCAGACCTCTCCAAATAGTTATTAAGATAAAAATTGATAATAGCACGCTCATTGCTATACCGAAAATAAAAGCATTATATTGAAATGCTTCGTTACCCAAATACCACCAAGTACTAGCGTTAGTTGAAGCACAGACAAATAATGATCCAAATGCAAAAATAAATAAACCTACTATCCAACCAATTACCCAAAAATTTTGTAATCCAGCTTTCGCGCCTACAAAATTAGCCCCCTTGAGAATAGCTTTAGTAAAATTAGCTCCGCGAATATCTGCCTTACTAAAATTAGCCCCAGTCAAGTCTTGAGCTTTAAATGAACGACCTCGCAAATTTTGACCGGAATAGTCTAGCGGCATAACTGCGTCACTAAGGGTTATTACTGAAATTTTATACAAGTTTACTGTGCAATTCTCCTTATTTCGTCAAAATATCTCTATTTTGGCAGTAATACTGGATTGCAAACGACTATATGGTCAGCTTTTGAAAGGGATGATGTAGCAAAGCCAGGGGCGATCGCATCAAACCGTTTAGTAGCTCTATAATTTTTACCAAACGTTAATTTAACTGCTTCCGTTTGACCCAAATACTTGAAAGTAAAGATTAATGCCTCAGAAAATTCGAGAGCTAAAAGCGATATTACAGAAAGCAGGTTTTAATTACCGTCCTGCAAAAGGTAGTCATACATTCTGGACTCATCCACTTATACTTGATGAACCCGTTACCATTGCAGGTAAGGATGGAGACGATGCACCAAAATACCTGGAAAAACAAATAAAGAAAGTTTTGAATAGATTAGAAGAACTGCAAAAGCAATCTAGCAAACATGACGAGGATGAAGCATGAATTATCGCTACAGTATGGTCATTCAATGGTCAGATGAAGATAACAGCTATTTAGTCCACCTCCCAGAATTTCCCTGGCAACAATATCACACCCACGGCAAAACTTACGAAGAAGCGGCTAAACACGGTCAAGAAGTAATTGAATCACTGATTGAATGGTATCAAGAACAGGGCAAAGCTTTACCTGAACCTATTGCTTTACCGGAAAAGCCATTAAAAGTAGCGTAGATTTGGGCATCATTTAAAATTAAGTTGCCCTATTAAACAATAATTTCGAGATGACAAGAGAATTTAACGTGGTTATGGAACGGGACTCTGATGGCTATTTTGTCGCGTCTGTACCTAGTCTGGCGGGATGTCGCACAATGAGATTATGCCAACTGTTCTTCAATTAGATACGATTGATGCTAGATAATGGGAAGGCTTTGGCATTCACTAGCAAATCTAGCCCGGAAGAACAGATTAACAACTATGCGAACTCACTATTGCGGCGAACTCCGACAAAAGGATATTGGAGAAACTGTTACCTTATATGGATGGGTAGACCGTCGCCGCGATCATGGGGGCGTGATATTCTTGGATTTACGCGATCGCTCTGGCATTGTCCAAGTAGTCAGCGATCCTCAACGCACCCCAGATTCCTACGAACTGGCTAACTCTCTACGTAACGAATATGTTGTGGAAATTACTGGCAGGGTAACACAACGTCCAGAAGAATCACTAAATAGCCGCATCCCGACCGGGGAAGTGGAAATCTACGCTGATAAGATTGAACTACTCAATGGGGTGCGCAAACAGTTACCATTCCAAGTTTCTACCGCCGACACTGAGACAGTTAGGGAAGACTTGCGGCTGAAATATCGTTACTTAGACTTGCGGCGCGATCGCATGGCGCGTAACATACAACTACGTCATCAAGTGGTGAAAGCAATGCGTCGTTATTTGGAAGACGTAGAAGGTTTCATCGAAGTGGAAACTCCTATTCTCACCCGTTCCACCCCCGAAGGCGCGCGGGATTATGTCCTACCTAGCCGCGTCAATCCAGGGGAATGGTTTGCTTTACCCCAATCACCACAGCTATTTAAACAGATCCTCATGGTATCGGGCATGGATAGATACTATCAAATTGCGCGATGCTTCCGCGATGAGGACTTACGCGCCGACAGACAGCCAGAATTTACCCAGTTGGACATGGAAATGAGTTTCATGTCTGAGGAAGAAATTATCGAACTGAACGAAAAGTTAGTTAGTTATATCTTCAAAACCGTTAAGGGTGTTGAGTTACCGCTTCCGTTCCCCCGCCTCACCTACGCTGAAGCAATGGAACGTTACGGTTGTGATAAACCAGATACCCGCTACGATTTACAACTAGTTAATGTTTCCGATGTGATGAAAGACTCTGGTTTCAAAGTCTTTCGGGATGCTGTCGCCAATGGTGGTATTGTCAAAATTCTGCCAATTCCCAACGGTAATGAGCAAATCTCTAACGTGCGGATTAAACCGGGTGGGGATTTATTTAGAGAAGCCAGCGAAGCCGGTGCAAAAGGTTTGGCTTATATTCGGGTGCGGGAAGACGGGGAAATTGACACTATAGGTGCCATTAAAGATAACCTTTCAGAAGAGCAGAAACAGGAAATCTTGAAGCGCACAGGTGCAAAACCCGGACATTTGTTACTGTTTGGTGCTGGTGATGCGGCTACCGTAAATAAAACCTTGGATAGATTGCGGCAGGCGATCGCCAAAGAATTTGGTTTAATTGATCCAGATAAAATTAACTTGCTCTGGGTTGTCGATTTCCCCATGTTTGAGTGGAATGCAGATGAGAAACGCCTAGAAGCACTACACCACCCATTTACCGCACCCCACCCCGATGATTTACACGACTTAAAAACAGCCCGCGCTCAAGCCTATGATTTAGTATTCAACGGTTTTGAAGTCGGTGGCGGTAGTCGGCGGATTTATCAACGGGAAGTCCAAGAACAGGTATTTGAAACCATCGGTTTATCTCCCGAAGAAGCCCAAAATAAATTCGGTTTCCTGTTGGAGGCGTTTGAATATGGTACACCGCCACACGGTGGTATTGCTTACGGTTTAGACAGGTTGGTGATGTTGTTTGCTGGGGAAGAATCGATTCGAGATGTTATTGCTTTTCCGAAGACACAGCAAGCACGTTGTTTGTTGACAGATGCACCTTCTGGTGTAGATGTCAAGCAGTTGAAGGAATTACACGTTGCTTCGACTTATAAGCCGAAGTCTTAGGGATGAGAAATAAGATACCTGGATTTTTGAGAATGCGGGTATCTTATTTTTAACGCAGAGGTTCGCGGAGGGTAAGAGTTTGAAAGTTGGAGTTATGCAATGTCATCCACCGCAATTACAACAGTTATCAAAATGATGGAGTCTCTACCCGTAGAGATTCAGGCGCAAGTTGCGGAACATCTTCGAGAGTATATTAGCGATCTACAAGATGAAGCACGATGGGAACAATCGTTTCAGAAGACACAAGTCAATCTGGTTGCTGCGGCTCGTCGTGCTAGAGAAGAAATCGCTCAGGGAGAAGCCTCCCCGATGGACTATGACCAACTATGAAATCAGCCACGTTGCGATCGTTTTGGGCTGCGTATCGACGGTTAAATGATGAAGTTAGGCTGAGTGCGCGGAAAGCTTATCGACTTTGGGCAGAAAATCCATTTCAAATGTATTAACAGTGAGGAAGGAATTTGGTCTGTCAGAGTGAATCGAAATTATCGCGCGCTTGGTGTGTTAGATGGTGACACTGTGACATGGTTTTGGATTGGTAGTCATGATGACTATGAGCAATTTTACTCTTGATCTCAAGTGGGAATAGGGGTGTAAGGGTGTAGGGATTTTTAACTCAATCCCCAGTCCCCAATCCTCAAGACGCTTGATTTGTGATTGTCTTAGGGGAATCATCGACTTTTAGTTTCACCCAGGTGAAAAAGGGAATTGCTAAAAGCTGGGTTGCAGAGGAGAAGACGATCAATGTAGTGATGGAATGGTCGTATAGAATCCCCATGAGAGCGCTGCCTAAGAACCAGGATAGACCGTAGCCAGTGCTGAAAATGCCGTAGGCGGTGGCGCGTTTATGTTTGGGAACCATACCGGCGATCGCCGCTTTTAAAATGGATTCTTGCGCTCCCATGCCTATACCCCAAAATGCTATACCTAAAAGTGCCAGATTGGTATCGCCTAAAAATACCAGTGGGGCAAATAAACATGAGATAAAAGCCGCGATAATTAAGATAGAAATGCCTAGTCGGTCAAATACGTAGCCAAATATTAAAGCAGCGATCGCATCTACACCCATTGCTAAGGCGTAAAACAGAGGTATGGTCTCCCCTGTAGCAATGCCTGATTTTTGAAAATGGAAGGCAATTAGGGGAAAATCTGCATATCCGGCGGCAATAACAGCTACTGCACCTAGATAAATCCAAAATATGCGGGGTAATCCTTCTTGTTGTTTCTGTTCCTCTGTTTCCTCTTCAAAATCACTGGGGTTGGGATAGAGAAATTGTAATACTAATAACACCACCAATCCCAAGACCGCAGGTACAATCAAAATTGTAAAGGCGTGACGATACTCTCCCTGGAAATAGACCATTGCAGCCACAGCCAAAGGCCCCATAACTGCACCGGTCTGATCCATTGCTTCATGTAAACCAAAGCCAAAGCCTCTGCCAATTTGACTCGCGCCGTGGGAAAGCAGCGCATCTCGTGGGGGAGTACGCACGGCTTTACCAGTACGTTCAGCCATCATCAAACCTGCGGCTGCTTCCCATCTTCCGGTCAAGGCTAACAATGGTACAACGGCAGTGTTGAGGATGTAACCTAAGGTTGTAATTCCCCAATATTTCCGTGACTGGTCGCTGAGATAACCAATCACTAACCGCAAGCCATAGCCAATTAACTCACCAAAACCAGCTACCAAGCCTACCACAGTGCCGCTAGCACCTAAAACCTGTAAATAAGCCCCTGTGATACTGCGCGCCCCTTCATAGGTCGCATCGGCGCAAAGGCTCACGAAACCTAATAAGATGACAAACCTCAACGCGGCTGATTTCTGTGGCATACCATTCTTTGTAATTTACGGCTTCCATATTGAAACACCGAATTACAAAAAACAGTTGTTGATGAACTGCAAAATTAGATTGTTTATGCTTTTAAATTTAATTCATGAGAATTAAGCGGAGTGGATCTAAATGCACATACCAAGGAAATGGTTTTTCTTTGATATTTAGCCATTTTTCTTTGAAGACTTCTGCTTGGAGATGATAATCTTGTGGGCTGTTGGCTGGGGAATGGAGTTTTAAAAATAATGTGATGCGATGGGGTGTTTCACTTGTTCGTACTAGCCAGCAGGGGAAGGTGTTTTCTTGGTTGGGGTCATTGGTAAAGGTGATTTGATGGGCGCGGATACCAATGTGAGATAATTCGTTGGGAATTGGTGCAATAACTTTGAGATGACAACCCCAATCGATCGCTTCTATTTGTTGCCCTGATTCAACAATAGCGCTGGAGAAGTTTTTACAGCCAGTGATTTGAGCCACACTGACAGTAGCGGGACGTTCAAAAATCTCATATTTAGAACCATAATGTACTGGGCTACCGTCCTCCAATACCAAGAGATTGGGGCAAATGCGGTAAGCTTCTTCCATGTTATGGGTGACAAATAAAGATACACCTTGGTAGTCTGTGAGGGTTTCCATCATTTGCTGTTCTAATTGACTCCGTAGGTGGGTATCAAGGGCTGAAAATGGTTCATCTAACAGCAAAGCTTCTGGTTGACTGGCTAAAGCCCTAGCTAAGGCTACCCGTTGTTGTTGTCCTCCCGAAAGTTGGTGGGGATAGCGATCGCCTAATCCTTGCAACTGCATGGCGATGAGTTGTTCTTCCACCTGCACCCGTATGCTGTTGTCTGAGAGTCTTTTGGGTAAGCCAAAGCCAATATTTTGCGCCACTGTCATGTGGGGAAACAGGGCATAATTCTGGACTAAAAAACCAATGCGGCGATCGCGGCTAGGCAAATTAATCCCCTGTTCGGAATCAAATAATACCCTACCATTCAAAACTATCCGTCCCCTGGTTGGTGTTTCAATCCCCGCAATACACCGCAGAATCATACTCTTACCTGCACCTGAACCTCCCAACAAACCCAAAGGTTGTTCATCGGTGGTGAAAGCAACTTTTAGATGAAAACTGGGCAGATGTTTTTCTATATCTACCAACAGTTCCACTTGAGAAGCAGGCGCAGACAACAAAACTACCTCACTCCCTTGTGCTTTTGTCTGTTTTACTTGTCCCCCTCGTCCCTTCTTTTCCCTCACCTCTTGCCAGAAGTTAACAGCAAGAATCCCCGATAGGGAAATCACCATAATCATAATTGCCCAAAACCAAGCCTCATTGGTCGCCCCCGCTCCCACTGCAAAATAAATTGCCATTGGGATTGTTTGCGTTTGTCCGGGGATATTCCCAGCCAACATTAACGTTGCACCAAATTCACCCAAAGCACGGGCAAAAGATAGCATTGTCGCGGCTACAATCCCAGGGAATGCCAAAGGTAAACTGATACGCCAAAAGATAGTAGATTCACTAGCCCCCAAGGTTCTCGCTACCCGCAGCAAATTACCGTCAATCTGGGCAAAGGCTCCCAGTGAGGTTTTATACATGAGAGGAAAAGAGACAATTGTCGCAGCGATCGCCGCCCCATACCATGTAAAAACTATACTGAAGTCAAAAAGCCCCATCAGTTTCCCCATAGGGCCGTTTTTCCCGAAAAACAGCAGTAGCAGAAAGCCGACAACCGTAGGGGGTAAAATCAAGGGAGCGACAAAGATACCTTCAATCAAAGATTTGCCTTTACCGCGATAACTCAACATCCAATAAGCAGCAGCAATTCCTAAAAAGAAGGTGATAAATGTGGCAAGTAAGGACGTTTTGAGTGATATCCAAAGCGGCGACAAATCCAGTGGCATGGTGATATATGTGTAGAGTTCGTAATTTGTAATTACTTTGCGCTCAGAGTTTTATGAATTAGCAACAAATCTTGTAGTAATTAAGATTCCTCTTCTGGCTTCAAATAATAATCTACCAACTTTTTACGCAAAAGGTTGGTAGATGACAACAAATTACCGAATATACTTAAAAGTCAATGGTCAATAGTCAACATTGCAAGACTTTTGACTATTGACTATTGACTATTGACAACTGACCACTGACAACTAACCACTAACTAATTACCCTGATTTTTATAACTAGCAACAGCTTCCCTCAGATTTCCTTGATGTGCTGATAAGAGCCGATCGCCTGCGTCTTTATCCAAACCAGTCCAGTGCATCACCAGCGCCAGTTTTACCCATTTACCACTACGTTCTAATAAAAAACCAGCCGCTTCCCGACTTAACCCGGTGAGGTCTTCCAAAATTCGCAAAGCGCGATCGCGTAACTTCTGATTTGTGACTGCTACATCCACCATACGATTACCGTAAACTTTGCCCAGCTTGACCATCACCCCAGTCGAGAGGATATTTAAAGTGAGCTTGGTAACTGTACCGGCTTTGAGACGTGTGGAACCAGCCAATATTTCTGGCCCTGTTAACAAGCGAATATCAATATCGGCTGTAAAACTCACTTGTTCAGCAGGAACACAAGCGATGAAAATTGTCAAGGCTCCCCGTTGACGAGCAGAGTTAATTGCACCTTGGACAAAAGGCGTTGTCCCACCAGCCGTAATACCAACAACAACATCTAACTGGGTAATATGACGTTGAGCGATCGCTGCGTCTCCATCTTCCGCCCGGTCTTCTAAATCTTCCGAACTGCGTACCAATGCACCAGCACCACCAGCAATAATTCCCTGTACCAACTCTGGGGGGGTACAAAAAGTTGGTGGACACTCAGCCGCATCTAACACGCCTAACCTACCACTGGTTCCAGCACCAACATAAAACAAGCGTCCTCCCTGACGCAGGCGATCGGCTGTTTGCTCAATTGCTGTCGCAATCTGGACTTTAGCCGCAGCCACCGCCTCCACAGTCTTGAGGTCTTCACTATTAAACAACTCCACCAATTCCAGAGAACTGAGTTGATCTAAGTTCTGACTCAGAGGATTGACTTGTTCCGTCAATAAATGCCCACGTTCCTGCAAATTTGCCATGTATGTGATTTCCCCTGCCATTATGTAACTTAGTCCAAAATCTTCATGTACAGACGTTGCATGAAACGTCTCTCATGACTAAACGACTAAGTTACAACAATCCTTCCAATTTGCGACGAATATTTTCCAACTCAGTCTCAGAAAACTCCGAATCTTGAGCCGGTGGTACTAGGTCAGACTCAAAAATTTCGTCCTCAGTATCCTCGTCATCATACTGACCATCAGGTTGCCAGTCAGTTTCTTCCACGTTAATATCTGGGGGAATTACGAGGTCGCTATTTTCTGGGATTAATTCCCAATCATAATTAGCACTGGCGCAAAATTCCTTAACATCCTCCGCATCAATTCCTTCTACTGTGGGAGTGGGGAAATCCTGCGCTTCCAACATGAGGGCAAAACGGACAGCATCATCTTGGGATTCAAACATGAGAATTTTATTGCGATCGCCCACACGAACGGTATGAATCCCCTCATTTTCCGTATTAGCGTTGAAAATTAAAACAAAAACCCGCATTGGCGTAATCATCTATTATATGTTCCGAGGCCTATTGATTAATTAAAGTTCTAGACCGTGTACCTGGGAAAGTCACAGCAATATTTTCACTTTAATTCAGATTTGACTGACAATATTAATGGTTTATTTTCCCGCATTGAGGATATGGGAGATGAAAAAGTAGGGTAGCAAAGAGCAAAAATTTTGATTCACCAGTCAACAGTCCCTAGTCAATTTCACTCACCGAGTTGATCCGAATGTCAAAAGTCCCAATTGATTTGTATCCTGGTATTGGCATAGTAAACGCAAATGCCAAATAATGCTTGCAGTGCGTCAACCACCTCCAGCAAATAAAAGTAAACTCATACCATGAATAACCCTCCCAAGCAAAATCAAAGCCCACAAACCTCACGTAGGAGTCTATGGTTGCTGATTTTGAGTCGTGGCGGTATGGCAGTAGGTGGACTTTTAATTGTGGGTTTGATGGGAGGTGTTTGGCGTTTATGGACTTTCGTACAGAAGGAATTAACACCGTTAGCCCAAGAAAGTCTGACTACAACTCTTAACCGTCCCGTACAACTGGGAAAAGTCACTAATTTTTCCTTAACTGGAGTACAGTTTGCGGCTTCGTCCATTCCTGCTACGCCTACAGACCCGGATAAATTAACAGTGGATGCGGTGGAAGTGGGTTTTAATCCACTGCTGTTAGTTTTTAATCGCCAGTTAAAACTAAATGTGACTTTAGTTAATCCTGATGTTTACATCGAACAGGATAACCAAGGACGCTGGATTACTACGACCATAGCGCCACCAGGTGCAGCAGGAGCGATTAAAACAGATTTAGATCATATTAATTTCCGCAATGGTAAGTTGTCGCTGCTACCACAGGTGAGAAATTTGGCAGTAGGTGCAGCTAAAACCACGCCCCCTTCATCTTCTTTATATCCCTCTGCCTCCTGCCCCCAGCCCCCCTGCCTCCTGCCTCCATTAGAATTTTCGCAACTCAATGGAAAGGCTCAAATACTGGAAAACAACCAGCTAATTAAGTTCTCAGCTAAAGGTATATCTGATAGCGGGGGCAGTGTGGAGATGGAGGGCGAAGTACGTCCTAAGACGACTGCGGCGAATATTCAAGTGCGAGGACAAGAATTACTGGCGGCGGATGTTAGTCGCTTGGTAAAGTTACCAGTGGGTCTAGAAGCCGGTAAAGTTAATGGTGATTTGCGAGTTGAATTATTACCAGGACAAACCCCTTTACTATATGGCAGTGCTGATTTGCAAAAGGTGACAGTCCAAATTCCTCGCGCACCGCAAGTATTGACAAATACCCAAGCTAATGCTTACTTCCAAGGCACAGAAGTAAAATTAGAAAATGTCGTGGCTAACTATGGCAGCATACCTCTAGTGGCGGCGGGAACCATCGACACCAAAGTAGGCTATAAGCTAGCAGGGCGTGTTAACTCAGTCAGTGTAGCCAATGCCCAAAACACACTCAAATTAAAATTGCCTGTACCTGTGGCTGGACAATTACAAGCCGATTTGCAGGTGGTGGGGGCTGCTAATCAGCCTATTCTTTCAGGTACAGTTAAGACTATCAATACTGCCCGCATCGATAAAGTTAATTTTCAAAGTATTAGTAGTAAGTTTGAGTTTTCGCCCAACGACGGCTTAGTTAGTTTGGCAGATGTCCAAGGCAAGACCACAACAGGCGGCACAATTACTGGTGGTGGCAGAATCTTAGTTGGGGAAAATGCCCAACTGAATCTGAATTTCATTGCCAGGAATGTAGCCGGAGATGCGATCGCCAAACTATACAATGCCAATACGCCATTTCAAATTGGTACTGTATCGGCTACTGCTCAAGTCACAGGTACGCCCACCAATGTCAGGACTTCTGTAAACTTTGCCGCACCGCAGGCAGTCTATCCCGCCACTGGGGAAGTGATTATCGGCGCTAACCGTAACATTAACTTTCGCAATGTGGCTGTGAGGGTTGCGGGTGGCACAGTGCGGGGTTATGGCAATTTTGCTAATGAACGTTGGCAGGCTGTAGCTCAAGCTAATGGGGTGAATTTGGCACCATTTGTCAACCAGAATCAACTAAAAAATGTCTCCTTAGCAGGGGCGCAATTTAACGGTCGTTTAATTCTGGCTGGTACTGCTACACCCTTTCAAATTGCCAGCATTCGTACAGAAGGGGCAGGGGTACAAATTGGTGGCGGGACAGTTACAGTCTCTAACATTCAACTGCAAGACCAAGCTTTTGCTGCCAAACTGGTGGCGAATAATGTCCGCCTAGCACGCATCCTGAAAAATGCGCCGCCAGCTTTAGCTAATCCTTTGGCTGGGACATTCCAAGTCGCTGGTAACAGAGAAAACTTCAGCCTCAAAACCTTACAAGCTACAGGTGATGCCCGCCTTAGTGTAGGTAGAGGAACAGTTACGGCCGGGAATATTCAATTAGCTAACGGTGTATATCAGGCGCAAGTCCAAGCCAGTAACGTCCCTGTGCAACGCCTGGCAACCTTACCACCCCAGTTTCAAGGTAATCTGACCGGGAAATTTGCTGTTACTGGTTCTGCTGAGTCCTTCAGCCCCCAATCTATCCAAGCCAGTGGTCAAGCACGGTTAAATGTTGGCAATGGTACGATTACCTCCTCCAACATTCAATTAGCTAACGGTAGATATCAAGCGCAAGTCCAAGCCAATAATGTCCCTGTACAACGTTTAGCCGCCGTACCACCAAAGTTTCAAGGTAATTTAACTGGACAATTTAATGTTGCTGGTTCCGTTGCACCCTTCAATCCCCAATCTATTCAAGCCAGTGGTCAAGGGCGCTTAAATGTCGGCAATGGCACAATTACCGCCTCTAACATTCAATTAGCCAATGGTAGATATCAGGCACAAGTCCAAGCCAATAATGTCCCCGTACAACGTTTAGCCGCCGTACCGCCTCAGTTTCAAGGTAATTTGAACGGGCAATTAAATCTGGCTGGTTCTGTTGCATCTTTTACTTCCCAATCTATCCAAGCCAGTGGTCAAGCACAGTTAAATGTTGGCAATGGCACCATCACAGCCTCTAACATCCGAGTTACAAATGGTAACTATCAGGCGCAAGTCCAAGCCAATAACGTCCCTATACAACGTTTAGCTGCTGTACCGCCCCAGTTACAAGGTAATTTGAACGGGCAATTTAATGTTGCTGGATCTGCTGCATCTTTCAGTCCCCAAAGCATCCAAGCCAGTGGTCAAGCACAACTACAAGTAGCGGGAGGGGGTACGATTAATGCGGCGAATATCCAACTAGCTAAAGGTCGTTATCAGACTGTAGTGGCGGCGACTGGGGTGCAGTTACATCGTTTTAATCAACAGTTGCGGGGTCAACTTGCTGGTCAGTTGCAACTAGCAGGTAACTTGGGTTCGACGCGGTTAGCGGATGTCAGTGCTGCGGGTCAGGTACAATTAACTCAAGGCATTCCTGGTGTTGAGCGTCCCCTGAATGCTGTGATCGCCTGGAATGGTGAAAGGTTAACAATTCAACAAGCTACAGCCCCCGGTTTAAATGTTAGTGGTGATATCTTAGCCAATGCCACTAAACCAGGCATACCAGAAATTACCGCCCTCAATCTCAACGTCCAAGCCCAGGACTTTAATCTACAACAGTTACCAGTCACCTTACCAAATCAAGTAGCTGTCACAGGAAGGGCAGATTTTAACGGTAAAGTTACAGGTAAATTGCCTTTGCCCAATGTCAACGGGCAACTCAGCTTAAAGGATTTAGTAGTCCAAAATATTGCTTTTGAACCCTTATTAACAGGTAGGATTCAATCTGGACAAGGATTGAATTTAAATTTAGCCGGGAATAGCGATCGCCTCGCCCTGAGTTTAGACAGTAATAATCGCCCCCAATCTTTCCTAGTACAATGGCAACAAGCCTTAGCCTCCGGTCAAGTTAAAGGCAATGATTGGGCTGTAAAAGTTGCCAACTTCCCCCTAACACTTTTCAACTTGTCACCACCCCCAAGTCTGCGTTTAGGTGCTGGTAAAGTAGCCGGGACAGTAACAGGGGATGTGCAGTTTAACCAACGTACATTTGCGACTAACGTTAATTTGGCGATCGCTAATCCCGAAATTGGCAGAATTAAAGGCGATCGTCTCACAGCCCAATTCCGTTACAGTGATGGTACAGCCACCCTCACCAGTAGCCAATTTATTAAAGGCAACAGTCGTTACGCCTTAGCTGGTAATTTTGGGCTGACCCCCAAAGGCCCCCGCGTCCAAGGCAAGCTGAACGTCACTCAAGGTAACATCCAAGATGTGCTGACAGTAGCACAAATCTTTGATTTACAAGATTTCCAGCGTAATGGAGAACAACCCAACTACGGTAGCGCCTCTGACCTCAAAACCTACGCCCAAGGTTTGCCAGATCAGTCTTTATTCGACCAAATCAAGCGCTTTTACGAAATTGATGCGATCGTCGCCAAACAAGAAGAACAACGTAATGCTTCACCCATACCAAACCTAGCAGATTTGCAAGGAACTTTTAACGGAGAAGTGGCTGTAGACACTGCCACTGCCAATGGTTTAGCCGTACAGTTCAATTTGAATGGTCAAAACTTTGTCTGGGGTAAGGAAACAGAACCCAATCGTTTTTATCGTGCCGATAATATCATTGCTGAAGGTAGTTTTGCTGATGGGGTTTTGCAGTTGCGACCAGTGCGTATTGAGTCCGAGAATAGTTTGTTAGCCTTCACAGGTAATATAGGCGGGAACGAACAATCTGGACAATTGCGCGTAAATAACTTTCCTATTCATTTACTCAATAACTTCGTCAATCTCCCAGTCGGGGTGACGGGAAATCTCAGTGGGACAGCCGCTTTAGCTGGCAGTATTGCTAACCCTCAAGCCAGAGGAGAATGGCAAATCACTGATAGTACACTCAACCAAAAACCTGTCGAATCAGCCACAGCTAGTTTTAGTTATGCCAATGGTCGCTTAAATTTTGGTAGTACCGTAGCTATTGCTGGGCCACAACCGGTAAATATTTCAGGTAGCATACCTTATCAGTTACCTTTTGCCTCAGTCGCTCCTGATAACAATCAAATCAGTTTGGATGTCAAAGTTGAAAATGAAGGATTGGCACTATTAAATCTATTAAGTAATCAGGTAGCTTTTGAAAAAGGTCAGGGTCAAATAGACTTGAAGGTAAGTGGAACCAGAGAACAGCCCATAGTTGAGGGTATTGCTACTATCCAAGATGCTACTTTTGCGGCTCAAGCTTTACCAGGAAAAGTCAGAGGTGTTACAGGTAGAGTCCGGTTTAATTTTGACCAAATTTTAGTAGAAAGTCTGGAAGGCAGATTTAGTCGCGGACAAGTACAAGCATCTGGAGCAATTCCTGTATTCGACAACAGTAGTGTCACTATCGAGAATCCTCTAACTGTCAACCTTGAGCAGCTAAGATTGAATCTCAAAGGCTTGTATCAAGGCGGTGCTAGCGGAAATATTCAAGTTACTGGTTCTGCCCTCAACCCTAGAATCGGTGGTAAGGTAGATTTGTATAACGGTCAAATATTATTAGCAGAATCTAGTGATACTAACCAACCTGCAAATAATGTTTCTGCCATATCACTGACGAAGTTTAACAAACAAGATACACCCATAACTAGCAGTGCCAACACGAGTTTCAATAATTTAGAACTGGAGTTAGGTAAGGACGTAGAAATTGCCCGTCCTCCCCTTCTCAGCTTCGCTGCTACAGGAAATCTAAAAGTTAACGGTTCTTTAGCTGATCCCATACCTGTAGGCACTATTCGCTTAAGAAAAGGTGGCGTGAATTTATTTACAACTCAGTTTAACCTGACTCGTGGTTACGAACACACCGCTACCTTTAGAGCTAATCAACCCCGTGATCCCGATTTAGATATTCAACTACTGGCTAAAGTGCTAGAGGTGGTGCAGAACAGTGACTTAAACAGAATTAATTCCGTCGGGTTAGGTGCTTTAGAAACTGTGAGAGTTGAAGCCAATATTAAAGGCCCAGCCAGCAGACTGAATGAAACCTTAGAATTAAGAAGTAGCCCCTCACGCAGTGAAACTGAATTAGTCGCCCTTTTAGGTGGTGGATTTGTCGATACTCAAGGACGTGGTGACAGTACCTTAGGTTTAATTAACATCGCCGGGTCAGCCGTTTTCGGTAACTTTCAATCTGCTTTTAATCAAATTGGTACTGCTTTTGGTTTAAGTGAACTGCGAATTTTCCCCACTGTGATTTCTGACAATCCAGAAGCTAGTAATAGTAATAGCAGTAGAGTGGGTTCCAGTATAGAATTGGCAGCTGAAGCGGGAGTAGATATTTCTAACAAGTTCTCTATTTCTAGCATTAAAATTTTAACGGCAAATGATCCTTTCCAGTGGGGTCTTAATTACCGTATCAATGATGAGTTTCGTATACGTGCTTCTACTAATTTAGAAGATGATAGTCGTGCAGTAATTGAGTATCAAACTAGGTTTTGAGAATGGGGAATGGGGAATTGTTAATTGGTAATTAGTTGGGCTTGATATTGGTAGTTCAGGCTAAATTCCAACCAAGGGCGGTGGCTACTTGACCAGCTAATTCTAGCGGATTGAAGGGTTTGGCGATCGCACTCACCATCCCCAATTGGGAGTAGCGGCGACGGTCAGAGGCTTGGATTTTGGCGGTTAATAAGATTACTGGTATTTTTTGGGTGACGGAATTGGCTTGCAGTTTCTCAAATGTAGCGATACCATCCATATCCGGCATCATCACATCTAGTAAAATTGCATCTGGTTGGTAAGTCTCGGCTTTATTTATGCCTTCTTGTCCTGAACTGGCTGTGACAACCTCCCAGCCTGCAACTGTTTCCAAGCAAATCTTGGCAACTTCTTGAATATACTGCTCGTTATCGACCACTAAAATTCGTTTGTTGTTCATAGTTAAGTTAGTTATTAGTCATTAGTCATTAGTCCATAGTCAAAAGTGATTCTCCCTTCATCCCCAATCCCCAATCCCCAATCCCTAACCCCTAACATTAGTCGGCGTAATTCGCTGAAGTAGTTCAATTACTCGTTGTTCAAACTCTTTGGTTGTGACACGGCCTTTGGTTAAAAATTCTGTATGTCCTAGCTTGAGGCGTTTACGTTCTGATTCATCCAAGTCTTTAGCAGAGTAAACCACTACAGGGATATTACATAGGCGCTGGTGCTTCTGTAGCCAATCTACAACAGCAAATCCGTCGGTTTCTGGCAAAATTAAATCAAGAATGAGTAAATCAGGATTTACTTCTTGGCTGAGGTGGATGGCTTCCCGTCCGGTTTTGGCTGAGAAGGTTTCAATATCATGTCTTTCAAACAAGGTAACAAACAACTCAGCTAAATCTGCATCATCTTCAACAATAAGAATGCGGACTCGGCGGGAAGATTTGGCGATCGCTTGTCTGAGAGAATGTAACAGATAGCTTTCTTGGACTGGTTTACTTATCCAATCCACAAAATCACTACTGGGTTGGTTATTTGTAGTCGGTTTGTAGACACTGCAAATCACAATCGGGATATGTTTGGTTTCTGTACTTTCCTTCAACATAGCCATTGTTTCCCAACCATTCATCCCCGGCATGAGCAAGTCTAGTACAATCACATCTGGATGTTGAGTTGATGCTGAGGCGATCGCTTCTTTTCCAGTAGCCACCGTGACTACTCGATATCCTCCTTGTTCTAAGAGTGACTGTAGTTCTGTGCGGATAAGTGGATCATCGTCACAAACTAAAACTAGGGGGGAGTGGGTACTGGGAATTGGGGAAGGTAAGTCCCCCTCTGGGGATAAGGGGTAATGGGTGAGAGAGTCGGGAAGTTCTGAATTTGGGGATATTGGTAAAATTGGTAAAGTAAAGTAAAAATTACTACCTTCACTCAAGACACTTTCTGCCCAGATGCGTCCGCCATGCTGCTGTACAATACTTTGGCAGATAGCTAAACCCAAACCAGTACCGTCATGGTTGCGTGAATCGGAAGAATCTACCTGTTGAAACCGCTCAAAAATACTATCAAGTTTGTCGGCAGGAATACCGCGTCCGTTGTCCTTCACCGTCACCAATAGTTCATCGCCATATTGTTGTGCTACTAACCATACTGTTTTCTCAGCCGTCGAAAATTTAATCGCATTACTCAACAGATTAGTTAATGTCTGCACAATCCGGTCTGGATCAACCCATAATTGAATTGATGGATGGGAAACTGATAATTTCACTCCAGCTTTATTAGCTAAAGGCCGCATAATACTAACTGCGGACTCAATCAAGTCGGTAAGGTTGCAACTTTCTCTCTCCATTTTCACCCTACCAGATTCGATACGTTCTATATCTAATATGTCGTTAATCAACCGTACTAGGCGTTCTGTACTATCAGTGGCAATTTCCAACAAACGTTTTCCCTGTTCTGAGTTAGCTGGTAATAAACCACTAGCTAGCATTCCTAAGGAACCATGAATAGAAGTTAAGGGGGTGCGGAGTTCATGACTGACAACAGAAACAAACTCATCTTTCATCCGTTCAATTTGTTTTCTTTCTGTAACATCCCTTAAAATTACTGTATAAAATACTTCTTCATCAAGTTGAAATTTGGAGATAGAAGCCTCAGCCGGGAACTCTGTTCCATCTTGACGACGACCAAATATCTCTCGCCGCTCTCCCATACGCCGTGCCAAGTTGGGAGCCTGTCCAAAATCAGCTACGTGCTGACGATGTGCCTGGGTGAAACGCTGGGGTATAAGTGTATCTAGGCGTTGTCCGATAATTGCCTCGGCAGAGTAGCCAAAAATTTTCTCTGCACCTTGATTAAATAAAGTGATTTGTTGGTTACCGTTAATAGAAATAATGGCATCATCAGCAATGTCTAAAATGCGTGCCAGCCGCACTTGCGATATGCGTAGTGCTTCCTCTACGCGCTGGCGTTCGTCGAGTTCTGATTGCAATTGTCGATTGACGTTGACTAACTCAGCAGTTCGTTCTGCTACTCTCAACTCCAGTTCGTTATTGACTTTTTGCAGAGTTGCTTCTATTTGCTTGCGGGAAGTAATATCTCTGACTATACCCAACATCCGCACTGCTTCACCCATTTCGTTGTAGTAGAGTTTGCCTGTTCCTTCAATCCAGTGAATATTACCATCTGGCGAAATGATGCGAAATTCATGACTGTAGTCAGTTTTTTGCTGGCGAGCCGAATTGATTACCTCTGCCAAGCCTCCCCTGTCTTCAGGATAGATACAAGCTTGAAAGGCTTCATAAGTCCCGTCAAATTTCTCTGATTCTATGCCAAATAATCGGGCGTGACCTTCAGACCAGATAATTTGGTTAGTCGTGATGTTCCAGTCCCAAATGCCTAAGTTGACTGCTTCTAGGGTCAAAGCCAGACGTTCTTGACTTTCTCGTAGTGCGGCTTCGGCAATTTGGCGATCGCGCCGATTGCGTAATGCTACTATGCCATAAGCCACATCTGCTGTCAGTTCCTCTAACAGTTTCACCTCATCACTATCAAAAGCATTCGCTTCCGCAGCGTAGATGTTCAAGGCACCAAAAGCTTGACCATTATTCATTAAGGGTAAAGAAATGGACGATGCGTAACCCCGATTACTAGCTTGACAGCGCCAAATTTCAAATCTAGGATCAGTCAAAATATTTTGAATAATGGCTGTTTTTCCGGTGCGAATTGCCGTTCCTGTCGGCCCTTGACCCCGGACTGTATCTGCCCAAGTCAGATTGAGAGATTGCAGATATCCTTGTTCATAACCTGCTTGAGCCACCGGATGAATACTTTTTTCCGCATCATTTTCTGCAAAAGCCACCCAAGCCAATCGATAGTTACCAACATCCACTAAAATTTGGCAAACTTTCTGCAATAACTCACTTTCATTTTGAGTACGTATCACTAATTGATTGCAGTCACTTAAAGTTTGCAAGGTGCGATTAATGCGTTTAATTTCCAGTTCTGCTTGTTTGTATTGGGTGACATCCCGTGTAATTGACAACTGCACCAAATTACCATCTGTTTCATTTCGCACGGGTACGGCGTGAGTCGCCATCCAACGACGGTTACCACGACAAGTGATAATTTCAAATTCTAGTGTTCCCTGTTCTCCTTGACAAACGCTTTCATTAAGTTGGCAAAACGCCTGCTGATATTCAGGAACTACCAACGAATACACCCGCTTACCAATCACTGCACCAGCACTATCTGCTTCTATAGCTGCTACGCCGGCTGGATTGATATCCAATAAAGTACCATCAGTAGCCACTATCATGACACATTCCGGTTCAGCGTTGAAAATAGTGCGCCAATCTGTGAAGCTAGGGGATGGGGGAGACATTTTTTCCCCTATACTCCTACTCTCACTCACCCTACGTAGCAATTTCACCCGTTCTAACCGATTGATAATTCGTGTTACTAGCTCTGGCCCGACGATGGGTTTACTAACAAAGTCGTCAGCACCGACACTAAATACCTGATTGACAATTTCCCCATCTTTGTGAACCGTCAAGAAGAGTATGGGCAATTCACTCCATTGGGGATCATTTCTCACCTCCTGGCATAGTTCTATACCATTGGTATAAGGCATCTCCACATCTAGAATTAACAGGTCTGGATTCACCTGTTCTAAGGTTTCCCAAAATCGACGCGGATCATCTAAGGTAATTACTTGTAATCCCCAAGGATGAAGTAATGTTTGCAATATGGCGAGAATTTGCGGGTCGTCGTCTACTGCTAAGACTTTTGCTTCTGCTTGAGGAGGTTGTAGCTGGAGGATAGCTTCTGAAGTTGTTTCTGGTGATGCTGCTTGCGGTTCATGTGCTGCAACCTCTTGTCTTAATAACTTGACCCAATTTTGCAAACTCTGAATCTCAGTCGGCGTTAATTTCTTACCAGATTTCAATAGCTGCTCAATTTTCCTGGCTAACTTTGACCCTTCAGGTAAACCAAAAGTCCCCAGTGAACCAGCTAGTGTGTGGGCTTCTCGTATTGCTTGTGAGCGTAATTCTGGGTTTAAAGTCTCTTGGGTAAGGGCGACGATTTCCGGTCGCTTAGAGGTCATCGCCGCTTGTTCCAATACCTTGACTTGCTCATCTACCCGCCCATAAAACTTTTGCCAAATACCAGCTATTGCAGTCAGTGTTTGCTGCTGAGATTTGCCTTTTGAAGTAGATTGAGAATGCTTTACCTCTTCCTTACTTCCTTGTTCCTCTTCCTGTGCTTTGAGGCGATAACCAATTCCATAGACTGTTTCTACTAAATCACCAGGCGCTCCCGCGTTACGCAACTTCATCCGCAAGCCCTTTATATGGGTGCGTACCGCTTCTTCTCCTGGAGTATCTTCATAAGACCATATATGTTCTAAAATCATGCTACAGCTGAACACTCGGCGGCTGTGACGCAAAAATAACTCCAAAAGTGCATATTCCTTGGGAGTTAGTGATAGTAAATTTTGATTGTATCTGACTTCACAACTACTGGGGTCAAGCTGCAAATTACCCCATTCTAGAATCGGCTGCGCTGTTGTACCTCCCCGACGTAACAAAGCCCGTACACGCGCCACTAATTCTTCTTCATCAAACGGTTTAACTACATAATCATCTGCGCCTGCATCTAACCCAATCGCCTTTTCGTGGCTACTATCACAACCGGTTAATAATAAAATTGGCATCTGCCGACCACTTGACCGTATTTGCCGACAAAGACTAATCCCATCCAATCTGGGTAGCATCACATCTAAAAGAATCAAATCATAATCGTAAGTTTGGATTAATTCCCAAGCAGTAATACCATCAGATCCTACTTCAACTGCATAGTTTTGATTCGTGAGAACGGCTGTCAGCGCATAAGCGTTTAACTCGTCATCCTCGACAATTAAAATTTTCATATTATTAAGTTTACTAACGTTAATTATTGAATAGACTTAATAGATTAGGAATAAAATCTTTTGGGATTAAACCCAAATTAATAAAATTCTCGTACTTAAAAGTATCTTAGTTCATAACTCTTATAAAGATTAAGTTTAATTAATTAATATAAATATTTATCAATCTTTAGGAATAAATTATTCAGTAGTAAATTGCCAAAATTCGATTTGGCAATACTGTTGTATTAAGAATCCAACTCGGCAGATTCTAAAACTCCACTGCGAATCATTAGTTGCGGCCAAATCAACAAAAAAAATCCCATCCAAACTAATACAGGAATAGCAACCATTACAGTGACCCAGATAATTTTCAACAGTAACCAGCTACCACCAATTAGGGTTAAACCCGTCAGTAAAATTGACCAGGGTTGACACCACCAAGGTTTATAATTCCAGGGATTCAGAGTTTTTTGCTCAGACATAAGTTATATTTTGTTCTAGTTGTAATTTTCACTTAGTATTAGCGTCTTCGTCTCAATTGCTGTGTCCATGCTTCTAAAGAGATATACTGATTTTCTATAACATCTAAAGCCTCTATTACACCAGTTTTAGACACACGAAACCAATAAATGGTTGTATTATGGTCTGGCTGGTCTTCATAAACGCGAACTTTGTAGTAAGGATCATCAGGGGTAGGTAAACCATCAACGATCGCATCTACCTTGATAGCTCCTCTTGATAGTCTCTGAATTATTCTAGCTTTGCGTTGTACCTGCGGAAGATTCCAGACTAAGCTACGAGCTGTTTTTTCATCAATTTCTTTAGCAGTCTGACTGACATTGAAAGTATTAGTTTTATGAAGTCCAGCTAGCAATTGTGTTGGAACTAGTTCCTTGTGAATTTGCTTGGCAGTACTTTGAGTGTTCCCTGCACTTGCTGGAGACATTCCTTGCCCATGTACTCCTATTAGTAAAGCACTCATCAGAGGATACCAGATAATTCTTTTCATACGGCTTTCCTTCATGAAGTGTGTACTAGTTACAGCTTTTGAGTTGATATCGAGAATTTATATTAATAAATTTTAATACAAGATCAGAAAATAACTATGCGTTTTGGCTGATATGTAATATTTATCACTAATATATTATTTAAGTGTGACTGACTTAGATAATACCCATTTGTAGAAATCAAATGACAGATGCCTGGATGAGCGCTTATTCTACTAAGTTATAATGTTCATTCATATATCAACAAAATAATTAAAATTGGTATCATTTCCACTACTTGTTTGCGATTTTATTTTACAGAGTTATACTAGATGACTAGTCAAAACTACTAGTATATAAAGGGACTAGGGCTTATTTATTCAACACGCTGCACAACTCCCACTACAGCCCTAAGCGCTGCTGTACCCGTCGGCATAGCTTTGTATTACTTTTTCCAATGAGTAATCTTGTCTTATTGGAAATTTGACCAAGGGAATTGTAGTTCTTTATCACCACATTAAGCAGCCAGATAGAAACGCTGAAGCAGTAATGCTTCAATTCATTACCCAAGGAGATGTATTCATGGCAGAATCTACCGTAGAATTTTCTAGCTTAGAAAAATTTCAAGCCAGTAATGGTACTCTTAAGCTTAGCGAAGCTGATACCGATATTATCAAAGAAATTCAAACCCTACTGAATAAGAAGGGACTTTATAAAGGTGGTGTTGACGGCGTTGCTGGTAATCTCACCCAAAAAGCATTTGCAGAATTTAAAGAGAGTGTTTGGCTCGATTCCCCTGATTTATTGGGACCGACTACTGCTGCTGCATTACTAGAGATTGCAGAAGAGCATCAAACCAATGAAGAACAAACTCGCACACTCACACCTTTACCGACATCAACATTAGGAACTAAAACTGGACGTTCTTTAAGGTTAGTGACTGGAGAAACAGTATACGAAAATGAGTTGGTGGTGGCGGGTATTCCCTTAACTTGGGGCGAAATTACTAAGGGATGTGACCCAGAAAGAAATCCAGAATCAAAAGCAGTTATTAATAATATTATCAAAGCAGCCAGAGGCTTTGGCAAAATTCGAGATAAATACGACAGCCCAATTTCCATTAATTCTGCCTATCGTACACCTGCTGTGAATCGTCGCATAGGTGGCGCTCGTTTTTCCCAGCATATTAACGGTCTAGCTTTGGATATTGCTCCTGTAGATGGTAATTTTGGCAAACTCTTACAAATTTGCCGTGCTTCTGACTGTACAGGACTAGGTAGAGGTATGCACCGAGGTTTCATCCACTGCGACTGGCGGCCAGGCGGTCGTGTGGTTTTTGATTATCCTTAATCAATTCCATTGTCAAAGGATAGCCTCTGAGTAAGTGCGATCGCACTAAGTAAAGGTAAGATACATAAAACCTAACCCCTTTCCAACACGGGAAGGGGTTAAAAATATCGCACCTTAACAAACAAAATAAGGCGCTAAACTAAAACCAAAGATACGCTAGGGAAATCTATTACTCGGACTTCATCACCGTATTTTTTTCTAAACATCGCTACCGCACTTCTAGCTTTCCTTCAGCTAAGGGTAATACTTCGATTTTGGCTAAGTGGGTAGTTTCACCTTCAGTCCTGACAGTCATATTTTGGTAGCCAGTAGCGAGAATGGTCAAGTAATTTTCCAGAATTTAGCGGAGATTAAACTAGAAGATTTACTACCGGGGGTATGTTATTGTTATAAATTTACTCTAGTTATTTTATTGAATGAAGCAATTTCGGAATTAAATAAAAGATAAATTGTATTAAGTTTATGTTTAGCTTAAAGAAATCCTAGTGATCGGAATCATACAAGATTTTCAAATGCGCGGGTAAATCTATTTCTTGAAATTGTTCAGCAGGAGTAGTAGGAAGACCACTTAATTCTGATAAATCTCTAATTTTCCTGGTTAATGCTTCAATTAATGTTCCATTTTTTGTTAATTGAAATAGGTCTTCCTTATCTAGAACAACTATAATTTTATTTGTTCTCGCATGAAAAACTATTTGGCGAAGTCTACAATCGCTAATAGCTCTTTGTCTTGTGCTATCTCGTCTAGGAAAGCCTGTTGCTCCATTTAATGTAACAAAAATTCCTAGACCCACACCTCTCAAATTGTCTTCCATTATGCTACATAATCGAGCAAACTGCTTGTCTTGTAGGGGGGATTTGGTCGCTTTTGCCTCAATGACAATATCTCTATTTTCCCATTCAAGATATAAAGTTTTACATACGACTTTCCAGCCAATATCATCTCCACTCACCAACAAATCATATTGAGGTCCAGCAGATTGAAAACTTTTAATACTTTGTACACCTTCCAGTCCTTTAAACAGTAAAAGTACAATTTGTTCTAGTAGTTTACCCGCCTCCTGTGTTTGTGTGTGTGTGGGTTTTTCTAATTCTGTATATTCTCTGAGTTTATCTAAACAGGCACAAAGTTTATCATCTACTTTATATAAGTAAGAAGCTAATTTGTTTAATGCTGGATCTTCTGACTTGAGCCGTTCCATTGCCTTAATCATGCCGTCAACAAGTTCATCGTTACTTTCCATGAATCGATCAAACAAATTCAATTGGTTGTTTAGATATCGCCATTAGATCAAACGATAACTCATCATAATTTTCGACAATGCTTTCACAATTAGGACAAGTCCAAGGCAAATCAGGAAATCCCACACCGTAAGGAATTGCATCTATAGGAACATCTGGTTCGCAATTATGGTATATGAGCAGTTTCATTTCACATAATCCTTCTGATTCAAGAACTGCCAAGATTGCAATAGCATCAGAGTATTCTATACCCAAAAATACAGCAAGCTGATGCGGCATTGTTCTTGTGGATGCCGTCATGAAATGCTTGCTTAGTTTTGCCTTGTGGTGGTCAGACAAAAAGCCCAAACGCTGTTTGTAGATTAAGCTAGCCATCGTCTTAGCCTTGAAGTCCAAGTTCTCTCAATAAAAACTCAAGAACAGAGGTACTACCACCATAGTACTCTGAATGGCACTTGAGGTGTTGAAGAGAATCTTGGGTTGAAGAGTTAGGTTTTAGCCCAAAATAGCAGTGTGCTTTAATGAGATGCTTCAGTTGAGCTTTTTTTAACTTGTTTGTTTCTATTTCAGTGGCAGGTAATTCCTCATCCAGTTTAAACTCATAAGATTTAGTACCCCATTCTTTAATCAAAGTTAGTAAAATTGCATCTTCGGCATCACTAATTTTTTCGGGATCACCGACTAAACCCAGTTTATCTAAAACTGAGTTAGCTAATTTTTCTGATAGAGCTTGTAATCCTTGAACGTCAATATCTTGAACACCTGCGCTATGGGCATTGATAGCAAGTCCTGATGCTTCTGCTCTAATACGTAAGTGTCGCCACTTATAGGGAAAACGATTAAGATATTTGTCCCACCAATCATGTAAAACAAGCTTATGGAGATTGGGATGCTGCCATTGTGCTTGGCAATGGTTAGCTAATTCATCAAAAAATACGGGGATATGATGCCAGAAAGGAAATTGAGAAGGTTCTATACGTTCATTTAGTGTTGGACTACAGGTAAATCCGTTCCACGACAAAGCTACATAATCTTGTGCTATCTCAGCAATGACAGACCAACGAATGTAGCGTTCATCTAGTTCGCTAGCTATTCCTTGTCCTCGACGAACATAATCGACTATTTTATGAGTTCTGATATACCACTTTTTCTCAGGTTGATTTGATTCATGAATCGGACCATACCAACCATCTTGACCAAATTCTTTTAAAAAAGATGCAGGAGCATTTAAGTTGGGTATAACAGCACAAGTACCTTGTTTCAAACTCAACCATGTTCTTGACTGTTTCACATATGCAAGTAATATTTCATCTGAAGTCAGCTTACCTTTTTCAAGTGCATTGGCTATATGTTCTACTAATTCAGCTTTTTTAAGCCGACCTGTCCCAGATGAAATAAGTCGGAGGGTTTCAACAGTAAACTCATTACTAGATAGAAATTGCTCACAGAACTCCTTACCTGGAGAAAAACCGTGATCAACAAAAGCGTTAATACTCATAAACTATTGCTCGAAGTGTTGTGTCGATGCACTTGAAAGGTTATTAAAAAAAGAGCATAGCAAAAAGTATCTACGCTTAAGCAACTAATAATAGGGCAGGTAAAATACCCACCCCTCAAAAAACACCGCTAACTCAACGCAGAATTTAAATCACTCTGGGCTTGTTCTAAGGCTGCTGGTAATTTACTGGCATCGCGTCCACCGGCTTGGGCGAGGTTTGGTCTACCGCCGCCGCCGCCGCCGCAAATTTTGGCGATCGCCCCAATAAATTTACCTGCCTGTAATCCTTTCTTGTTAACTTCTGGGCTGAAGGCTGCAACTAAGCTAACTTTGTCCGCTTCGGGAACGGAACCCAACACCACTGCGCCGTTACCGATTTTTTGCAGTAGGCGTTCGGCTGCACTTTTCAAGGATTCGGGGTCTACGCCTTCCAATTGGGCAACTATGATTTTATGGTCGCCGAAGGTTTCTGCTGTTTGTAGTAGGCTGTCAGATTTGGCGATCGCTAGTTGTCCTTTGAGGGTTTCTAGTTGTTTTTCGGTGGTTCTCAGTTCATTTTGCAGAGTGGTGATTCTCTCTGGTAGTTCTTCAGGTTTGACTTTAAAGCGATCGCTTAAATCTTTGACTACTTTATCCCGCACATTCAAGTAATCCAACACAGCCAGGCCGGAAACAGCTTCAATCCGCCGCACTCCAGAAGCAACACCAGCTTCAGAAATAATCTTAAATACGCCAATCTCTGCGGTATTACTTACGTGCGTACCACCGCATAGTTCCATAGATACGCCAGGGAAATCTATGACTCGGACTTCATCACCGTATTTTTCCCCAAACATGGCTACCGCCCCTCTGGCTTTTGCCTCAGCTAGGGGTAGTACTTCAATTTTGGCGGAGTGGGCTTCAGCAATCCAGGTGTTGATTTGTTCTTCAACTTGTTGGATTTCCTCGGCTGTCAAACCACGGGGAGAGTTGAAGTCAAAGCGCAATCTGTCAAAAGAGACGAGAGAACCGGCTTGCGATATGCCATTATCAACGATGGTCTTTAAGGCTGCTTGTAATAGATGGGTTGCGGTATGGTTAGCTTGGGCGCGACGACGACCAGCGCGGTCAATTTGGGCTGTGACGTTATCGCCTACGCGCAGAGTTCCCCGTTGAATGCGCCCGAAATGCACGAAGAAATCAGATTCTTTTTTGACATCTTCCACCTGAACAACGATCCCATCACCGGAGATATAACCGCGATCGCCTATTTGTCCCCCGGATTCTGCATAGAATGGGGTTTTATCAAGGACAATCTGTACAGTTGTCATTGCTTCCATAACAGCTAATTCATTTGCTGATACCTCTTCTTGATAAATACCATTTACAAACAAAGCTACTATCTTTGCTGTTGTTGTCGGTTGCGTATATCCTAAAAACTCGGTAGCTTGGATATGTTCTGCAAGTTTATCTAGAGAACCTTGTACAGTTAAATCAATAGTTTCATGTGCTTCCTTCGCACGGATTCTCTGTTTTTGCATTTCAGCATTGAATCCCTCAACATCAACTCCCACTCCTTTCTCACCTGCAATTTCCTGTGTGAGTTCTAAGGGGAAACCATAGGTATCATAGAGCGTAAAGGCATCTAATCCGGAAATTATTGGATGTGGGGCATAAGGGTATAATGGATCATGTTCTAATGAATAGAAGACTTCTTCTATAACTTCTTGAAGTAGCTTTTCACCCCTATCCAAGGTTTTGAGGAAATTTGCTTCTTCCCGTTGCAGTTCTGCTTTGATGGTGGTTTCCCGTTTGCGGACGTTGGGGTATGCTGATTCGGAAAGAGCGATCGCCGTTTCCGCTACTTGGTTAATAAACTCCCCGCTAATCCCAATCAATCGTCCATGACGCACCACCCGCCGAATTAATCGCCGCAACACATAACCCCGTCCCACATTGGAAGCGCGGATTTCATCTGCAATCATGTGGACAACGGAACGGACATGATCCCCAATTACCTTGAGAGAAACTTTGGTATTCTCATCGCTGCTGTGGTATTCAATGCCGGCGATTTTGGCTGCTGTCTCGATAATCGGGAAAATTAGGTCTGTTTCGTAATTATTTGGTACTTGTTGGAGGATTTGGGTGATTCTTTCCAAACCCATCCCAGTATCGATGTTTTTGTTTTGTAGTGGTGTTAAATTACCCGACGCATCCCGGTTGTATTGCATGAATACCAAGTTATAAAACTCAATGAATCGGGTATCGTCTTCTAAATCTATATTGTCATCGCCCCGTTCCGGGTGGAAGTCGTAATAAATTTCGGAACAAGGGCCGCAGGGGCCAGTGGGGCCAGATACCCAAAAGTTATCATCTGCACCCATACGCTTGATTCTGGCTTCTGGTACACCAATTTGATCGCGCCAAATTGCGTAGGCTTCGTCATCTTCCTCAAAAACGCTGACTACTAGGCGTTCCTTGGGTAAGCCAAAAACTTCTGTGGAGATTTCCCAACCCCAGGCGATCGCTTGTTCTTTAAAATAGTCACCAAAGCTGAAGTTACCCAGCATTTCAAAGAAGGTTTGATGTCGTTTGGTGCGTCCCACATTCTCGATGTCGTTAGTACGGATGCACTTTTGCGAAGTTGTCGCCCGTTTAAATTCTGGTGTGCGCTGCCCCAGGAAGATTGGCTTAAATGGTAGCATCCCCGCGATCGTCAGCAGCACGGTTGGATCTTCCGGCACAAGGGAAGCACTAGCCAAAATTTGGTGTCCCCTTTGGGCATAGAAGTCGAGGAATCGGGTGCGAATTTCGTTACCACTCAGGTGCTGCGGGTTTGAAGACATGGGAGGAAAGGAAAAAGTAGTTTAATGGGGGACTAGGGATTGGGGATTGGGGATTAGGTATTAGTACTAATTCTTTTATCCCAGTTCCCAATACATAAAAAGTATGCCTCAAGGTAGGACAACTATGTTAAGAGTCAGCAGCCTTGGGACTTGGGTCTACTAAGTGTATTTTCATAAGTAGCTTTATATATTTTTGCATTTTGTTTGCTTTTGCTGCCAGTGGCCTTTGTAGGTAGACTCACCTCCGCAATTTTCCTGTATTTCTATGTATGTATTTCCTCAACTACCTATTTTTAGGCAATGCCCACCCTCTCAAGGTTTTAATGGGCAATGCCCACCCTACATATATTTCAGAAATCCAGTATGAATCCTATATCTTTAGTCAGATGAATATTGACAATTCACTTAGATAAGTTGAATTCAAAGTACGTACCGAGGTCAGTCATGTCTCTAAAACTTAAAGTTCCTGATATTGCCTGTGATAGTTGTGCAGTTAAAATTACTGAGTCTATTCATGTGATGGAACCAGATGCTCTAGTAAAGGTAGATGTTCAGGATAAAACAGTCACTGTAGACTCTAAGGCTTCTGAGGAGTCTATTAAACAAGTAATTGTGGCTACTGGTTATAGGATAGAGGGTTATCAATAATTATCATATTCTTACCAAGATATAAAGTTGATATCACTGCATTTAGGTAGTGCTTGTTTTCATGTTTGTATCTATTGATTGTAATGGCAAATAACCCCTTAATATTAGGATTGAGTAAAAGTAAGATTTAATGTTTTGTGTTCCCTTGCAAAGGATATTATTAATAACTGCTAAATTCTACGGAAAATAGTCCTCTTTCAAGAGCTATTTCACAAATCATTCTCAAAAAATATTTCGTTACAGAGTAGATACACTTATATAGCCAAGTGATATATATTTGAGTAAATACCTCAATAAGACCCATTAATTAAGTATAATCACACAGAAAAATCCGGTAATTAGCATAAAGTACAGTCATTTTGAGTAGTTATCTATACTTATTTTCTGGAAATATAAAATATTTATAATTATTGATTGATGAACTATAAAAAAAATCCCATATCCTAAACAAATAATTTAAAAACCATGATCCAGTTAATATTTTTAAGCTCTAAATACCTGAGTAAATACAGTGATTATGTGGCTATAATATAAAATTTTCAGTATTTTCACTGTTTAAAAAATAAAATATAAAAACTAGAGATAAGCAACAATAGTCTATCTTTATATGATTTTCATCTATCTTAAGTAATGTATTAAGATGACATTAAAATTACTAGGTAATATTATATTTAGAGTTAAGACTATATCAGTATATGTAAAGGTCTCTTGTTTCCAGAGACAATATATTCATGAATCGGCAGAATATCAGTAATTCTTAGCTAGAAAAAAGGCAAAAAATACAGCCATGACTATGACAATTCTGGTCTTTGGAAGTTATGACTTTCTCACAAAACTTCCCGATCAGATCCATAAGAGAGCTACTGATAAGTTAGTAGTGATTACGGATTTTCATCAGGCCGCATCGCAGATCCAAACTGCGTCACCTGATGTCATATTTGTGCAGGCAAGCCTCAAGGGTAGTGTAGAATTGTGCAGCTGGTTGAAAGAACAAACTCAGCTATCGTGTATACACTGTATTCTCGTGGAAGATCGTCCTCAACAACTAGCACAGCGAAGTCAAAACGGCTGGGAATGGGAGTTTGAGATGACTGCCACAGCACTTCACCAAGGTGCAGATGCTTATATTTGGCAACTGCCGACGGAAGTAACGGCAACTCACAATCTGATATTAGGTCAATTAACAGTTGGTTTGCGTAAGGCGCAGAAGTACCGCGATTTGCTCCAGAAAAACCATATCTTATCAGCGATCGCTTTAGCTGATTCTTTGACAGAATTGAACAATCGCCGCGCCTTGGAATGGGATTTACCCAGACAAATTACCAAAGCTCGTAATCAAAATCTTCCTTTGAGTTTGGTGATTCTAGATGTGGATTATTTTAAGAAAGTCAATGATCAGTATGGACACTTAATTGGCGATCGCCTGTTGCAGTTGTTATGTACTCGGCTACGCCATAATTTACGCTCTCAAGATACCGCGTTCCGTTATGGTGGTGAGGAGTTTGTTGTCATTCTGGCTAATACCACCGGTGAAGAAGCAATGATCGTGGCGGAACGCCTCAATCGGATAGTAGGTGAACAGCAGTTTAGTATCAATAGTAAACTCATGATTAGTGTCACTATTAGCTTGGGTGTGGCTTGTCTGGAAACAGATGATGATGAACAGGGAAATAGCCTGTTAGATCGCGCCGATCAATGCCTACTCGCAGCTAAAGCATCTGGACGTAACCAAGTTATCGGGGAGCATCAATTATCTAAATTGTCATCCCTAAAAGCTGTTTCTTGATGGTGTTTTTCTTTGCTAACAAATTTATTGCTAAGTATAGTATTTCGTTAGTCCATATCGAATTACACTTAGCTGTGTTCTGACTGCCACTACGCTTACAAAACGCGCTGATGGTATGTGAACTGTACCGTAAATTAGTTGGATATCTACGTCAACAAATAGTGCTTGTTATTTGCTTAATCTTGTTAATACCCATATAAATTAGTAAGCGTATAAATGAGTATGTAACTGTTTTTGTTAAAGCAGTAACAGCTCACGTATATAAGAGTCTAAAAGATTTATCTAAAACAGATGTAAGTCCTAACAATTCATTTGTGTATTTCCTCAGCTAGTAGACTCTGAAATTGACTTCGGTGTCAGGGTTTTGGGATGTAGATGCGTAAATGTTCAAAACCCTGATTTTTTCTCATGTGATTAACTCCACTGACAAAATAAAAGCATTCAGTAGAATTTTTAACGTTTTATTTTAAAATTTTATTATTCATTGGTTAATCTGGAGTTAACCTAAATATTGTAGCTCCATGATTTTCCATGCTCTAGGTAAACAAATCTTAAAAAAATAGTTTATTACGCGATCGCCTTTCAGTTGTCAGATGTTTTTGGATCTGCTTTGACACCTTTGTGTGATCGGTTTTTACATAAGCTATGACGCTTTTACATTACATCATTACTTGCATGGTTTGTTGACTGTTAACTGTCAACAGCCACTATTGAATTTGTATCTATCAAAAGGAGTAATTTTTTGATGGCAAAACAAGGGGATATGGCAAATTTAGGATTATTTAAAAATATGCGATCGCTGATAGTCACAGTAGTTTTACCTGCGACTGTTTTTCTTCTCTTAATGCAGATTATATTTAAGCTAAATGGCATTCCCTTTTATACATTGGTTGCAGATCCCAACGAAATCGGCAAGCTACCTCCTTACGCTGGCATGATTTCTATGTTAGGCATACTTTTCTGGTGTGCATCGGCAGCAATTTCTATATTTACTGCTAGCTTTTTAAGTAAAAATAAGCTTGTGAGGTCAAAAAAATGGTCGAATTTCCTCTTATTCTCCGGATTTCTGACTCTGTTTATCCTTCTTGATGACTTATTTCAGATTCACGAATATTATTTCCATCCCTTTGTAGATTTGAAGGCTTGGGAAAATCCTAGAAGAGTTCAAAATTTCTTTGAGACAGTATTTTTTATTATTTATATGATTTTAATTGGTATGTATTTATATCGATTTAAATCTATTTTTAAAATAACTAATTACAATATTTTACTTTTAGCTCTTTCATTCTTTGCAATTTCCACTATCGTTGATATCGCTACACCAGAAAGTATGTTCTTACATTACACAATTGAAGAAGGTTTAAAATTCTTGGGGATTGTAACTTGGTTCAGCTATTTCATGGATTGTTCTTATCAGCAGTTGAAAAGTTCTATTGGGATTGAGCAGGAAAGAATGCACATAGTAAATACACAGGAAACTAATTACTCTATACGCAATGATGGGTAACTGCAATTTTACTGCCAACAATTAAGTATATTTGCTCACTAGCTTCTTTCTGCTTCCACGGGAGCATTAGCGATCGCTGTTTGACAATCGGCGATCGTTGATTTTTGACGTATAGCTTGGACTAAAGCTTGGTAACTCGCCCAGTTATTTTGTAGTAAAGTTTTAGCTTGGAGGACATGAAACCGTTGTTTCTGCTGACAAACTGACTCAGAAAAACCCAAAACTTTAAAGATAGTTGCTAATTTGCTTTTATCATCAGTTCCACCTTCAGCGCGCTCAAAAACCAAAGTTTCCGCAGCGATTCCTGCCATACAAATAGTACAGTAGCGTTCCAATGCCTGTTTACTGATTTTACCTTGTTCTACTTGAGACACTAATTCAACATCATCAAAGGTAACACCGCCTTGGCCAGGTTGCCCTTGCCTCCATGCTTCCCACGCGCTGAGAGTATAACCTGTAACAGGAACACCCAAGAGGTATGCCACTAAAAAGTGTCCAGCTTCGTGGTGAATAATGCGATCGCGGTGTTGTGGTGAAAACCCCGCAATCCAATCTAAAAGGATAGTTCCGCCTTTGCCTTGCAAGCTAAAACTATCAAAAGTTGCTATACCTAAAATTGTGAAGGTAGCGATCGCGGGGACTGCCGGTGACAAGTTAATTAACGGCCCCAATAAAGCCGACATCGTCATGAGAAAAACAGAGATTGCAACTAGATTTAAAGCAGTTTGACTCATGTTTACTTTTGTAAGTACAAATTAACTTTTCTTCATTATATGGATCAACGTCCCATAAGAGAGACTGGAGACTGGGGACTGGGGACTGGGGACTGGGGATTGGGGACTGGGGATTGGGGACTGGGGATTGGGGACTGGGGATTGGGAATTGGGGACTGGGGATTGGGGACTGGGGGGGTAGGAGGAAGAAAATTGACAACTGACTATTGACTATTGACTATTGACAACTGACAACTGACAACTGACAACTGACAACTGACAACTGACCACTGACCACTGACCACTGACTAAAAGATGAATCCACAAGTACAGTCCCACAACAATAATCCTCAAGATTGGTCATGGCATTTCTGGCCTGCTTTACCGCTTTATCCCTACGGTAGAAGGCGTACACTTTGCCGGGAAGTAGTGAAAGATGCCATTTGGACATTTGACCAAGTCCAAGGCATTCTCTACACCGTAGTGCCGATTAGGATGACTGTCATTAAGCTAAATGCAGGCGGTTTGCTAATTTATGCACCAGTCGCCCCCACTAAGGAATGTGTCCGATTAGTTAATGAGTTAGTCGCCCAGCATGGTGAAGTTAAGTACATAATTCTACCTACTAGTTCTGGTCTGGAGCATAAAATATTTGTCGGCCCCTTTGCGCGCAAGTTTCCCCAAGCACAGGTATTTGTTGCCCCCTATCAGTGGAGTTTCCCATTTAATTTACCACTGAGTTGGCTGGGTTTTCCTCAAAACCGGACTCAAGTACTACCAGAAGACCCTAGTCAAGCGCCTTTTGCAGATGAGTTTGATTATGCAGTACTGGATATTAATCTGGGACGAGGTTCTTTTGTGGAGGTGGCATTTTTCCATAGGCGATCGCATACCTTACTTGTTACCGATGCTGTTCTGTCCGTGCCAGCAGCACCACCCGCGATCGTGGAATTAGAACCCTACCCCTTGCTATTTCACGCCAGGGATAACGCAGGGCAAGTCATGGAAGATAACCCAGCTAACCGTCGCCAAGGATGGCAGCGTATTGCCCTGTTTGCTATTTACTTTCGCCCTAGCGCCCTGGGATTAACTGAATGGTGGCAGATGTGGCGCGATGCACTCAAAGCACCAGATCATTCCGCCAAAGCATACTTCGGTTTTTTCCCCTTTCGCTGGCAAGAAAATTGGCAACAGTCCTTTACAGCCTTATCTGCCAACGGACGGCCTTTTGTCGCCCCGATTTTACAAGTGCTGATTCTGCCCCAAGCCCCAAAAAAAGTCCTCAACTGGGCTGATACAGTAGCACAGTGGAATTTTCAACAGATTATTTCCTGTCACTTTGACTCACCATTTATCGCCAGTCCTGAACAATTTCGCCAAGCCTTCACTTTCCTAGAAAATAACTCTGTTGATAGCGACAATCAGGCTTTGTTAGTAGAAGATTTGCGATTCATCAAAGAACTGGAAGCAAATTTATTGAAACAAGGCATTGCTACACCACCGAGAGAGAAAGTATAGATGGGGACTGGGGACTGGGGAATGGGGACTGGGTGAAAAGTCCTTTTATGTCTAGGTTGTATCTGGGGCTTACGCAGTGTTATTAATTTTCTGGCTTTTTTGTCAATAGTCCGTAGGGGCGGGTTTATTGAGAAATTCATGGGGTAAACAAATATGTCAGTTAAACCCGCCCGTACAATAGTCAAAATTAAGTTTTTTGGACTGTGGACTATTGACTATTGACCACCCTTAGAAGGGTTTTTTGGTTCAGTGCGTAATTCCTAGTATCATCTATTGATGTCCTAACACCACTGGCGACAGCTATATAAGCAGGGCAGGAAAGTTACCGTTTTGTGTTTGATGTGGGTGTGGGGTCTTCTATGGGCGATTCACTTGGGGTTGGTGTAGGGGTTTCGCTGGGGGGTTCGCTGGGAGTTTCGCTGGGGGTTGGCGTTGGTTCTGGTGGTGGGGTGGGATTTTCTACTGTGAGAGTGAGTTGATAATCTGCGGATGTGGATGCAGTAGATACGACAACGAACTCATAAAATCCCGATTCTGGGAGTTCAGTTGATAAACTGCGTTTTTCAGAATCTTCTAAAAATATGGTTTTTCCTGAGGGGGAATATACAGATAATAAAACTTTGGGGTTGGCTTGTAGCTGCAATTCTAGAGATTGGTTTTGAGCTAAGTCAGCAATAAAAACTTTACCGCCAGCAGGCTGGAGAGTGCCACTGACTGTTTTACTTGTAGCGCCTGGATCAAAGACAATCTTTTGAAAGACGGTACCAGCAACGATCGCACTCAGTTTATCACTGACAAAGGCTTGCCAAACTTGTCCAATTGGTTGTTCGATAAAGTTTTTACCCTTCTGTTCAGGAAATGCTCTGAAGAAGGCTGCATCACCTAAATCATATAAAGAACGGCTACCAACGTTGATTTGATTGACTTCTACTTTCCAGCGATCGCGTTCTGCGGCAGTATAAGTACCTAGTTGTCGTCTAGCCCGATTACTCAGGGGTTTGAGTTTATCTAACAATTCGGCGGCGACTGCATCCCATTCTGCCCGTAAATTCTCATCTTCTGCCCCATCGCTGAGGGTGCGTCCCCGTTCACTAGGGTTTCTGTCCCAGAAAATTTGATTGACTACATTAATGTAAAAGTTAAAATCTATACCCAACTGTTGACGGCGATCGTTCAATCTTTGTTTGCGTTGCCGTTCTGCGGGAGAGTATTTATCTAGGGGGTTGGTGGGTTGTGTCTCTGTGGGTGTGGGAGTGGGTTCAACGGAGATGGAATGGCGATCGCTGTTACTCATCCCTAACCAAACTAGGCCAGCCGCACCGACTAATAAGAATGCGGCGGTTGGTATCAACCAGTTTTTTCTTTGAGGTGCGGGGGAAATGGCGGGAGGAGGGACGGAGGGTGCGACCGCAATTGTATCGGGTGTAGGAGGTGTAGGAACAGGCGGTGGTGTGGGAAGGGGTGTTGGGATGGGGGGTTGAGTGGGGGGATAATTGATTGGTGCTGGGTTGAGCGCGTGTAATACTTGCTGGGCTGACTGATAGCGATCGCTTGGTCTAGCCGCTAGCATTTGATCTAATACTTGCCCCAAAATTGGACTAAGGCTAATTTCTCGTCGCCAATTCCAAGATAAGTTATATGTATCAAGTAATTCTTGGGGTTGTTTACCAGTCAGTAAAACTACTGCCGTGACAGCCAAAGCATATAAATCACTGTGGGGAGAGACAGTTCCAGTTTGCATCTGTTCTGGTGGTGCAAATCCTATTTTACCTAGTAGGGTAGCGGCTGGTGGAGATGCAACTACACCAGGTTGATAATATTGAGATGCAACAACGGCTACTACTTGTTTGACACCACCAAAATCAATCAATACTGGTAATCTGTCAACACTACGAAGAATGAGATTATCTGGCGATATATCCCGATGAATCACACCCAGAGAATGGATGTAGTCTAAAACTGGGAGAATTTGCTGCAACAGTTGGCGAATTTCTGCTTCTGTGAATCTTAAACCCTGCTGTATGCGGTGATTTAATAACCCGCTATAAGTTTCCCCTTCTACATAATCTTGAACTAAAAATAGATATTCCTTACCCGCTAGATTGACACGAAATATTTCTCGAAAGCGCGGTATTTGGGGATGTTGTAGCTGATGGAGAACCTTTGCTTCCCGTTGAAACAACTCCTCTGCTTTTTGTAAGACGTAGGCTGTTTGAACTTGGGGAGAAAATTCTTTTAAAATACAAAGTTCGCGGAAACGGTTAATATCTTCAGCTAAATAAGTGCGCCCAAATCCCCCCTGACCAACTTGACGTACAATCAGATAGCGATCGCTTAAAGTTAACCCAGGTTGAATTCCCTGTGTAAAAAAATTATCCACCAACTTCTCCCCACACTTAAGACAGAACCGAGTCCCTGGGTAATTCTCGTGTCCTTTTGAACAATATAATTTAGTCATTAGTCATTAGTCATTAGTCCATAGTCAGTTGTCAGTAGTTACCAATTATCAATTACCCTACTTAGATTGTGCTTTACTTACTTGATCAGCTGCGATCGCATACCAAACTTGACCGAAAGTTTGCTGATTCAGTTTCCCACGCTGCTGACCAGGAAACAACCGATCAAATTTTTCATTTGTGTCTTTATTTAGTTGGCTAGCTGTGTAATTTCCCAGTTGTCCAGAACGTGCTTGTCTTCTCCAGTTTTCATAATCTTTTTGGGTATAGCTTCCCAGTTTGCGCCGAGCTGCTGTACTGAGGTTTGCCTGTTCTATTTTATTCAAAAATTCACCAGCGACAGCGTGCCATTGATCTCTTAGGGGTGCATCTTCTGGTTTTGATGTGAGGCTACGTCCCTTTAATTCTGGCTTTTGAGCGTAGAATAAGCTATCTGTCATTTGAATAAAAAATGTTTCGGGAATTTCTAGCTGTTGACGACGGCTGAGAACTTCACTACTACTAGTTTTGTTTTTGTCGCTGACTGGTTGCGCCAGTGGATTGGGTAAGGATGGTAATTCGGGTAAGGAAATCGAAGGTATAGTGATTGAAGATACGCCACGAACTACGGAATTTACTAATGCCCAAGTGCCTGCACCTGTTAAGACAACTAAAGCTGTTCCCCCAAAACTGACAGCAAAAGGACGCAGCCAAACAGGTAAAGGTAACTTTTGGCTCACGGACTGAGTTTTGTTGTGTAGTTTACTAGCAAGAACTGTTACCTTGCGTCCTGGAGACACTACCATCGTCTTAATCTTGGTGAGATGGGTAGTTGGCGGCTTGGTAAGGGATGAGGGTGAGGGTAAGTCGGTGAGGATTTGTGCAGCATTTTGATAGCGATCGCCTGGCTTATAAGCAAGCATCCTTTTTAACACAGATTCTAGTTGAATACTGGCGTTGATTTCTTTCCCCCAACGCCAAACACCCTGATAGCTGTCGTATAATTTTTGTGGTTCTTTACCTGTAAGTAAGACTAAAGCGGTTACTGCCAAAGAGTATAAATCGCTGTTTATAAATACTTTTCCCTGTCGTAGTTGTTCCTCTGGTGCGTAACCTTTTTTACCTAATAAAGTATTATTACCAGCCAACTTTGTAGACCAGAAACCCTGAGATGCTGGTAATTGTTTCACACCACCAAAGTCAATGAGTACGGGTAAATTATCAGAACGGCGCAAAATCAAGTTATCAGGAGAAATATCGCGGTGAACCGTGTTTTGAGAGTGAATATAAATTAAAACAGGTAAAATTTGCCGTAATAAAGTAATTACTTCCTCTTCAGTAAAAGTTTTCCCCTGACTTTGACGCTGTTCTAAAAGTTGGAGATAATTATCACCCTCCACATAATCTTGTACTAAAAAGAAGAAATCTTTAGTACCAATCTTGGCTTGTAAGGAACCGTGAAAACGCGGAATCTGGGAATGCTGGAGTTTCTTGAGGACATTTGCTTCTCGCTCAAACAACTCCTTGGCTTTTTGTAAATCCTCTTTGTGTTCTACTTGGGGTGCAAATTCCTTCAGCACACAAGTTTTATGAGATTTTTTAATATCTTCAGCCAAATAAGTGCGTCCAAAACCACCCTGTCCTAATTGACGTATGATGCGATAGCGATTATCTACAACTTGCTTCACAGCAAGCGGTAAAGGCTCACCACAGTGAGTACAAAAACGATTACCGCTATTATTTGCGTGTTGCTTACTGCAATAAACCTGCATGATGCTGAAGGATAGGTAAGGGTTTTTCTAAATTACTACAACAACTGTAGTCGCATTTACGAATATTCTCTAAAGATGGGGAATGGGGAGTTGAGGAACAGAAGAGGTGGGAGAGTAGAGGGGAAATATTATGTAAGGACGTTGTACTGCAATGTTTCTAATGACCACTGACTTTTTTTGAATTTTGCGAAAAGTTCTGTAGGCGGGTTTCCCGCCGTAGGAAACTTTTCAAGACGAATTTTGAATTTTGAATTCCCCGAAGGGGTTAGGTGCATTATGAATCAAGAATCCAGAAGAAAAGATGTGATTGAGGCTTGGGGAGATTTTGTTTCTACTTCCCTAGAATCTTTACTGAAAGAACATATCGGAACCTCTGATGAGTCAGCAGTTTTAAGTTTATTTCGTGATGTAGTCGCTCATGTACCTGCATACCAGGCTTTTTTAGCAGAGAGAGGTATTGATGCTGCTGCTATTCAAACTTTAGAGGATTTTGGCAGATTACCTGCGATCGCTAAAGATAATTATATTTCTCGTTATCCTCTGGCTGACTTGTGTCGCCACGGCAATTTGTCTGGTTGCGATATGATAGCTGCTTCCTCTGGTTCCACAGGTAAACCCACATTCTGGCCTCGTTTCTTCACTGATGAGCTGCAAATCGCTACACGCTTTGAGCAGATTTTTCATGATAGCTTTGCTGCTGACACCAGACGCACCCTAGCAGTGATTTGTTTCACTTTAGGTACATGGGTGGGTGGTATGTTTACTACTAATTGCTGTCGTTATCTTGCCAGTAAAGGCTACCCCATTACCGTCATTACACCGGGTAATAATAAAGAAGATATTTTACGGGTAGTGCAGGAACTCGGTAGTAATTTTGACCAGGTGGTGCTGTTGGGATATCCACCATTCCTCAAAGATGTGATTGATACAGGAATTGCCCGTGGTGTGGAGTGGCAACGCTATCAAATTAAACTGGTGATGGCGGGGGAAGTATTTAGTGAGGAATGGCGCAGTTTAGTTGGGGAAAGAGTGGGTTCCCAAAATCCTTGTTATGACTCAGCATCACTTTACGGTACAGCCGATGCTGGTGTGTTGGGTAACGAAACACCGTTAAGTATTTGCATTCGCCGCTTTTTAGCCCAAAATCCCGAAGCAGCCAAAGCTTTATTTGGTGAATCCCGCTTACCTACACTGGTACAATATGACCCGGTTAGCCGCTTTTTTCAAGTCCAAGACGGTCAATTACTCTTCTCTGGTAACAACGGTGTTCCCCTCATCCGCTACAACATCTTAGACACAGGCGGAATCATCGGTTATGATGCTATGTTGCAATTCCTCGCAAATTGGGGCTTTAATCCCCTAGAAACCCTTGCTTCTACTACTCCCAACCCCCCCAGAGGAATTAATCAACTACCCTTCGTCTACGTCTTTGGACGCTCAAACTTTACAGTCTCCTATTTTGGAGCTAATATCTACCCCGAAAACATCTCCGTCGGTTTAGAACAACCAGTCATTCAAGCATGGGTAACAGGTAAATTTGTCTTGCAAGTAAAAGAAGACGCTGACAAAAACCGCTTTTTATCCGTAGTTGTAGAACTAGCACCAGGGGTAGAAGATAGCGAAGACAAACGCCAAACCATAGCCACATCAATTCTCACCCAACTATTGCGCTTAAACGGTGAATTTGCCAACTATGTCCCCCCAGAATACCAAATACCACAGATAGCCCTAGCACCAATGGGCGATCGCGAATATTTCCCCATCGGCGTAAAACATCGCTATACACGCCAATAATTCTCTCCTAATACCAATTCAATTAATGATTGCAATACATCCTTGGGTGAAGAAGACGCGATAAATCGCGTCTCTACAGATGGTTTATTTGTCCCATTCTTTTTTCTAATTGGTATAACTCTCCGCGCCTCTGCGCGACGGACACTTTGCTCAATTCGGGAACCCACCCACGCAAGTGTCCTCCTCTGCGTGATAAATCATTTCCTAGCGCAATGGCGATCGCATACAATGCTTTTCAACCTTATTATTTCCCTATCTTTGCAGCATCGCACTCAACCAGTCTAGTCATTTCAAATAGCTGTTGGGCATTATTGCCTAGAAAACCATCAAATAGCCCCTCTTTTCCAGGTTCCACTTGTAGGGGATAACGTTGGGCTATTTCGTAATAGGCGTAAGTCCAAGGAATTTCGACTTCTTGACCACTAATATCATCTATAACTGTTACCATTTCCTTAACCGCTTGGGTTGCTGTTTGACGCAAACCCCGGTTAACATCGCCTTCAATTTCTGCCTTCATAGGTACACCCAAATTAGCCAAACCACGAGCCGTATCATCTATATCTGCATATTCTGGAATTTGATGGCGATTAACGTATCCTGTAAAGTGGTTAACAGCATAGCCGTGTAACAATACCCATGCGCCATATTGAGTAACTTGATTCACCGCTTCCACCACAGAACGCCGAGGAGTCAACCAAGGACGGGTGAAAAAATTTTGCAATTGTTGGGCAACAACTTCGTCGTTTCCTTCTGCTAGTGAGAAATAAGTTAGAGGTGAGGTAAATTCATCAGGAATGGTAGAGACTGTTTGAGTAATGAGTTGGATAATATTATCTGGCAATTCATCAACAATTAATTCGCTGATAAATAACTTAGGTAAATCAAACTCTATTTGTTGAGGATGACGATAGTGACGGGCATAAAGATGAGTTTGCGGAAAGTTATATTCTCCCGCAGGTTCGTAACCCAAAGCCTCAGCTATTTGAGATAGATAGTTAATACCCAAATTTACTTTACCTCGTGGGCTATCTACCAATAAACGCAACGACCGAAAAGCAATATGGTCATTAGCCACAGTCCCACCAGCCGCAGTAATCATTTGTTGATATGTGCGGGCATAAGTAACTCTGGCGCTATAGTTTTGCCACAATAATGAAAAAAGATTGAGTGCGGTTTTCGGTGACATAATGATTAACTGTAGAGGCTTAAGCACAGTTTAGTCATTCAGCAGGAAAAATTTCATAACCATCAAAAATATATATTGCGCGATCGCACCTTGTAGCTTCAGACTAAAATACAATATCTGTGATTATGCACCGCAATTAATCAGGTCAAATTAATGAGTCCGTCACTTCAAAAAATTTTCAGCGAAATCGAGCAATTGACTCCAGAAGAGCAATTAACAGTGATGGGGCATTTAGTAGAGCGTGTAAAAAAACACATCACTCAAGTCCAAGTAAAACGCAAGTGGAGCGACTTGAAAGGTATAGCTTCCTATCCGCTTTTTGGTGAAGATGCTCAAGATTGGGTTTCGCAACATCGTCGAGAAGGTGATGCACATCGAGAAAGGTTGTTACGGACAGAGGAATGAAAATTCATGATGCTTTAAACGGAGTTTCCCGCTTATTTCTCGATACAGCACCTGTAATTTATTTTGTAGAACAGAATCCGCAACTTGTTGATTTAGTTGAACCAATTTTTGAGCGTTTAGATGCTGACATTACAGCAGTTATATCTGGCATAACCTTATCAGAATGTTTAGTAGGTGCTATCCGTCTGGGGTTAGCAGATTTAGAGCAGGCTTTTGTTGACGTATTACAACAAGATGCAGTGGTTTTTGTGGAGATTAATGCTGCAATTGCGCGAGAAGCTGCCAGAATAAGAGTGCTTTATAACCTTCAGTTACCAGATGCGTTACAAATAGCAGCAGCTTTAATGGCTAGTTGTGAGGCATTTTTGACCAATGATGTAGCTTTGAAACGAGTGACTGAGTTAAGAGTTTTGGTAGTACGTGAATTGCAAGTGATGTAAGTAGATTCGATCATAGCCGAGAACTAGAGATCAGCCAGATTATGATAGTAATAACACCTGTGCATCCCATCCTCGTATATCACCCTTAGCCCCAATTAAGTCATGTCAATCGCCCAAGATTTACAACCAGTAGCAGGTATAATATTTCCACCAGGAGATATTGAAAGTCACGAACCACCATTGGAAAGCGATTTACATCTACGCCAAATTATTCTGTTATTACAATGCTTAGAATTGTGGTGGCAAAACCGCGATGACTTTTATGCGGCGGGAAATCTAACAATTTATTATAGCCAACGTCAACTCAAATCAGAGGACTTTCGCGGCCCTGATTTTTTTGTAGTGCGAGGATGCGAAAAGAAACCCCGGAAAAGTTGGGTAATCTGGCAAGAAGACGGTAAGTATCCCAATATCATTGTTGAATTGCTATCACCTTCGACAAAAGCCACGGATAAAGACTTAAAAAAGCAAATTTATCAAGATATCTTTCGCACACCAGAATATTTTTGGTTTGACCCCAATAATTTAGAATTTGTCGGATTTCATTTAGTAGATGGTCATTATCAACCTATAGAACCAAATCCCCAAGGTTGGTTATGGAGTCAGCAGTTAGATTTATACTTGGGTGTACAGAACAATCAGTTACGCTATTTCAAAGCAGAAGGACAGTTAGTACCAACACCTGAAGAATTGGCACAACAGGAAACATTGCGCGCGGAACAGCAAACACTACGTGCGGAACAAGAAAAGCAACGTGCGGAACAAGAAACACTGCGTGCTGAACAAGAAAAACAGCGTGCTGAACGCCTAGCCGCTAAGTTGCGAGAATTGAATATTGACCCTGATAATCTCTAAAATGTGAATCTTCTGTCAAAAGTAGAGAAGCGCCATAGGATGTATCTACTTATCTTAAAATTTCCGCCAGGATATCCAGGGTGGTTTGGATTTGTTCACGGTTGATGACTAGAGGTGGACAGAAACGAATTGCGGCTTTACCACAACCTAGTAATAACAGTCCGCAATAGAAGGCTTCTTGAATGATGCGATCGCGCAACTTAGAATCAAAATTACCGTCCTCATCTAATAAATCCACCGCCACCATTAATCCTTTACCTCTGGGTAAGGACATTCTGGGGAATTGTTGATGCAATTGAGTTAAACCAGTTTGTAATAATTCGCCCATTTGAGTGGCGTTATCCATCAAGCCACTTTCGAGTAGTTTGAGGGTGACAATACCCGCCGCACAAGCTACCGGATTGCCGCCGAATGTGGTGGCGTGGGAACCGGGAGGCCAAGTCATCAATTCAGCACGGGCTAAAATCGCTCCCAAGGGCATCCCGCTAGCGATACCTTTGGCGGTGGTAATAATATCAGGTGTGACATTCCAATGCTCAATGGCAAATAAGCGGCCGGTGCGCCCCATACCTGATTGCACTTCATCGACTACCATTAATATGCCATAGCGATCGCAGATATTACGGATTCTCTGCAAAAAACCATCCTCTGGCACGATATAACCGCCTTCTCCTTGAATTGGTTCAACAACAATAGCGGCTACTTCATGAGCAGGGATGATTGTAGTCAATAAATTATTTTCCAAGTAATCTAGGCTAGCGTGAGTGCCGTAGGGAATGTGAGTCACCCCTGGTACTAACGGCCCGAAATTAGCACGCTGTACAGTTTTAGAACCAGTCAAAGACATAGCCCCGTAGGTGCGCCCGTGGAATGCGCCTACAAAAGCGATGATGAGCGATCGCTTAGTGTAATATCGAGCTAGTTTAATGGCCCCTTCGTTGGACTCTGCGCCGGAATTGGTGAAAAATACTTTTGTATCGTGAACAAAAGGGGCTTGGCTGGCTAGGTTTTCTGCTAGTTCCACCATCGGCTCATAATAGAAATCTGTTCCCGACATATGTATGAGACGCGCCGACTGTTCTTGAATTGCCCTGACTACTTCTGGGTGGGCGTGTCCGGTGGCGGTGACGGCGATACCTGCTGTCATATCTAAAAATACATTGCCATCAACATCTTCCACCATACAGCCCTCACCACGGTTCACCACCAAGGGATAGTCGCGGGTATAAGAAGGAGAAGTAACAGCGCGATCGCGTTCTACAATTGCTTTAGCTTTAGGCCCCGGTAAGGATGTCACCAAATGAGGTGTATGAGGCAAATGTTGATTAATAGGGATACTTAACATTTTGTTTTCAGGTATTTCTGTATCCGGATAATTAAACTACCCAGTGTAATTCTTAACAGTAGTGTGTGATTCTCTATGTGTATAACTTAGTAATTGACAAACCGACAAGAATATATGATTGCGATCGTCAAAAAATACAAACAATTTTTCATGAATCTCTAGAAAGATTCCTCAGCAATCTGCATTTCCCCCAATTACTGAGTGTTTATATTGGCTAGTAGACAGATTATAGTCAAAGGCTCAAGAATAGGAATGAAAGTTTAGTCATCAGTATGCAGGTTATAATGTGACGTTAGGCTGATTTTCTCCCCAGAAGTGGGAGAGCTTTGATGCCCTGTCAAATGCCTTAAAAGCGCATTATCAAATTAGTATTGGGAAATTTGTTGGCAATTTATGAGTATCCTGTTCAGCCCAAAAATGAGACTCTTGCTAGGTGTTGCAGCTTTATCACTGGTGGGTATAGCGAGTAGTACTATATATGATAGTTACTCCCAAGCTAAACAGCCAGACCAAAAATCTCTAGAGGATAAAAGTTTCGACTTAAATCAACAGGTAATAGCTAATAAATCTCAACTCAGGGTAACTCAAGCAACTATTCATAATCCCCCAATAAATACCTCTTTGGGGCAGAAAACAGGAATTAATCAGGCGGGAATATCTTCCCAACAGATAACGCCGCAAAATACGCCTAACTCAACTCCCGATGTAGCCACAACATCTATCACTTATCCTATTATTGATGAGTGGAGAAAGTATAAATTTAGCGTCAATGGTAATCAAATTTTGTCTCCAGTACAATTACCGACGGCTAAAGTTAATGTTAATCAATCAGATTTGTTAACAGTCCTCGTCAACACAAGACAATACTTTCAAGAACACGGTTCAGATGACCCAGATATTTTACGTCCCGGATTACTGAGTACGCAAAAAGTCACAACAGAAGATATCCTCAAGACTCTAGACTTCATGATTGAAGTCCTCAAGGAAGACATCGCCAAAAATCGCATCACTCGGTTACAAAATCCTAACTTTATCAACCGCAACTTCCGCGTCATTAAATGGACAGCATATAACCCAGAAAATCAAGTACAAAAGCAATTGAGATTGACAAAATATGCTGTATTTACTCACCCAGGCTCTCGGAAACGCACAGCAACTTTTAACACACCAATTTATAGTTTAAAAGACAATAATATTACCGACAAATTTTATACCAGATATACAAAACAGGATGTTTTATCTGGCATTTATGAACCGGGTGGTAAGGAATTTGGCAAAGTTGAACCTCTGGCTTATTTAACCAGAAATGGACTAGAAGAAGCTTTAATGCAAGGGACTATTCTCGTCAATTTTACTGATGGCTCTAGAGCATTTTTTAACGTGGATAGAAATAACGGGATGTCTTATGTCCGTGGATTAAAAGCAACATCACAAAAGCGTTATTGGTATTTTCGGCAAGTTGATGCAATTAAGGGCTACGGACACAAGATAGACGCTAAAATTTCCGTTAAGCCAGGAGTTACTTTTGCCGGAGATGTTTTAAATATTGGCTTAGGTAGAGTAGTTTTGTTAGAGCATACGCAAGGTGGACGTAAGCAATTACAAATGGGAGTTATTGCAGATACAGGTGGAGCATTTTTACCTAATTTATACCAACTTGATTTTCTAGCTGGAATTTTTCCCAGCCAAAACTCTTTTAGGCAATATATTCGGCAGTTACCTGAATATGCCACAGCATATTTTTTGGTGAAAAAATGAAACCTAAAATCTGCATAAATAGTCTATGAGTGACGAGTGCTGATTATCTAGTCACTCATTACCAATTACCTTTGTCATAATCAAACTAACTTGATACTGTTTCTTGATGAAGATGCCATTTATTCTGTACTGTAGAGACGTTGCACGCAACGTCTCTACATCATTTATTTGGCGCAACTTCATAGAGAATGGGTATTAGGGTGCGTCAGTCCTAATAATTTTGTACAGAGGATTTTCCATATTTTATGGACTCTACTATTGTGCCAGTTACGTAAGTTCTGTATCAGTGTTTCATGACTTTGATCAGCTATCTATGTTGTTAAAATGGCTGAACTGAAGGAATTTTGCAGAATAGCAAAATAAATTCTATTTTTTAGGAAAATTTTGCTATGTTCATTTAGCTTTCAGGGTGTAATCTCGTTATACAGTATCTTTCATAGTAGTCTTGTTCGCTCATTGACACTCGCAGGTGAATAACATGAGAAATTTTGCTGAACCACAAGCATTACTCCTGAGTCAAATCAAAGATAAACTTTGTCAGCGTCGAGATTTTAATGGCTGTAATTTGAGTGGAATTGACTTAAGTACAGTTGATTTAAGTGGTGTTAACTTAATAGGGGCAGATTTAAGTTTTGCCAATTTATCTGGTTGTATTCTTACGGGTGCAAACCTGACTGGAGCAAACTTAATGCAAGCTAATTTGCGTGAGGCTAAGTTGTATGAAGCTGTTTTATCAGAAGCTGATTTGACAGATGCCGATTTAACACAAGGGAATTTGTGTGGAGCTTTGTTATGGCGATCGCAATGTCGTAATATTAATCTTTGGGGTGCTTCTTTATGCGCGGCTGATTTACGTGAAGCTGACCTAACTCAAGGCACATTAGTAGAGACATCTTTAATCGAGGGCAATTTATCCAGAGCTAATTTGACAGATGCAAAGTTATCTGGAGCCACACTACTAGAAGCTAACTTAACAGAGGTCAACTTCACTAACACTGACCTGACATGGGCAAATTTGACTAAAGCCAACTTAACTAATGCCAACCTAGAAGGAACAAAAATAGCTTTAGCTAAGTTACACGATACCATTATGCCTGATGGTAAAATCTGCAATCCCCAAATAGTGATTTGGGAATAATTTAAAACTCCCGACGTGAGAAAAGGGAAATAGCGATCGCCAATAACATGGCAATATATACAAAACCATAGACAGCATTACCCATGAGTGCGATCGTATCAGGTAGTGCTTGTACACCATAAACAGCATCATTCTTTAAATCTAATCGAGATAAATCTGGCAATATAAGATATAAAATCTGACTAATACCTTCCATTGCAGGGTTACGACTCAGACGGCTAAACTCTACTATATTCTGAGTAATATTGCCCATAAGATACACGGCAAAAGTTAAAGCTATAGCCAGTAAGGAGCTAGTAAAAACCCCGAAGGTAATAGCTACAGCCGTTATCAAAGATAACTGCAAACATAAAAACAAGACGGCAATTAAGATACTCGGTGTTGTATGGGGAATATTACCAAACTGCAAAAAGAGTAAATAAATTGCCGTCATACTGACAACTAAAACAGTCAGTACGGACGATAAACCAAAAAATTTCCCTGTGATAATTTCTCCACGGCTTACAGGTTTAGCAATTAATAACAAAATAGTTCTTTTATCTATTTCCTTATTAATCAATCCTGTACCCACAAAGATAGCGATAATTAAACTGATGACACTCATCGCCGCCAAACCGAAATCTAGAAACATTTTATCTTCAGTTGATGCAGCAAACTCAGGTAAAGCCCGGATAGCCACAGCCAACAGCAAGACATAAAAACCGATAATATACAGGATGCGATCGCGTACCACTTCCTGAAATACATTCTTAGCAATTACAAAAGTTCTCATCATAATTTATCTCCCCAATACCCAATACCCAATCCCTTACTGCTGCGGTGGTGCTGCACCTGAGAATAATTTATTCAAGCGATCGCATTGTATTTCTGCAACGGCTTTTTTCTCCTCCGGTGTTCTACTGTTAGTAGTAGTATTAATTGGTGTTGTTGCCACTGGGTCAATTTGGCATGATTTCCGCAGAAAATAACCACGAGGATTAGCCGTCGGGCCTGTCCAAATGCTGAGTAAATCTAACCTGTAACCTGACTTATTATTAACTACACGCGGCTCAACACGCCAGAGTGCTTTTTCTTCATATTGTGCCAAGTTATTATTTAATACTTCCCTACCTAATTGACCAACTCTAACATTTGCTTCTAGGAGCCATCTTTCAACCTCTGACCAAGGTCTTTCAGCGATTTGTTCCTCGACTAATGGTTGCAGTCTATCTAAAATTACAACTCCATTAGTAGGAATTTTTTGTTGCTCTTCTCTGGTAATTACAAAAGTACTACGCCCAAAGTTCTCAGCTAATAAACTAGGATATTCTTGTAACCATTTATCTAGAACAAAGTAAAACTGAAGCCAGCAACTTATCATCATACAACTAGCAACTAAAACAATGATTTTTTGCCGAGCATCTGGTTTAGGAATCCGAGTTTTAGAGTCTGTGTCGCTCCCTTCAATAAATTCAGGAATTGCTGTGATTAATGCTGATATTGTCGGCCAAAGTACAACTGTTCTAGATGTAATAACATCTTCCTGATTACTAAAAGCAAATACACTAACTAAAAATCCTGTAATCACCGCTCCTACTGGCATGAAAGTACCAGGAACTCTCAAAGGATCATCAGTTGTGTACCAAGCTGTACCTGCAATTAAAAATAACCAACCACAAAGGGCAATTATATCTCTGATATAACCTGTAGCAAAATAGGACATTACCCAAGAAAATACACTCAAATAAATGAATGTCTGCCAAGAATAAGCTGTGGTTGGGATTAATATTTTTCTGACCCGCTCATAAACATCTTCAAAAATTTTAAATATCCCAAAAAGGTCTTTGAATAATAAATTCACAATTTACCTACCTTTGTATTTTTGTATTACGAATAACCTTGATTTTGCTTACCTATTGCGTATCAATAAAATAATAGTTATGGCGGTGTAACTTAACGAATTGGCAATAAGTGTTGTAGTTACTAAATTTGTATCTTGAAGCCTAATTTTACTGATGAAACGGATTTTCTGACGGTACAATGGTTGGGGTTCTTCTTGCTTCTTCCCGATATCTTCACTTAAGGTAAAAACAAAGAGCCTCAAAAGAAAAAATTTCATTAAAAAAGTCGAAAAGAAAATGATAAAAGTAGTTAAAATCAGAACACTTTGGGTATTGGTTGATCTAAAAATATTAAAAAATATGTAATTAATTAACTCAGCCTTTATCGGTATTGGTAATACAGGCTCCACGAAAAAAAATACCACCCAACCGATGACACCAGAAAAGCTATTGACGGCGATCGCATAAAAAACACTAGTCTTCTTATCAAAGTTGAGTCTTTTATGGTAGATATAACCTTCTATGGGAATAGCAATCAGTAAAAACAATAAGTTAAACAAAATTGCGCCAATCGGCAAAATCCTGGGTATAGTCAAATCTTCAAACATAGACACTCAACAAAAAAGGGAAACTGTAGAGAGTATAGCTGTAATAATGAATGCTGAGTAATAAGGACTAAGTGTTGAGTAATAATTATCCCATTCTCAGTTCCCCATCCCCAATCCTTACTAACTCTCTTGGTGTGCCAGTATACTCCGATTTATCTTTAATAGGACTTACGCACCCAGATTTTCTGTTGAGACCGGGTTTAGGGGTGTAAGGGTGTAGGGGTATAGGGGTTTAAGAGTGTAAGGTTTTGAATTTAGAGCGTAGCGCCCTAACCTCCGGTAAGATAGGAAACTGCCACGTTACAGCTTTTCAACAGATGACAAGGAACGGCATCGGTATCCGCACGGCACAAGTGCGTTCAGAACGGCTTACTGGCCAAATTCATGTATATGATGGTGTCGGTAAAGGTAAGTCGCAAGCAGCGTTGGGCGTAGTTTTACGCTCCATAGGCTTAGGAATAAACGCACCGAACAATTCCAATCGTGTACTGCTATTACGCTTTTTAAAAGGACCCGAACGAGATTACGACGAAGATGGAGCGATCGCTGCATTACAGCGTGGATTCCCCCATTTAATAGACCAAGTACGCACCGGGAGAGCAGAATTTTTTGGCCCAGAAGAAATTACAACTTTTGACCGTAGTGAAGCGGGACGGGGTTGGGATGTCGCCAAAGGTGCGATCGCTTCTGGTTTATATTCTGTTGTTGTCTTGGATGAGATTAACCCAGTCCTTGATTTAGGTTTACTTTCGGTAGATGAGGTAGTGGGAACATTAAAATCTAAACCCCAAGAGTTAGAAATTATTGCGACGGGAAGAGGTGCGCCGCAAAAATTACTTGACATTGCGGATTTACACTCAGAAATGAAACCTTTACACCACCCCAAAGCCACAGAACTTTTGATGAAGGGGATTGAAATTTATACTGGTGCAGGTAAAGGTAAATCTACCAGTGCTTTAGGTAAGGCATTACAAGCGATTGGTAGGGGTATTAACCATCCAGGGTCAACGCGGGTATTAATTATGCAGTGGCTCAAAGGTGGTAGCGGTTATACAGAAGATGCAGCGATCGCCGCTTTACGGCAATCATACCCGGAAGTGGTAGATCATCAACGCTGCGGTCGAGATGCGATTGTTTGGCGCAATTCTCGGCAAGAATTAGACTACGTAGAAGCAGAACGGGGTTGGGAAATAGCTAAAGTGGCGATCGCCTCTGGACTCTACAAAACCATCATCCTTGATGAACTCAATCCCACTGTTGACTTGGAACTACTCCCGGTAGAACCAATTGTCCAAGCCTTACTTCGTAAACCCCGCGACACCGAAATCATTATTACTGGACGTTGCCAAAATCAACCCGCTTACTTTGACCTAGCCAGTATTCACTCGGAAGTTTACTGCCACAAACACTATGCCAATCAAGGTGTAGAACTCAAAAGGGGCGTAGACTTTTAAGTTGGTCAACAGTCAACAGTCAAAAATGAAGGTCTTTAGCTATGGACTATTGACTATTGACTATTGACTTGTCCCCAATCCCAGCAACATAAGTTGAAAATTTGATAAAAAACTTTAAAATAAGGGTTTGGGGAGGTGCATTATGAAAGTAGCAATTACAGGCGCAACAGGATTTGTCGGAACTCGACTAGTACAACGACTTCATAAAGAAGGTCATCAAATAATTGTCTTAACCCGTAACACTGCATCGGCTCGCAGGCATTTTCCTGCACAAACGTTTGCCAATGTAGAAATTGTTGCTTATACACCCACTACATCCGGGGCGTGGCAAGATGTAATTGCTGGTTGTGATGGTGTAGTCAACTTGGCGGGAGAACCCATTGCTGAGGCACGCTGGACACCAGAACACAAACGAGAGATTCTGAACAGCCGTCAACTAGGCACAGAAAAAATAGTCGAAGCCATAGCAAAAGCTAACCCCAAGCCTACAGTATTAGTTAACGCTTCTGCTATTGGTTACTACGGTACAAGTGAAACCACTACCTTTGACGAAAATAGCCCCTCTGGTAGGGATTTTCTCGCTCAAGTTTGTCAAGCTTGGGAAGCAGAAGCCCAAAAAGTGAAACAATCAGGTGTTCGCCTAGTGATACTACGTTTAGGTATTGTTCTAGGGTTGGGTGGTGCTTTAGGAAAAATGATTACCCCTTTCAAACTCTATGCTGGGGGGCCAATTGGTAGCGGTCGTCAATGGTTTTCTTGGATTCACATTGATGATTTGGTAAATCTGATTGTGCAAGCCTTAACCAATCCACAACTAGAAGGGGTATATAATGCTACTGCACCCCATCCAGTTCGGATGAATGACCTAAGCCAAACGATGGGACAAGTAATGAACCGTCCTTCATGGTTACCTGTCCCAGCTTTTGCTCTAGAAGCTCTTTTGGGAGATGGAGCGATCGTTGTTCTAGAAGGTCAACAAGTACTTCCCAAACGAGCCTTAGAATCTGGAATTAAATATCAGTATCAGAATTTACAACAAGCCTTACAAGAAATTTTGCAGTCAAGTTAATTGCTCACAATTATGTTTACGATGCCAGTCTTTTCTTTAGCTCAGTCTCTAACTGTTCACTTGTGCTAACCACAACCCTGTTTGGTTTAGCCCTAACAATTGAGAGATAGTGTTGAAAGGCTTCTTCATCTTGGGGATGACGTTTTACGTATTCCCTCAGTTCTACTTCTGTTAATTGCACATAATTGGCATCACTCATTGTATGATAGTCTCCCCATTGCTCAAAATCTCTGCTTGAATTGTTTGTCCTATAAGTACTACTATTCTCTGTGAGCGAGGATCGTATCTAGTTAACTCTATCGTTTGTAGTAGGTTACTCGCTCGTACACATAAATTGTAGAAAGCTTTTAACTGTTCAACCGTTGGTTCCATTTATCAACGAGTGATGATCAATTATTGACTAGAAAGAAATTTTCGGGATACCCAACTAATCAAACCACTCAGAATTGCACCACCCATCAGAATGCCGATCGCGGGGTTAAATACAGGTTGCCAAAGTTTGTGCCACAAATCTAGACCTAAATTAACTCCGATCGCTTCACCCATAACAGCGATCGCAAACCAAACAAAGCCCAGCAATACCAGAAATACATCTGCTACTAAAATCAAATTTAGCCAGTTTAATAATTTTTCTTTCATGAGGAAGTGGAGATTGGGGATTAGTGATTGGGGATTGGGGATTGGGGACGACGAAACAATGATCTTGAATATAAGTTCTAACCTCTAGTCTCTATCCCCAATTCCCTAGCCACTATTCATTAAACAACCAGCCTTTAACTTTGGCCAAGCTTTGCCAATCGGGTTTTCTGCTTAAACCATCTGCAATACTATTTTGAATCTCATCTCGCCAATCAGGATTGACCAACATTAATTGTTGTGTAATGTCAATATGTTGCCGCAAGCCTTTTTGACCAGTTTCTAGCATAGCCACAGCGAGATTTACTCTAGCTTGTGGGTCTTGGGGATTGATTTTTACAGCTTTTTGTGCTGCCTTGAGAGCTAAATTTGGTTTATCCTCTAGCAAATATAACCAAGCTAGGCAAATCCAAGCTGCACTGGCTTTGGGAGCGCGATCGCATACTTCTTTAAACACGGGAATCAAATCAGCAGCAGGCTCCCCAGCTTTATAACGTTCTAATCCTGTATCAAACAGGGAATCAACAGTGTTAGTCATTAGTTATTAATCATTAGTCATTAGTCATTAGTCAGTAGTTACTCGGAACTAACAACTGACCACTGACAATTGACAATCTTACACCCCAAATGACTTACCGCAACCGCAGGTCTGAGTAGCATTAGGATTGGTAAATTGGAAACCACCACCGATCATGGCATCGCTATAATCAAGCATTAAGCCATAAAGATATAAAATACTTTTGCGATCGCAGACAATTTTGAAGCCATCGTAATCAAAAACTTCGTCTTGAGGAGTGATCTTGCTTTCCTGTTCAAAGTCCATCATGTAAGACATCCCAGAGCAGCCACCTTGGCGTACTCCTACCCTCAAGCATAAATCTTGACCTTGCTTTTCTTGCAGGGACTTTACTTGCCGCAAAGCGGCTTCGCTCAACAGTATCCCTCTTTGTTGAGACTGAGTTGCTTGTGTCATCCGCTTTTCAACTCCTTAAATGATGTAAAATATCCGCTTCGGGCTAGTGATTGCCCTTGGGTTGTCTTTCCGTTTTTTTATTCATTCTAGCGACAATGATGACGCTAATCGCTAAATTGTGAACACTCTATCAAAAGCAGGGCAATATTTTTATTCTAGAATTGAGAGACTCAGTGTGTTTAAAGATTTGGTATTTTTAGAGTTCCAGCCTGAGCTATAACCAAGCCAAGAACATTTGCTTCATGGCCAGCCATTCCCGAAAGTGTACTTTTCCATCGCCTGTTTCTGATTAACCTACTCTATGACAAGTTTTAATCGCTCTACCAGTCGTCGGTTGAAGAAATTAACCCAAATTCCTTCTGTATGGGAGGGCGATCGCCGTCCGTTGTCATCATCGCCCACCCCAAATTTCAACTCAGAGTCCAAGGGCGATTGTATTCTCTGGGTGGATGGCTCCCAAGGCATTGTCCGGGGAATGGATGTAATATCAGAAGATACTGGGCCGGAAGCGATCGTTCGCACCTTAATGCGAGCAATGGAACATCCCCACAGTCCAGCTAAACCCGCGCGACCCCAAAAAATTGTCGTGCGCGATCGGGAAATTCAATTTTATCTGCGTGGTGTTCTCCAAGATTTGGATATTGCGATCGATTATTCGCCAGAACTACCCTTAATTGATGAACTGTTTCGCGGGTTTGCAGAAATCATCGACAGTCAAATTCCTGATGTTCCTCCACAGTATGCTAAACCTTTACACGAAAAAGCCTATGCTATTTGGCAAGCCGCACCCTGGGAATTTTTAGAAGAACAGCAAATCATATCTATAGAAGTTAATAAATGGGATGTAGGTACACTCTACGCCTCAGTCATGGGAATGCTGGGGATGGAGTATGGAATTTTGTTTTATCGTTCCGAAGATTCCCTCAAGCGATTTCGTGCAGCCGTTTTAAATGATGACGAATCTCAAGGTCACTTAGAAGAGGCTTTTCTCAAACAAGATTGCTTATTCCTCACTTTTGAGCGTGAAGATGATACCGATGATGAAGATGAATTTGATGATTTAGCTGATTTGGCATTATCAGAAATTAGCCCAACTTTTGGCAACATCCATCCATTGGAAGGATTGCGCTCTGTCTTATACGATGAGGATGCGGCTGTTGTCTTCCTAGCCTTAGAAAGTTTTTGTCGCTTCATTCGTGACCATCGTCGTCAGTTGTCCAGTGGTGATTTCCCCAATATCAGCCATCGTTATCGGATCTCCTTACCTGCATCCGATGAAACAACCAAAGCAGTATCTGTCACCGTCTCTACCATGCCACAACTCGCCGCAGAGTTAGAAGAAATGGCAGACTTAGTATTAGATGACGAAGAATTTGGTGAATTAACCTCCATCGAGTCTCACTCTCTGCGTGATGACTTAATACCAGAAGACTCATTTCTCAGTTTGGGTGTAGTGTCCTGGGAAATGCTCGACTACCTACGTCAAGGAGTAAAGTATCATCAACTGGGCGAATTTAAACAAGTAGGTGATGGTTTACCCGTAATTTTGATTCAAACCTCTCGTCCCAAAGCCAAAACGGTGATCGAAAATATTGAAGCAGTCGGAGGACTCAAAGCTATCTGCTTTAATCCGGGAGCTGATCCCTTTGATGGCGATCGCTATGACTTGGGTTTACTGCAAACTCAAAATGGTGAATTATTTCTATTTGGCGAATTTTTAGATGATGACCCTGTTCATGTAGAAGCTCGTCGCAAGTGGAATCAACGTTGTAAAAATACCAAAGGCTTCTGTGGGTTAATTATTGCCAAAGGTTTGACAGGTGCTTCCCGTGGCAATCCTCAATTACGAGATATGATGGCTCTATTTGAAGCGCGATCGCTCTCACCCAAGGATTTAGGTCTAGGAACTCTTCAGCTGATGCCCCAGTTTCAATTAGAGTAAAATCTGGTTCAATACCAATCTTGACTCAAGCAACAAGGCGAGAAGCAATACTCCTTAAAGTCATTCTTTTTAGAAAATAAAAGAGTTTATATCGTTTATTTTTCTTATCTAGATTCAGAATAACGATTTTCAGGAACACAGAAGGACATTCCTAAAATCGTCCTGACCATATATATTAAATACTTTTCACATCCCATCTCCGCTTTACAGATGGGTTTCCACAAGCTTAAAACCCTTACACCCAGTCTCAACGGACAACCTGGGTGCGTAAGTCCTACACTTGTGAAAAATCCACAACCAAACACGAATAAACGACGATTTCGCTATTTGTCGCCGCTTTTAGACGAACATCTGTTATTTGTTCGACACTAAAGTGCTAACTACAAAACAGTCTTGGTCGTGCTGTTGTTCTTCACTGAAGGGAATTCTTCTCTATCCCCTATTGCATATCTAGACAGCAACCAATAAAAGCCTTGAAGTTCCTAAGCTATTAGCCAATATTCTTACTTTATTAAAATTTTATAAACTAGGACTACCCCTATAACTTCTGTTAACTATCTGGGTAAATTAAAATTGTTGTGCCTAAATTGCCAGGCATAAAATTTATCAGGGTTTTTGGGAAAATAATCTAGTTGAGGTGAATAAATAATTAACCAGGATATTTCTATTGTTATGTTTTTGATCACTTGTCAATAATTTTAATCAAAAGTTTAGCAATAGAGCCTTTGACTTCATACTTTGCTTATAAAGACGAAAAAGTCTAGATTGTACTTTTGATAAAGATGAATACAAGTATAAAAAACATGGATATAATAGCCATACAACGACCACTTAATTGCTGAGAGAAGGGTTCCTAATTATTTTTATCATGGGTGCTAACAGTAGGGAACTAAAGCTAGTTATCCTGGGATAGGATAGTTCAATATCTAGTTTTTATTTGAGCCATTGATTGAAAGCTAATGCAATTCAATCTATGACCCAAAATAACAAAATTAGTTAAATTATCTATGATTTTGCTAAAAAATAGTACGCTAAACAGAGATATCTGCTCATCATGTACTAAGCAAAAATATTCCAGCAGATAAGTACATTAACTGGCTGATTTCAATTTTTGTAAAGCTGCACTGTTGTCAACCACAAAGTAAACCAATTAATAATCAGCAATTGATACAATATGTGAATCATATCAGTAAGAATTACAGGAACAAAATTCAACTAATTGCATCCTTACTATCTTACGGTTTCGGTAACGAATGACTTTTAATAAGTTGTTTCAATGCCTATAGTGGTTAGCTTTTCACAGGATTGACCATAAATCTTAGAGAAAATACCACAAGATTTAAGATAGCACTGTTTGATTTTATGATTCCGACTGATGTTATCTTTCTTAGCTAATACACCAATGATATGTATCTGAGGCTAGGAAAAAACAAATAATGCAGATGTAAAAAACCGTGGAAACCATCCAAAATATGATTTTTACGAGTGTAAAAATTCAATTGTGCTAATCATGAGAGTGATTGCTTGATGATATGTACTCTAACGTAGTTGCTGATGGCATAGCCATTATCTAAGATTGTGGGTGATGTTAGCTGGACTAGAATGTCACATAGTTTTGATAATTCAAAATTCTGGAGAATTTTCCAAAGTGAGCATTAAATTAGTCAGACCCACCTCTACAATTTAATTGCCGAACTTTAGTGACCTATTGCTAAGGTTATTACCTGGAATAGTTGAGTTTACCCTATTATTCCTTCACCAGTGGTAATTAATTTCTTATCCCTTTGTTGTCACTTCCATGAGAGAATAATTAAGTAAAAACGCCGAAAGTA
>NZ_CAWUDJ010000025.1:0-103538 GCF_963920875.1 Anabaena sp. CCY 9910 | reverse complement strand
GCTAGTTGAATCTCTTGTCAATTTTTCTTTTCCTAAAGTAACAAAAGAGGGATAAGTTGAAAAATCTTGGATTTTCCATAACCCACATATAACAATGCTTTCAGGTATTTGACCTCTATTCTGAATTCTGCGATCGCAACTGAGTTGAGAGTCAAAATCAATCTTATTGACACTATTGTCAATAAACTTAGTCTGTTTGACCTTGAATACTTCTATGACCCCCCATAGATGATAAAAAGCCTGAAGTGTTTGTGGAAGTTGAGGTTTAGCAGTTTTGGAAAAATTCAGATTTTGGCGAAGCTACCTGCGGAGAGCAAATTTTTGAGTATATCTACTCATGCGGAATATGGGCTATAAAGAACGATCGCCCTCAGAACACGAAACTTCAGCCTCGGAACTCGGAACTTCAGCCTCAGAACACGAAACTTCAGCCTCAGAACTCGGAACTTCAGCCTCGGAACACGAAACTTCAGCCTCAGAACTCGGAACTTCAGCCTCAGAACTCGAAACTTCAGCCTCAGAACTCGGAACTTCAGCCTCAGAACTCGAACAACACTGTTAATTTCTTGAGCGATCGCCTGTCACTATGCAATTATCATGATTTAAGTGAGAAGCGATCGCCATAAAACCCGAATATTTTAGTTTTAAATGAGAATCGCCAGGGTTGAAAAGAGAACGATGGTGTTTATTGTTTGAGCGATCGCTTGTCACCATACATTTATCACTCCTTTTTACAAACCTGCCTATCACTCTCACTCAAATTAGGTGCATAAATTAAATAGTTACGCAACCACCCACAACCGCGCGCCAGTAATCGCTCCAAGCCTTCCACCTGCCACACATAAATCAACACACCCCGCCTTGTCCTGTCAGATGAAGCAGTGAGGATGCGCTGTCCATCTGGGCTAAAACTGGCACTGATGACCACATCCTTATGCCCTTGGAACTTGGCAATTTCCCGACCCTGTAAGTCCCACAACCGCACTGTGTTGTCAGATGAAGCGGTGAGGATGCGCTGCCCATCTGGGCTAAAACTGGCACTGATGACCCAACCCTCATGCCCCTGTAACTTGGCGATTTCCCGACCCTGTAAGTCCCACAACCGCGCTGTGTTGTCATATGAGGCGGTGAGGATACGCTGCCCATCCGGGCTAAAACTGGTACTTCTGACCCCAGCTTCATGCCCCTGGAATTGGACAATTTCCCGACCTTGTAAGTCCCACAACCGTGCTGTCTTGTCATCAGAGGCGGTGAGGATACGCTGCCCATCCGGGCTAAAACTGGTACTTCTGACCCCAGCTTCATGCCCCTGGAATTGGACAATTTCCCGACCTTGTAAGTCCCACAACCGTGCTGTCTTGTCATCAGAGGCGGTGAGGATACGTTGCCCATCCGGGCTAAAGGTGGCACTGCTGACCCCAGCTTTATGCTCCTGCAACTGGGCGATTTCCCGACCTTGTAAGTCCCACAACCGTGCTGTCTTGTCATATGAGGCGGTGAGGATACGCTGCCCATCCGGGCTAAAGGTGGCACTTCTGACTCCAGCTTTATGCTCCTGCAACTGGGCGATTTCCCGACCCTGTAAGTCCCACAGCCGCGCTGTAATGTCATATGAAGCGGTGAGGATGCGCTGCCCATCTGGGCTAAAACTGGTACTGCTGACCCAAATCTTGTGTCCCTGCAACTGGACAATTTCCCGATCTTGTGAATCCCACAACCGTGCTGTCCTGTCATCGGAGGCGGTGAGTATACGTTGCCCATCTGGGCTAAAGGTGGCATTTCTGACCGAACCCTCATGCCCGTGAAACTGGGCAATTTCCCGACCCTGTAAATCCCACAACCGCGCTGTCTTGTCATATGAAGCGGTGAGGATATGCTGCCCATCTGGGCTAAAGGTGGCACTTTTGACCCAATCCTGATGGCCGTAGAACTGGGCAATTTCCCGACCCTGTAAATCCCACAACCGCGCTGTCTTGTCAGATGAGGTGGTGAGGATGCGCTGCCCATCCGGGCTAAAACTGACACTCCAGATCGTATCCTCATGCCCGTGGAACTGGGTAATTTCGCGCCCCTGTAAGTCCCACAACCGCGCTGTCTTATCATCGGAGGCGGTGAGGATGCGCTGCCCATCCGGACTAAAGGTGGCACTGCTGACCCAAGTCTTATGCCCGTAGAACTGGGCAATTTCGCGCCCCTGCAAGTTCCACAACCGCGCTGTCTTGTCAGGTGAGACGGTGAGGATGTGCTGCCCATTCGGGCTAAAGATGGCACTGCTGACCGTAATCTCATGCCCCTGGAACTGGGCGATTTGCCGACCATGTAAGTCCCACAACCGTGCTGTCTTGTCAGATGAGGCGGTGAGGATGCGCTGCCCATCCGGACTAAAAATGGCACTGCTGACCGAATTCTCATGCCCCTGGAACTGGGCGATTTGCCGACCATGTAAGTCCCACAACCGTGCTGTCTTGTCAGATGAGGCGGTGAGGATGCGCTGCCCATCCGGACTAAAAATGGCACTGCTGACCGAATTCTCATGCCCCTGGAACTGGGCGATTTGCCGACCATGTAAGTCCCACAACCGCGCTGTCTTGTCAGATGAGGCGGTGAGGATGCGCTGCCCATCCGGGCTAAAAATGGCACTGCTGACAGAATCCTTATGCCCGGCTATGACTGTGATGCCCCGCACTCTATCTAAAATTGTCTGTAAAGCCAACACGGGGCTAGCCGCCGGGTAGTCCTTAAGTTGTTTGATTCCCTGCTTATCGATTAAACTTTTTAACTCTCTACCATCTCGCATCGCTGCCAGCAAAGCCCCCACCTGATTAAACTGCAAGCGGTTAATATTAGCTACTCCTGACCGTTCCAATCGTGTACCTATCAAGGCAATTTCTCGTTCTGCTTCTGTCTTTTTCAGGTTATCTTGCGCTCGTTTTTGCTGTGCTTCCGCAGTTTTTAAACCCACCAAAGCCTGTCGCTGTTGTTCTCTCGCTTGTTGTAGGTCTTTCTGCGCCTTTTCTACTTGTCCCCGCGCCTGTGTTTCTTTTTCCTGTGCTTGTTTCAGTTGTTGATTTGTTGCATTTAGCTGTTGCTTGGCAGTTAGCTGTTGCTGTTTTAAATTAGCCGCCGCAACCTGGAGATTTTTATTAGCGTCAGTCACTTTTTTATTAGCATCAACAACTCGCTGTTGTGCCGTTGCGAGTTCTCGTTCTTTCTGTTGTTTCTCTCTATCAATTTTGTCCCATTCAGTTCTCGCATCAGCCAATTGTTGATTACTTCGACCCGCCAACACTCCCAACCCCACCGCCGCGACAACAGAAATAGTCAACAGCACCGAAGCAATAAAAACTCTTTGCCGAGCTTTTTTATTAGCTGCTGTTAAAATTTCTTGTTCTTTCTGTGCCAGTGCTAAACTTTTTTCAACTTCTCGCTTTTGTAATTCCTGGCTAGCATCTAAAAATCGGTCATCGATATCAGTTAAACTTTTCCCAATGCGCCAAGCCAAAGCCTCTTGTAATGTTTGCCCAGTCAACAATCGCGATTCATCTTGGTAATTAGAAGCCACCCAAGCACTCAGCGCCACAGAATAAGGACGCAACTTAGCTAGAATATTCTCACACCACTCCTGCTGAAACACTTCCTCATAGATGCGGTTATAAATTCGCAATTTGCCATCCCGCCGCACTACCAACCCCGTCAGCCGCAATTCCGTTTGTTCTCCACTGTCATCTGCTGCAATCTCCCCCTGCTGCAAAATTTGCTGACACAACCCCAACAATCGCCCGGTGCGCTGTTCCCCACTCCGCATGATTCTGTCTCGAATCGTCTTTAAATGTTCTGGTTCGTCTTGTCCTTCCCAATTTTCAATAATCCGGTTTTTGACTACCGTTGCAACTAAACTTTCAATTGATGATTTTTCTTGGTTGTCACTGAGGGGAGACGCGATGAATCGCGTCTCTACAAGGGAATCTGCGATTAATAAATTACAAACTTTTTGGGTTAAAAATGGCTGTCCTCCTGTCCACGCCAACACCGCCGCCATCACATCTTGGGGATTACCTAATGGGGCTAAACCTTGGGCTAATGGTTCAGCTTCATCTAACTCAAAGCCTGTTAAATCAATCGCCCTACCAATATTAAAAGGTGTGCGTCCTTTATCTTGAATTAAATCTGAAGGCGTAGACACACCAATTAAGGCAAATGTGATGCGATGATATTCAGGATGATCCGCCCTTCGGTTATAACAATCCCGAATCACGGCAAAAAAATCATCGAGATTAAAATCAAGGCTTAAAACACTATCAATTTCGTCAATAAAAATAACTATATTTTCGGTAATTCTTTGCAATAAAACCGTTTCAATAAACTTACTAAAACGCTGCACAGGTGAAAGTAACCCGTTGCTATTCCACCAAGTTTCTAAATCAAAATCAGTATATAAACTAAAATCTCCCACCAAGGTATCAATTACCCCCGCATACCATTGTTCCGGCGTAATCTCAGCTGTCCCAATGGCGGTAATATCCACGGATGCACAAGCAAACCCCTCCGCCTGCAATCGCCCCATCACCTGCACTCGCAAGCTAGATTTCCCCATCTGGCGCGAGTTGAGGACATAACAAAATTGCCCAGCTTTCAAGCCTGTATATAAGTCTTCATCAGCTTGTCGTTTGACATAAGTTGGCGCATCTGCGGGAAGGCTACCGCCAACTTGATACTGATACTGCATACATTGGGGGTCTAGGGGTTTAATCAATTAAGGATTTAGATCCCCGACTTCTTCAAGAAGTCGGGGATCTGGGCAACAAATAATTTATTTGTTCAAACCTAAGCGATCGCTAAAATATTTACTATATAAATTACACAAAGACACAACTTTATTTCCTTCAAATTTTACTAAGCCCATACTGCGGAGTTTAAAGGCTGCTGTTGTTCCCACATCCACAGGATAATTTACTGTCACCACTTGCTTGAGTGCTGCTAGTAATTGCTCATCATCTTGTAAATTCAATAAATGGCGGCGTAAATGGTCATTATAGGGGCCTGCTTCTGTGGGGGCGATTTGTTCGAGTTGGTCTAAGGTCATCCTGTCTTGGGCAATTTGATAAAGTGCTACCCTGACTAAATAAGGATGTCCACCCACCAACATCATTAACTGTTGCACCTGGGAATTAGTCCAAGTGAGTTGATGACGCTGTAATAAATCTTGCACTTGTAGTTGATTCAACTCTGGTAAATCTACAGGGAAACCGACATTAAAAGGCGACTGATTGATATTTAAAGGAATGTACACCTCCTTAGAATGCACAATGATTAACCGGAGATTTTTCCAAACTGCGTCATTTTTAGCACGCTCATGCCAAGCCCGCAGCAACCCGAAAAAATCTGTAGCAATTTGGGGATGTTTGAAAATTTCGTCTACTTCATCCAAACCCAAAGCGATGGGACTATTAATTTCCGGTAACAAATATCTTTGAAAGTAATTTGTACACTTGTTCTTACTTCCCAAAACACCTTGCCAATAGTCGCTTAACTTTTCTGGCAGATTCAGACTATCAGTAATGCTGGCACAGAACCACTGTAAAAATAGATCCAAACTGCCCAAAAACTCTGCATCGGCTGACTGGAGGTTCACCGAGGTGGCTTTACAGTCGTGTTTGCTAGCGTGATCCAGCACCCTGGACATTAAGGAACTTTTGCCCATTTGTCGCGGTGCTTTCATCCGAATTAAAGCCCCAGATTGCATAATTTGTCGGTAACAGTCTGCTTCCACTGGCGGACGTTCCACATAAAAAGCTGAATCTAGAGGAACTTGCCCCTCTGGAATTTCTAAGGCTACAGCAGGCGTTATTTGAGATGTCTGGGGTTGATATTTACGAGTTTTGAGGACTGGTGTAGAAGATTCAGGAATGCTGTTGAGGTCAATAGCATTACAACCAAACTCAAAAGCCATCTCATAAGACTTATTAGCCCCTAGAGCATCATAAAATCCAATGGCAAAAGCGATCGCTGCCCCATCCCCAATTCCCTGATTCATCCCCATCACACAGTCGATGTGTTGGTAAATCGCCTCCGCTTGCACTTCGCTATAACAGGCGTTTAATAATACACACTCAATTTTGTCTTTAAATAACCCAAATAGATCAGCTAGTGCTTCTGTACTTACCAGTTGGCCTTCCTCAGCATCATTTTCCAGTATCAAACCCTCATGACCAACACCATGACCAGAAAAATGCACAATGTGCGGTTCATAGTCTAGAAGCGCACGGCGCAAATCTTCAGGACGCGCCGCCCATTGAGTCATAATGTCAAATTTATTTCGGTTTTTCGCACGTTCTAATCCTGTCTGAATTTCCCTGACTTCCTTATCTAAACGCAGTAAGCCGGTATTTGTGGGATTAGCTGACAAAATCAGAATCTTTTTCACAGTAATTTTGACTAGGTAAATACTGACTGCTGGTATAGGTGTAGTCTACTACTAAAACGCGAGCAAGGAGACTTAGTAGTAGACTACACGGTAGCAGAATTGATGTGTTATAACATACTAAATTGTTACGTAAAACGTGTTTTAAAACACGCTACGTGAATCAGGACTGAATAAAAACTTATTATCATAGTCCCTATTCAAAAGGCTTATGGAAATCAATCTTAATTTCCATGCCGAAAAAAACGTATTGTATTTTACTGTGTAAATTACTGAGGACAAAATTATGATTACTTCCGACATCACTAGTCTTGAACCACAACCGCAGAGAGGAATTTCCTCCGGTTTAGAAACCCTCTCCTCCTTAGCTGGGCAGAAAACACTGTTCATCCTCAAGCTATTTGAATATTTGTTAGCAGCAGCTTTTGTTTGCGCTGGTATTGTCCTCACCGTTTATGCAGATAACAAAAACTTGTTAATTAGTGGCATCATTGCTTTAACGATTCTGAGTTTCTTGTTTCTGTTCAACAGACAATTATTTCAAGACTCACAAAATACCGCTTATCGGTATAGTATTATCAAAAAAGCAGAACTTTATAGTTATTTATTAAATAATAGTAATTCTGTTTTTGATAGTAATCAGATAGTTCCTGCCAGAGAAAAAGCTTTACAGTATTGCCAAGATTTAATTGACGATTATAAAAAGGCTCGTAACCTTTCTCGCAATCTTTATTATGTTCTGCAAATTTCCACTGTTATTCTATCGGGAATTACCCCAATTTTAGTTTTGGTAGATAAACTAGAAGCCGGCCAAGCTTGGCTGAAATGGCTACCTGTAATTTGTCCCGCTATTGCCTCAATCGTTGCGAGTATTGTCACCTCATTTCCTTTCCAAAAAAATTGGGTGGCAGCTAACACAACTTTGGAATTATTAGAGGCTGAACAAGAAAAATTCATTTTGGGCGTGACACCAGCTTATCGTTGCTATGACTTATCCGACACTAGTCAGCAGCAACAAAAAGCCAGCCAAGCCATAGAACAATTTATTGTGCAAGTCAATAATATTCATCTCCAACAAGTGCAACAAGCTAGCGAAATACAACAGGAGAAGAAAGAATCAGAAAAAACTAACACTAATAACTCTGAAACAGATGACAAGAGTTAACCCTAATTTGTAATGACTATTGCGTCAGTTTTTATGAGCTGTCACTATGTAATGTGAGCTAGATGACCTCTCCTCAACCCCTCTCTCTTGAAAAGTTCTGATATCGCCGGAAGCCAGTGCACCCTGTGGGATCTTGCTACAGACTTTTCGCTCCCACACGGAGAGGGGTTTCAATATTAAATAGCTTTAAAGTGTCTGTAGGGTGGGCAATGCCCACCGTATCATGGTTGTGGTGGGCATTGCCCACCCTACGCGTATTTCTAATAATTAAATCAAGATACCTCATAAATACTGTTCTTCTCCTAACCCCTACACAGCAAGAGTTTGACTTTTTCTTATTGATATTCCCCTTACGTCCTATGAATACACACATTGGTGTTCCCACAATTGGGTCAGAAACAATACGACACTCTAAGCCGGAACTTCTTGCACCATATCCTCAGTCATTACATACTTAGGTTCTCCAGCAGTGAAAATTCGACCTTGTTTGACGACAACTAGATGATCTGCATAACGACAAGCCTGATTTAAATCATGCACCACCATAACAAGTTCTAGACTTCATCGTCTTTCACAACTGAATGTTATAGATTAGGAGATAAGCACGCCGCTTCAAAAATTGACCAACAAATCAGGATAGTTGTGATGAAGAATCAATTTGTTGTATCCTTTCTTTTGAAAAGCGCTTTAGTCTTTTCGCCTTTTCTGCTGTGTGCTGATATTAGCCGTGGACAAGCTACAGTATCGATCTCTCAACAAAAAATACTTGCTCAAGCATTAACAAATCAGGAAAGAGAAGAGTTAACAAGATTACGTGCAGAAAAAAGCGATCGCGCCCAAATTCAAGCTGATTTTGAGCAAGCCTTTAGCCGTACAACCGTCCTGCTCAATATCTGGTTAGTCATCCTCAGTTTATTTCCTGTCGCCATTATTGCTCTATTTTGGTTGTTACGACGAGTAGCCATTCGAGAAATTGTGAATAGAGCAATGTCACAATTCGAGGGAGTAGACAAACTAGAAACTCAGTTAATCATCGTTAAACAAGATGCTGAAAATCTCATCCAAGATACCAAAAGTATCAATCGTCTTTTAGAAAGAGAAATTGAATCCTTACAGCAAAAGATTAAAATTGAGCAAGAAAATTTATCTCTTGTAACATCCGAGCTACTGCAAGCAAAAACAGATAACTTAGCGCAAATAGCAACAGAAATTGCTACTTTTCAAAGTAAGGTAGAGAGTTTATTTGGGGAATTTTCTCACAGATTAACTCAATCTGAGTCAGATACTCAAAAGCTCAAAGATATGACTTTAGAAAATATAGTTAAGATAGAGTCGCTGCTTGAGCATCAACTTGCAGAACTACAAAAAGAAGCTGAGAAACACCAAAAGACAGTTTTAGGGGATATAGATACTGCTGGGTTTGGTTTTAAGAATTATCTGATAAATTTACAGGCAGAAACTCAGAAATATAAAAATAGTGTTTTTGATGATTTGTCTCGCCTGCAATCAGAATTACAGGGGGATTTACAACAACAGAAAGATATTCAGCTAGGAAATATTCAAGAAGTCGCCAATATTTTTAATACCCAAGTCTCAGAACTGCAATTAGAAGCCCAAAAGCAAAAATATTCACTGGATAATAATTTAAACAAATTGCAGACAGATACACAAATACATAAAGATGAAATTATCCAGCGTTTAGAAGAACTGAAAGATTTATTCCAAGCTCAAGTTGCTGAATTACAAATACAGACTCAGCAAGAGTTAGCATCATATCTATCTGAACTCAAAATAAATACTGAAAATAGTAAAGAGAAAATTATTGATGAATTAGAAAAATCTGAGTCAGATTTTATTTCTCAATTTTCGGAATTACAGCATAATGCTCAACAACAAAAGTTGCTGATTTTAGAAAAGCTAGAGAGATTAGAAACAGATTTTGTCAACCAACTCTCAGAGCTACAATTAGATGCTCAACGGCGTAAGGATATAATTCTGCAAGAATTAACAGAAAACCGACCTTCTGTAGTGGTAGAAAGACAACCTATACAGGAAGCTCAACCAGAAGTTTTATTAAATGAAAATAAACAGCCACAATTAAGCTTCAATGAATGTATTGAACAGGGAGATAGTCTATTTTCTCAAAAGAGTTACGAAGAAGCGATCGCCTATTACGAACAAGCTATTAAACTCCAACAAAATGATGCTATAGCTTGGTTTAAGTATGGCTTAAACTTTGCAAGGTTGAAACGCTTTAAAGATGCGATAAAATCTTATCATCAGGCGATTAAGATTCAACCAGACTATCATCAGGCTTGGTGTGATCTTGGTGTAGCTTTTGGAAATATCCGCCGACATCAAGAAGCATTTGCCGCCTTTGATAAAGCTACGCAAGTTAAACCAGATGATGCAGTTGCATGGTTAAATCGCGGCTTGGCTTTGATAGAATTAGAAGAATACGAAGAAGCGATCGCCTCTTTTGATAAAGCCTTAGAATTACAACCGAACTCTGCGAAAATTTGGGACAAACGCGGTTACACTCTAGTCAGATTAGGTCGTGATGATGAAGCAATCACCTCTTTTAATCAAGCTTTAGAAATTAAACCAGAATACGCAAGTGCTTATTATAATAAAGCCGTCTGTTATGCACTGCAACGAGACGTTGAATCATCTCTAGAAAATCTACAAAAATCAATCACTCTCAATCCCAAATATAAAGAAGATGCTGCCACTGATATAGATTTTGATGAGATTGCAGATGATGAAAAATTTAAACAATTAATTGCAACTCCGTAGGAATTATTCAAGAAAGTGCGAGTAATATTTTACAGACGTTCACACTCATATCTACCTTTAATTTCCTGATTAAAAAATTCACCAATGGAGTCTGCTGATTGCAAATCTTGCCAAGTCTCTGGCTCTATTCCTGAATATTGATAAACTGCTCCATTATAAAATTCAATCTGTAATACTTGTTCTTCATCATCGTAGCCGACAGATGTTGCCATTGATGAGCTAACGGGTAACATTGGAATTGCCTCTTCTGCAAAAGGTAGTGCATTGGCTTCGGCTACAATTTCATTCAGTTCTCGTAGTCCTTCATAAGCCTGAATAGGTGCAGGAATTTCTAAAAACTCAAATTCATCGCCTCGGTCGAGCAATAATTGCAAATATCCGTCAGCATGAGAGATAGCAACTAAATTAGTTAAGTCTATCTTAGATAGCTTCATGAATTTTGCTCTCCTATAGGTCTAGTTGAAGGTTTTGAACTTATACAAAATATAGTATATGTGTACTATAGAAAATACTAGCTTGTCAATTAGCTTCACAAAGTCTTTAATCTCTCACTGTAATTCCCGCAAAACTGAGAAGCCAATTAGGAGATTAAAACATTATAGATAAATTGCGATCGCTATGTCCGTGTAAATATGGCGCAGGTGGATTACCAAGAACGTTCTCAAAAAGAACAATATCAACTTTTAGATACGTGTCAGAGAATAGCTATTCCTCTACTTAAATAACATATTAATAGCACCGGAGAACAGCTAGTTGCTTGTTTACCACAAAAGCGGTAAGACCACAAATTAATTATTCAATTAAGTTGCTCTCTAAAATTTGTTTTAAATTGTAAGTAATTAATATATTGGCAACAATGCAACTACTAAAAACTAGAATTGCTACGACTCTATTAAGAAATAACAGCTTTTTAGTTCTTAATACTTCTTGGATAACGATGGGTGCATATATGATAGATATTAATGCTATAAAAATGTACTTAAATCCTTTAAGATTTAATATATAAAAATTAGACCAGGGATGTCCCAGTCCGTAGTTTAGACACCAAGAAAATACAATAATAATTATAACGGAAGAATTTAGAAGGGAAGGTTTTTTAATGAAATCACTAATAAAATAGCCTGATGATATTAACAAAAATGGATACAAAGGAATGGTATACCAACAATAAAAGTGACTCTGTGCGCCCGAAAATATTGACATAAATAAGTATGTTATTAGTGGTAAATAAATTAACTGAATTTTATAGTTACTCACTAAATTTTTCATCGCATAGGGCAGAGTCATCCAACCAAGAATAAACCAAGCATCTATAAAAGGGAGATTGCCAGAAAATATCATTTCCTTTAAGATGAGAATACTATTGAAACGCTGAGAATGTGCTTTTAATACAGATATAAATAGCTTAAAATCATAAAACCAACCATAAACAAAGTATAGAGAAAATGCAAAAATCCCAGCCGTCATAACTATTAAGCCATCTCGGATCTTTTTTTTATATACAAACATTAATGATAAAGCTGCAACAATAGATAGACCCGTTACTTTTACCAAAGGGGCAAGGCTAGTCAGCGCCACTAGTATATAAAAATATATAGTGCTTGATTTACTTAAATATTCTAGAAAACAAAATATACTACCTAATAATAATAAAATTAATAGATTTTCACTAACTGCCAATCTAGATAAATATACAAATAAGGGGTCAGTTGCAAATATCAATGCTGTAATAGTGGCTATCTTGGTATTAAAGAGTTTGTGATTAATAAAATAAAAAATAAAAATAGATATACTAGAAAAGATGAGACTAGGTATTCTAATTAATTGTGTGGTGCATTCCCAAAAAGTATTTGCGCCTAGCAATATAGCAAATCCGCCGACAATTAAACCAAATAAAGGTGGATGATCAAACCAAGGTGTAACTAAATATAAATTTTTCTTTCCTAGCCATTCAATCCTCGTCAATTTATCGGTATCGTATGCGGAAAGATAAGACCAAGACGTAGGTACAGAATTCTGGATTAAACTCATCCCACTCCAGGCAAAAGCATACTCATCAAATGTAAAATTTTCGTCCGGTACAACAGCATAGTTATAAACTCTTAGCCATGTACCTAAAATGGTAATAAGTACAGCAATGAGTAAGTTTTTATTATTTGTTATGATTATTTTGATTAAATCAGTATTCATTTATTTAATTCTTACAATTATCTACGTAATAAAATGTATACTAAGAATATGTCGGCTTAAAAGACTTTAGATTTAAAAAAAGAAACTTTATCTTACATATAAAACAAACTTGGTTTTTGCAGCATGAGTTTTAACATTATGAATATACGCTGTGAAACTGCTAAAGATTATTTAGCTATTTCGGAAGTCAATAAATTAGCTTTTGGTCAAGAAGATGAAGCACAACTAATTGATGAAATTCGGATTTCTGAGTTTTATATTCCAGAATTGTCATTAATTGCTGAAGTTAATCATATAGTGGTCGGGCATATTATTTTTAGCTATATTGAGTTAGTAGGGGAAGAAAAAATACAAGTGCTTGGGTTAGCACCTATGGCTGTACATCCTGAATTTCAAAGACAAGGAATTGGCAGCGCCCTAGTCAAAGCAGGATTAGAAAAAGCAGATGCAAGAGGAGAAAGTTTAGTTATTGTATTAGGGCATCCACAGTTTTATTCTCGTTTTGGTTTTGTGCCGTCAGTTAATTATAAAATTACTAGTCCTTTTCCAGTGCCAGACGATGTATTTATGGTCAAAACACTACGAAGTTATCAAGATAAATATCAAGGAAAGGTTATTTATCCACCTGCTTTTTCCCATGTTTAGGTAAATAGGTGGGTAATACCCACCTAAGAGAAAATTAACCCATCAGAATTACAGTATCGATGACGTGAATTATACCGTTATCTGCTTCAATATCTGCGGCTAAAACTGTGGCATTTTTCACCTCAAAACCATCAGCACAATCAATTTTAATCGGTGAACCTTCCACGGATGTAACTGTGCCAAGTTTTGCTAAATCAGCCTGCTTCAGCTTGCCAGGTACCACATGATACGTTAATATTCTCGTTAATTGGGGAATATTCTGCACCAAAGTTTGTATAGTTCCTGGGGGTAACTTAGCAAAAGCATCGTCGTTTGGTGCGAAAACAGTAAACGGGCCTGGACTTTTTAAAGTTTCTACTAAACCAGCAGCTTGTACAGCTGTCACCAGAGTTTTAAAACTATCTGCACTAACTGCAATATCAACAATATCAGCCATCTGTTTCACCTCAATCTCTGCCAAGAATTTTAAATTATATTAAAACTGTTTTAATTTTTATCACAAAGTTTGTTTAAAAACATGACATTCAGATAATCCATATCTCAGCCGACTTTTGGAAGCTGCTCTATGATAATTATCGAAAAATTCTGGCAGACAATTTATGAGTGAACGCAAGTATGCGATCGTGGGGACTGGTGCATTAGGCGGCTATTATGGTGCTAAATTGCAAAAAGCTGGTTCGGGTGTTCATTTTTTACTCAAACGTGACTACGAAAAAGTCAGTCAAGATGGTTTATTGGTAGAGTCTAAAGACGGCAACTTTACCCTACCCCAAGTTAATGCTTATAACGATGTGGCAAAGATGCCAAAATGTGACGTGGTAATCGTCGCCCTGAAAACTACACAAAATCGTTTGCTGCCAAAGTTATTACCATCTATTGTTAAAAATGATGGGATAGTTTTGGTATTACAAAATGGCCTTGGTGTAGAAGAAGAAATTGCGGAGATTCTCCCTAAGGTTCACATAATTGGTGGGTTATGCTTTCTATGTTCTAATAAAGTGGGTGCAGGGCATATTCATCACTTAGATTATGGACAAATTACTTTGGGTGAATATGCTCATGGGTATTCAAGTATGGGTATTACGGATAGGATGCAGCAAATAGCCCATGATTTTCAAGCTGCTGGTATTTCTATTGAATTAGTCGAAGACTTATTACTGGGACGGTGGAAAAAACTGGTGTGGAATATTCCCTACAACGGGTTGTCTGTAGTTCTCAATGCCAGAACTGACGAATTAATGGCAGATACCTCCACTCGTACATTAGTTGAACAATTAATGTATGAAGTCAAAGCAGGGGCAATTAGTATGGGGCGAAATCTTCCTGATAGTTTTATTCAAACCATGCTTGATTACACAGTAAAAATGAAGCCTTACCGCACCAGTATGAAAATCGACTATGATGAGTGCCGTCCCTTAGAAGTAGAAGCCATTGTTGGCAACCCATTACGCAAGGCTCAAGAAGTCGGTGTAAACTTACCGCAAATCAACTGTCTCTACCATCAACTCAAGTTTTTGGATGGGAGAAATAGGATTGGTCAGTTGACAGTTGACAGTTGATAGTTGTTATTCTCTTCAATCCCCAAGCCTGTGGCAAAATTTATTAGAGTCCTTCCAAACTGAAATTTCCCAGAATGACCGCAACTATAACCAATCTTCCCAGTCTCTACGATCCTTTTACCACTGAAGCCAAGTGGCAAAAATTCTGGGAAGAAAACCAAATTTACAAAGCTGACCCTAACAAGGGTGGTGAACCTTATTGTGTGGTGATTCCGCCGCCAAATGTGACTGGTAGTCTGCACATGGGTCATGCCTTCGAGAGTGCGTTGATTGATACCCTAGTGCGCTATCACCGAATGCAGGGGCGTAATACATTGTGGCTACCCGGAACTGACCACGCCAGCATTGCAGTCCATACAATTCTGGAAAAACAACTCAAGGCTGAGGGCAAAACTCGCCAAGAGTTGGGACGTGATAAATTTCTAGAACGTTCTTGGCAATGGAAGGCGGAATCAGGGGGAACCATTGTTAATCAGCTGCGGCGTTTGGGTGTTTCGGTAGATTGGTCGCGGGAGAGGTTTACTTTAGATGAGGGCTTATCTAAGGCTGTAGCCGAAGCTTTCGTCAGTCTCTATGATGAGGGTTTGATTTATCGTGGTGAATATTTGGTAAATTGGTGTCCAGCTACTCAGTCAGCTGTGTCTGATGTGGAGGTGGAATCAAAAGAGGTGGAGGGGAATCTTTGGCATTTCCGTTATCCTCTGACTGATGGTTCTGGTTATGTAGAAGTAGCGACGACTCGACCGGAAACCATGCTTGGTGATACGGCTGTTGCAGTTAATCCCAATGATGACAGATATAAACATCTGATTGGTAAAACCCTCACACTGCCAATTACACAACGGGAAATTCCTATTATTAGTGATGAATTAGTTGACCCTGCTTTCGGTACAGGTTGCGTAAAAGTGACTCCCGCCCATGACCCCAACGATTTTGAAATGGGTAAGCGTCACAATCTGCCGTTTATTAACATCCTAAATAAAGACGGTACGCTCAACGCCAACGGTGGGGAGTTTGTCGGACAAGACCGCTTTGTAGCCAGAAAAAATGTAGTATCTCGCCTAGAAACAGATGGTTTTTTGGTGAAGATAGAAGATTATAAGCATACCGTACCCTATAGCGATCGCGGTAAGGTTCCTGTCGAACCTCTATTATCTACTCAGTGGTTCGTAAAAATTCGCCCCTTGGCAGATAAGGCGTTAGCATTTCTCGACGAAAAAAATAGCCCAGAGTTTGTTCCCCAACGCTGGACAAAGGTTTATCGTGACTGGTTGGTAAATCTGCGGGATTGGTGTATTTCTCGACAATTATGGTGGGGTCATCAAATCCCCGCTTGGTATGCGGTGAGTGAAACCAACGGACAAATTACCGATAACACGCCTTTTGTGGTGGCAAAATCCACAGATGAAGCCTGGGAGAAAGCTAAAGCGCAATTTGGGGAGAATGTCCAACTAGAACAAGACCCAGATGTACTAGATACTTGGTTTTCCTCAGGACTGTGGCCTTTTTCTACTTTAGGCTGGCCAGAACAAACCCCAGATTTAGCCAAATACTACCCCACCACTACCTTAGTTACGGGCTTTGACATCATCTTTTTCTGGGTAGCAAGAATGACGATGATGGCTGGTCATTTCACAGGACAAATGCCGTTTCAGACCGTTTATATTCACGGTTTGGTCAGGGATGAAAATAATAAAAAGATGTCCAAGTCGGCTAACAATGGAATTGACCCATTGTTACTGATTGATAAATACGGTACTGATGCCCTACGGTATACCTTAGTTAGGGAAGTAGCCGGTGCTGGTCAAGATATCCGCTTGGAATATGACCGTAAAAAAGATGAATCACCCTCGGTAGAAGCATCCCGCAACTTTGCCAATAAGTTGTGGAACGCTGCCAGATTTGTGATGATGAATTTGGATGGACAGACACCAGGGCAACTTGGTCAACCAAATGTCACGGAATTGAGCGATCGCTGGATTATTTCCCGCTATCATCAAGTTATCAAGCAAACTACCAATTACATCGACAATTACGGTTTAGGGGAAGCAGCCAAAGGAATTTACGAATTCATCTGGGGCGATTTCTGCGACTGGTATATTGAACTAGTAAAATCCAGACTGCAAAAGGACGCAGACCCTTTATCACGTAAAGCAGCACAACAAACCCTCGCCTACGTCCTCGAAGGGATTCTCAAGCTACTGCATCCCTTTATGCCCCATATTACCGAGGAAATTTGGCAGACTCTCACCCAACAACCAGAAAATTCTTCACAAACTTTAGCTTTACAAGCCTATCCCCAAGCAGATGCAAACTGGATAAATCCCGCCTTGGAAACACAGTTTGATTTGTTGATTGGTACTATCCGCACAATTCGTAACTTACGCGCTGAGGCGGAGGTGAAGCCAGGGGCAAGAATCATCGCCAATTTGCAAACTGATAGTGAATCAGAAAGACAAATCCTCATAGCTGGTCAATCTTATATTAAAGATTTAGCTAAGGTGGAGACTTTGACCATTGCTGCTGGACAACAACCATCAACAGTGACAAAAAAGAAACCCCAAAGGGGCTTAAAAACTATCGGCTTAGTTATCGCCGGCCTTGTTTTCCTCAGGGTAGCTTTGGCGGTAGCGGATACAGTTGATAATGTTCCTTTCCTGGGAACTTTCTTTGAAATTGTTGGGTTGGGTTACTCTGCTTGGTTTGTCGCCCGTAACTTATTATCCACCCCAGCTAGACAAAGATTTTTAGCTAAGTTCTTCGCTTCACCCACTGAGAAGAATCTTTCAGAGACAGTACCACAAGCGCCACAAGCAGCAGAAAAATCTATCGCTGGTGTGGTAGGAACTGTACAAGTTGTTATACCTCTAGCTGGTGTAGTGGACATTGAAACTCTACGTGCCAAACTAGAGAGAAGCATCAGCAAAGTGGAGGCTGAAGCTCAATCTCTCAAAGGTCGGTTAAGTAATCCTAAGTTTGTCGATAAAGCTCCAGCAGATGTAGTGCAAGCTGCGCGAGATGCTTTAGCTGAGGCAGAAAAACAAGTGGAAATTTTGCGCTTGCGCCTTCAGACATTGGTGTAAGCATTACCTACGCGATTTGGCATATTTGCAAGAGGTAATGAGAAATTTATAACTATCTCATTACCTTTTGCAAAGTTAAAAATTATTCAAAAATTAAAACTTCACAATACTATATAAACTTAAAATTTGAAATGAACGCACAACTAAAGTCATGCTATATCTAGCCCAGGTGCATAAAAATGAGTTTTTAGATCAGTACCAACTACGCTTATTAGCGCGTCAAGAAGCTGATTATCTATGGACAATAATTCCAGAAGAAGCTTTTATTCTTCTGGGTAAAGGCAACACAATCAGCGATAATTTGTTGGTTTTAGTGGAACTTTCCTCTACCGGTGAAATCGAAAAATTAGAGGATGCTAGTAGCTGGGTACTGAATATATTGCAAACTTATCTCAGCACTGGTATGACTCCAGAATTGTTGCAACAAGAAGTAGAAAGAGCAGAACAATGGCGACAGTCCCTAACTATACAAAACCAAGACCTAGCTCGCCGTTCTCTAGAATTAGAAGCTCGGCGGGAGCAAATTCAAGCTTTAGAGGAAAGTTTGAAACGCGAACGTAATGGATACCAAAAAGAGAGCGATGGTGATTCCTAATTGAGGGAAGAACTAAGGATTATAAATATACAATTATTAACTGTTATCTTTTGGTGACGAAAAATTTTACGTCTTATTAAATATATATTGAATCATTAAAAATATTTTATGGGGCGGGTAATACAAACCATAAAAATAAGGTAATATCCATAATTAATGTCAATTCGATCAATTCGGAATAAACCCTCTCCAAACTTCTCCCCTACGCGGGAAGATCAACACATTATTGGGTGAAGACGCGATGAATCGCGTCTCTACAAATGGTTTATTTGTCGCATTCTTGTTTCGTTATAAATCTTCATTTATGTATGGAAAATAAAATATCAGAAGAACGTTATAAAATTCCTAACTGGTTGCTAACTATATCAACAGTCGCACTTGTTTTAGGAATATTTTTAAGATTTTATCATCTTGAACAAAAAGTTTATTCTTTCGATGAAACTTTCTCATCAACCTATATTTATGGGCAACACTCCCAAGCCTACCAAAATTTTGATAATTCTATTCTCAGCATCGGCGACCTAAAAAAATATCTCTTCATAGACGCAAATAAAACTTTAATTCAATCAGTCGAGCAAGTAGTTGAAAAACTTTATGTATTTCCTCCAATCTACCCAGTTTTGACAATTTTATGGTCGTATTTATTTAATCATTGGTTTGATAATGGACTAGTGATTCAAAGAAGTTTAGCTGCTTTATTAAGCGTGATTGCAATCTGGGGAATCTACTGGTTAGGATTGGAGTTATTTGCATCTAAAACTACCGCATTTGTAGCGGCGGTAATTGTAGCTATTTCTCCCTTTCATTTACAATATGCTCAAATCATCCGCCCTTATAGTATTTTGATAGCGACTACAGTCATTGCCTGTGGATGCCTACTTAAAGCTATACGGTTTAACAATTTATTCTGGTGGATGATTTATGGATTAAGTCTTGTGATTGGGCTTTACTCTAATTTGCTATTTGCATTTGTTTTAGTGGCTCATATACTGTATGTCTTGCTTAACGATAACCTTAGAGATTTAAAAAGTTTAGCTGCATATTTTTTGACATTAGTAATTAGTACCTTAGCTTTTTTACCTTGGTTATGGGCTTTTATAAATTCCAGTATGCTGAAATATTCGGTTGAACAAGTATCTGATAAAAGTTCTTGGTTTGGGTTAATCAATGCTTGGTTAAAGGGTATACAGAACCTTTTTATTGACTTATATCATCCCTTTTTCTCGCCTAATTTTCTCAAAGCAACTCAGTGGTTCTTTGCTCCGATTATATTAGCGATCGCCGCAATTTCTCTCTATACACTTTGTCGATACGCACCGAGAAAAATCAGAAACTTTCTCCTGGCATTGGCGATCGCCACCGGAGTCAGCTTGATGGTGAAAGATGCCATCAGTGGTAGTTCTATCACCACCAGAATGCGCTATTTAATTCCTTTCGTTTTAGCCGTGGAATTGATAGCTGCATACTTGATTGGTAGTTGGTTGAGCGCTAGTCAATCTTCACACAGGCGATGGGGACAGTTTGCTTTATCAATTTTAATTTTGTGTGGTGTGAGTTCCTGTTTGGTAATTTCTGCTGCACCATCATGGAATGCTTTTGGTAGCCCCCATTTTCCCAAAGTATCGGCAATCATCAGTTCAGCCGATCGCCCACTAGTTCTATGCACAAATCTAGACCGGGCATTATCCATGAGTTATATAGTTGACTCAGATACAAAATTTAAACTAATTCGAGATGATTTGACAATTCCCGATGGGTTTAACAAGGTTTTTGTTCTAGAAGCATCAGCAAAAACGCTTAAACAACTAGAAGCCAAACATAAATTAGTGAAGACTTTTCCCCAGGGTAGATTGTTTGAAATTTCGGGTGTTGTTAGATCCCCGACTTCTTGAAAAAGACGAAGATTTGATCTTAAAAAAACAACTGTAAATAAGCTGACAAGATTGGTTGTCCACCAAAGAGAGTGATAAAAGCTCCTGAGGCGAGGAAAGGGCCAAAGGGAATTTTTTGCCCCCATTTGCGTTTTGAGAGCATGATAGCCCCAATACCTACCAATGTGCCTAAGGTACAGGCAATCAATCCAGCCAGAAGTAAATATCGCCAACCCAACCAAGCACCCATCATGGCAGCAAGCTTGGCATCTCCTGCACCCATCGCCTCTTTTTGTAAGAAAACTCCTAAAAGAGCGATCGCCTCAAATAACCATAAACCCAAGACAGCGCCAACAATGCCCATCATTAAGTGTCTAATTAATCCTGGCAAACTAGGGTCAGAGACATAGCCAACAACCATTTGAAACACCAAACCCAAGACTAATCCTGATTTGGTGAGGGGATTAGGTAGGGTCATAGTATCTAAATCAATTAAGGACAATGCTAATAGCCAGCTGCAAAACGTCCAGTATCCTAAGGTCAGAATTGAAACGTGAAATATCAAAAATACGCAAAGAAAAATGATCCCTGTCACTGCTTCCACTACAGGGTATCTCAGAGAAATTTGACTTTTACAATAACGACAACGCCCTTTTAACCATATCCAGCCCAGCACAGGCACATTATCATAGGCTTTCAGTTGGTTGAGGCAATGAGGACAACGGGAGGGCGGCCACAGAATGGATAATCCCGCCGGTAATCGATAAACTACAACATTAATAAAGCTGCCAATAGATGCACCCAAGGCGAAAACGAACACACTCGCCAGGGTTACTATCAAAGTTTCCATATAGTCAATTGTCTTGAGTCCTGTGTCATTTGTCGTTGATTTTTCGCTGATTGTCGAGGGTTACCACTGACAACTGACAACTGACAATTGACTAATACATATAGGATTCAATTTGACTCAATGGCACAAAACATTCTTGGGGTAACAAAACGGGTTGATTTGTAAAAATTACTTTACCCCGGTGAGTGACACGATTAATAGCTACTCCTGAAGGCTGGCCAGCGATTTCAGGATGTACTTCGCAGTGGGTGTAATAAATTTGCCCCGCAGCTCTTATCACGGCTGGATCAACCAGAGGGGACTGGTTCTTTGGGGCAGTAAAAGTAGCTTTTCCTTGTCCTTGTTTTAAAGCGTACACTATGCTGTTATGTGATTGCTAGATTTTGGTTCCAGTTTAGCCGAAACATCCGGGAATGGTTGCCAATTTGCCTGTTTTCACCGAGAAATTATGATTTTTCTAATGCCTTAATGAGGGAGTCACCCATAGCCCGGCAACCCAAAAGATTCATACCCACCGACATTATATCTCCTGTGCGATCGCCTTGCTCTAAAACTTGTAACACAGCCTGTTCTATTTTGTCTGCTGCTTGTGGTTGGTCTAAAGCGTAACGCAACATCATTGCCGCACTTAAAACTTGGGCGAGAGGGTTAGCTTTATCCTGTCCGGCGATATCTGGGGCAGAACCGTGGACTGGTTCAAATACTCCCGGCCCAGAAGCCCCAAGGCTAGCTGAGGGTAACATTCCAATACTACCCGTGAGCATAGCAGCCGCATCCGAGAGAATATCCCCAAATAAGTTGCCTGTAACGATGGTATCGAACTGCTTAGGAGCGCGTACCAATTGCATAGCAGCATTATCTACATATAGATGGGAGAGTTCCACATCCGGGTATTCTTGGGAAAGTTTGGTGATGCGATCGCGCCACAATTGAGATACATCTAATACATTGGCTTTATCTACTGAACAGAGTTTGCCCCGACGTTTGCGCGCAGTCTCAAAAGCTATCCGGCCAATTCGGTCAATTTCTGATTCTGTATAAACCATCGTATTAACACCGCGTTTCTCACCAGTCTCAGTGGTAAAAATACCTCTGGGTTTACCAAAGTAAATCCCGCCAGTGAGTTCCCGCACCACCATAATATCTACACCTTCCACAACTTCCCGCTTCAAAGTCGAAGCGTCAATTAACTGCGGTAAAATTTGGGCTGGGCGTAAATTGGCAAATAATTCTAATCCCGCCCGCAATCCCAGCAAGCCTCCTTCCGGGCGTTGGTGAGGTGGTAGGGAATCCCACTTATAACCACCAATAGCAGCGAGTAGTACAGCATCACTTTGGCGACAAGTATCTAAAGTAGCCGATGGCAGAGGTTCGCCAGTCGCGTCAATTGCTGCGCCGCCAATCAAAGCTTCTTGGAAATCAAACTGAATATCAAATTGTTGCCCTACGACTTTCAGCACATCTACCGCCACTGCCATAATTTCAGGGCCAATTCCATCGCCAGGGAGTAGGGTAATTCGATAGTTCTGAGTCATAGCTGAATTTTCATTTGGTAAATGCTTGCAGATTAAATATCATACCGAGCAAGTGTACCAACGTAATTCGTAATTTGTAATTTGTAATTCAGGAGTGGAGGATATCTAAGCGTCTGGTTCTACACCAAGAGCGCGCAATTGAGCAATTAGGCGATCGTTCCTTTGACGTTCTTGTTCCGCTCGTTGGCGTTCCTGTTCCGCCCGTTGACGTTCCTGTTCCGCTCGTTGACGTTCTTGTTCGGCTCTTTCTTCTCCGGTCAACAACAAATTACCCTGCAAATCCCACCAACGTAGCCAGGGTAATTCCATATTTTGATATTCGCCCTCCCATATACCTAACTCCACACCTAATGGATGTATGGGATAATGTCCGCGCTCATTAACTGGTAATAATTGATATTGCCCACCAATTAATTCATAGACTTCTACACTAGCTTTATTTACTTCATAAATACCGTAAAAAGCCGGATGAATTACCTGCTCATAAATCCAAAATTTACCCTTCCAAGGAGTTTTATCTCGTTCCTCACTCCCATCACCAGAAACAAACTCCAAAGCAATTAATGGGGAAATAAACTCCCGCCACAACACGTAAGATCGTCGGGTTTGACCATCAAGCAAAGGTGGGACATTTGGTACATAAAACCAATCTGGTGCTTCTGCGCCTTTCTCTGGGGGATCAGTCATCCGCCAGTAGATACCGCTATCTTGACCTATACAGTATTGTCCATCAGGATGGCGTTTTTGTAATACAGGTTTAATCGAGTCGGTGAGTAGAATGCTTTGGGGATGTTCCTGAAAGTTTTTCACAAAAGTGCCGTCAGACTCTGGTAGCTGCGTATGGTCTGGGAAAGGAGTGAGGTCGGTGGAGGGATTGATTGCAGAGGTCATAAAGCTACCTTTGCAGAGGTAAGGGTTGTTTTTTAGTATAGCAGTGAGAAGGGGAGAGGGCGATCGCTCTTAACATCCGAACACTAGATGCAAAAGCATATACAACCAAAAACCTCTAGCCATAAAATGTCTTTTTACTTGCGGAAAACACCGAAATAAGAAAGCGATCAAGCAAAATGAGAAAGTAAAATGCTTTTTTGCTTGCGGAAAACACCGAAATGAGAAAGCGATCAGGCAAAATGAGAAAGTAAAATGTCCTTTTGCTTGCGGAAAACACCAAAATGAGAAAGCAATCAGGCAAAATGAGAAAGTAAAATGCCTTTTTGCTTTCTCATTTCAGTAGATCGCGTATTCATTTTCAAAGATTATGTAAAAAAACCGCAGTTTTTTGACTAATTTCAGTATATTGCGTAGTCAGTTTAATAGATTTTGCAATTATAGTCGCAGCCAGATAGATTAGGACATCAAGCTAAGTTAGTAATTAGTAGGGTGCGTCAGTATGAATAATTTCTAGGTGTAGAGAGATTTTCTCGCACTGACGTACCCTACTCTACTAATGCAAGTACCAACTATCTATTATGTAAAAATAAGTACAAATATTTGGGGAGTTGCAAAGATGGCTTGGGTAGCAGCAGGTGGTCAGTTGCAAGGTGGCAAATACACAATTGAAAGGGAGTTGGGAAGGGGACGGTTTGGTATTACATATTTGGTAAAAAACAAGAATAGCGATCGCTTAGTTATTAAAACCTTAAATGATGATTTGCTGCAATCTCTCAGTCAGCCGGAACGCGCACGGCTGGAAAATATGTTTTACAGTGAAGCCCTAAAACTTCAAAAATGTCATCATCGGCATATTGTGCAGATTATAGAACTCTTTAGAGAAGGAGAGTATCCGTGTTTAGTCATGGAATATCTCGGTGAAGATAGTTTAGCTAATCTTCGTCCAGCCATACTTTCGGAACAAGACGCACTCCGTTATATTCAACAAATTGGGGAAGCACTGATAGTTGTACATAAAAATGGACTCATTCATCGGGATGTACGTCCAGAGAATATTTTATTGCGGAAGCGAGACGGAAATTTAGAAGCGGTGTTAATTGATTTTGGTTTAGCTCTTGATTTTGATTACATTTTAACTACAAGCCGGACTCAAGAAACGTCAGCCGGATTTACACCATCTGAGCTTTCTACTCAAGGTACTATAGCTAAGGCTTGTAGCGATGTTTATTCACTAGCGGCTACTCTCTATAAACTGTTGACAGGAATAACACCTGTGGATGCAGTCAAGCGTAAATTAGACGGTGAGCATTTGGTTTCCCCAAAAGAATACAATCCTCAGATTAGCGATCGCACCAACAGGGCAATTTTAACTGGGATGCAGCTAGATCCCAAACAGCGATCGCAATCAATGGGAGAATGGCTAGATTTATTAGGGTTGACTCAGCCTGAGACGACTGTTACATCTAACACCAACTTAAATTGGGAACGCAACATTCAGATGTGGGGAATTATTGTAGCAGCGATCGCAGCTATTGGAACTTTACTCTCAGGTATAGTTGGCTGGATACCTATTTTCAAACCCTCTTCACCACCCAGCCCATCATTAGTGTCTCCTAGTCAATCGCCTAGTCAAACTCCGTAGAATTAGCTAAACTCATATCATCATGCTGGCTTTAAACTAATTATTTTTACTCAGAGGTATTCATGCCCTGGATAGCAGGACAAAAATTACAAGGTGGTAAATATGTAATTGAGGAAGTCCTGGGGCGAGGGGGATTTGGGATTACTTATAAAGCATTGGAGGTTGACTTAGAACGAACAGTTGTCATCAAGACACTCCGTGAAGATCGTAGTGACGACGTAGAGATAAAGCGATTTAAGGAAGAGGCAAAAACCCTAGCAGGTTTATCTCAAAAACTTCATCGTCATATCGTAACGGTATTTACATGGTTTCAGGAAGGTGACATCTACTGTCTGGTAATGGAATTTGTGTCTGGAGAAAATATATTTAAGGTACTAGAACGCAGAGGAGCATTACCGGAAATAGAAATTGTGCCATTAATCCGTCAGATTGGGGAAGCTTTGATAGTGGTGCATAAAGCAGGGGTAATACATCGAGATGCTCACCCTGGAAACATTATGCTCCTGAGCGATGATAAAGGCAATTATGATCAAGCTGTTTTAATTGATTTTGGTATTGCCAAAAAAGTAGTTCCCTTAACTCAGAGTTCTGTGAATAAACATGGTCACGAAAACTTTGCACCCTATGAGCAAATTTATAATGGTAGCCGACACCCAACAGTTGATGTTTACGCTCTAACCGCCACACTTTATTATGCAGTGACAGGTCAAGCTCCGACAAATTCTCTGGCTCGTAAGCTAGAAAATATTCCTCTCAAGCCACCTAAAGAAATTATTCCCAGTATTAGCAACCAATTAAATCAAGCAATACTCAAGGGTATGGCACTGGAGGCAAAAGACCGTCCCCAGTCAATGCAAGCATGGTTAGCAATCTTAGAAGCACCAAAAGCAACTCCTCCACCTCCTGTTGATCCAGTTCATAAAAAAGAATCCGTTAGTCCTAAACCCAAGATAAAGTTAAAATCTCCTTCAGGTAAACTAATTACTAAGCCATCTAGAATTATTCCCTGGATCTGGTTGATTGGCATATTATTCAGTTACCTATCCATAGGCTACTTATCTGCTGTTTTGAACGCTCCTTTCTGGGTTTGGGCTTTGGCTGGAGCTTTGGCTTTGGCTGGGGCTTTGGCTGGGGTTGGGTCTTTAGCTGGGGTTTTGATTCTTGTAGCTGTGCTTATAGCTGTGCTTATAGCTGTAGCTTTAGCTGTAGCTGGGGTTGGGGCTGTGGCTGTTGCTTGGGCTGTGGCTGTTGCTTGGGCTGTAGCTGTTGTTTGGGCTGTGGCTGTTGTTTGGGCTGGAGAAAAATTACAAAACTACTTCAGTCAGTTTCATACTTTTTTGATTTTGGTTACTACTTCCTTCCTTGGCTTGGGCTTGGGGCTGCTAGTACATCGGGCATTTAATGTATCATAGATTTCCAAGACTCTCAAATCTAATTAGTAAAAGATTTTTAGCATTTGCACTGGGTGGAAAAACAAGGAGGAGATCACACTTTTGTCCCAAAAAACCCTAAGCTTCTGGTTCAATGCCGAGTAATCAAATCCGTGCTTTTGAAGGTATTCAGTCATCCTTGTAATTGACCTGAAAAATCAGTAAAAATAAAAACATCACTCTATAGTGAAGTGGATTATGGGAAAAGAAGAACAATTACTTGAAGGCTGGCGAGAACTCACACCCAAAAATCAGCAAAAGGTTTTGGAGTTTGTTGAAGCCCTAAAATCCCAATCAGAAACAAAAGAAACCAATAAAGAATATATTCCACAAACGCCGTTAGGAAAGAAACTGTGGGAAATTCGTCAACGAGCGATCGCTTCTGGAATAAAATTACTTAACGAAGCCGAAATTGAACAAGAGCTTGTTTAAACGAAAGGCGATCGCCATCTCCCATAAACTTGTAGAGACGTTGCATGCAACGTCTCTACAGGAATTATTTTGTGATTGGTAAAAGAAATGCGATCGCCTGTTTTAACCTACTTCACCAACACCTGATTAACAGGCGCAACGCCAGCCAAATCTAAAATTTGCGGAATCAAATCTTCCCGCTTGACGGCCATCATGTGGACACCATGACACAATTGCCTTGCTATCTGTACTTGTTCGGCAGCAATTTTGACACCTTCTTCTAATGGGTCTTTGGCTTTGGCTAATCTATCAATAATGTGTTCGGGTATATTCACACCGGGAACGCACCTATTAATAAATTGGGCATTTTTTGCGGATTTCAATAGAAATATTCCTGCCAAAACTGGCTTTTTATGAACAGAAGCTATCTTATCCATGAACTTTTCTAGCCTTTCAAAATCAGTGATTAATTGACTTTGAAAAAACTGCGCCCCTGCTTCAATTTTGCGTTCAAAGCGACTTTGCAAACCAGACCAACTGGCACATTGGGGGTCTACTGCTGCACCGACAAATAAATCAGTTGCGCCATCACTCAAGGGTTTATCGTTGCAATCAACACCTTGATTCATTTTCCGTATTAGTTGCAACAGTCGCACGGCTTCCAAATCAAAGACGGCTTTGGCTTCGGGATGGTCGCCTGCTTTTACTGGGTCGCCAGTTAAAGCTAAAATGTTACAAATACCCAAGGCATGAGCGCCCATGAGGTCGGCTTGTAAGGCAATACGGTTGCGATCGCGGCAAGCCATCTGACAAACTGGTTCAATACCCTGTTGCAACAAAATTGCTGATGCTACCAATGAAGACATCCGCAACACAGCACGGCTACCATCGGTAATATTGACAGCATGAACTCTCCCCTTAAGAGTCGCCGCCATTTCCATCATGTGTGTGGGATTTCCCCCTTTTGGTGGTGCTACCTCGGCGGTAACTAAAAATTCCCCCGCTTGCGCGGCTTTACTGAAATAATTCAAAGCAGTATGGCTATGGTTATCGTCCATAACGTGATGATGTCTGTTCTTTTTAAGGGTATAACGAATTACACCTGAAAGAACAAGGAGTGGGATTGGGGACTGGGGAAGGATGAAATATAATTCTTCGCCCAGCAGTCCCTAATTACGAATTAAACAGGTACAGAATACCCTAAAGCTGCTTTCACATCTGCTAGAGTTTGGTTGGCGACGGCTTCGGCTTTTTCTCGTCCGTCACGTAAGACTGATTCTAGATAGCCTTTGTCGGCGGTGATTTCTTGATATTTTTCTTGGATGGGTTTGAGGGCGTTGATTGCTGTTTCGGTTAATAGTGGCTTGAATTGTCCCCAGCCCATGTCTTGACATTCTGCGGCTACTTCTTCTTTCTTTTTACCAGACAGTAGCATATATAAAGTCAGCAAGTTGTTGCACTCTGGGCGTTCTGGGTCGTCGAATGTTAAACCTTTGACTGGGTCAGTTTTACAACGTTTAATCTTATTAGCAATCTGGTCTGGTGGGTCTAAAACGTTAATGCGGCTTAACTCTGAGGGGTCAGATTTAGACATTTTGCGTGTCCCGTCGGTGAGACTCATCACCCTTGCCCCTTCCTTGCGGATTAAAGGTTCTGGTAATTTCAGTACAGGTTTATCTTTGGCAAATTGGTGATTAAATCTGTTGACAATATCCCGTGTTAGTTCCAAGTGTTGCTTTTGGTCTTCACCTACCGGCACTTTATCGGCTTGGTAAAGCAAAATATCAGCAGCCATCAGCACTGGATAGATTAACAAGCCTGCACCGACGTTTTCCCCTTGCTTGACTGCTTTCTCCTTAAACTGAATCATGTCTTGTAGCCAATTTAGGGGGGTGATGCAGTTGAGAAACCAAGCAAGTTCAGTGTGGGCTGAGACGTGGGATTGGACAAAGACATTCGAGTATTGTAAATCAATACCACAGGCTAAATAAAGTGCAGCGATCGCATAGGTGTCTGCCGCCAATGTAGCTGGATTATGCGGTACAGTAATTGCGTGTAAATCCACTACACAAAAGAAATTATCGTACTGGTCTTGAATTTCTACCCAGTTGCGAATTGCCCCTAAATAGTTACCCAAATGTAGATTACCAGTTGGTTGAACTCCCGACAGAACGCGCTGCTTACCCATAAATCCTAGTTTAGTTATCTCAAATTCCCACCGTGTATAGTGGCGATGGCAAAACACATATCATTTTGACATTTTCTCGTCTGGTGTGGGGAGATGATAATCTAACCAGTTGTGCGATCGCCTATACTCATACCAATTCTCTATGAAGTTGCACCAAATCGATAATGTAGAGACGTTGCATGCAACGTCTCTACAGTCCAGAATAAAGCACATCTTCAATTAAAAAACGGTATCAGCGCTGTCTATTATATGATTACTTAACTACTCCTCTAGTATCAAAATGCGCGAACTTTACCCACTCATCGAACCTTATAAAGAAGGTAAATTACAAGTTTCCCAATTACACACCATTCATTTTGAAGAATCAGGAAACCCCCAAGGTAAACCCATAGTGTTATTACATGGTGGCCCTGGTGGGGGCTGTCCTCCAGTTTATCGGCAATATTTTCACCATGAAAAATGGCGGTTGGTAATGTTTGATCAACGTGGCTGTGGTAAAAGTCAACCCCATGCCGAATTAAGGGAAAATACCACTTGGGATTTAGTCAGTGATATTGAAAAACTACGAGAACATTTAGGAATAGAAAAGTGGGTGGTTTTTGGTGGGAGTTGGGGTAGCACTTTATCTTTAGCTTACAGTCAAACTCACCCTGAGCGTTGTTTAGGCTTGATTTTACGCGGTATATTTTTGCTCAGACAAAAAGAGTTACGCTGGTTTTATCAAGAAGGTGCTAGCTATATTTTTCCTGATGCTTGGGAGGAATATCTGCAACCAATTCCTGTTGATGAACGGGATGATTTACTCACGGCTTATTACCAACGTTTAACCAGTCCAGATTCACAAGTTAGACAAGAAGCGGCTCGTGCTTGGTCAATTTGGGAAGCTAGCACTAGTAGATTATTTCCTGATACCCAATTAAAGCAAGCTTTTGCTGAGGATAAATTTGCAGAAGCTTTTGCCCGGATTGAATGCCATTATTTTATAAATAAAGGCTTTTTAAATTCTGACCATCAACTATTATTAAATGTTGACTGCATTCGCCATATCCCTAGTGTAATTGTCCAGGGGCGTTATGATGTAGTTTGCCCAATGACATCAGCGTGGGAATTACATCGTGCTTGGCCGGAAGCTGAATTTATTGTAGTTCCTGATGCTGGTCATTCGATGAGTGAAGTGGGGATTCGTAGTGCTTTGATTGAAGCGACGGATAGGTTTGCTGATGCAGGCTAGATATGATTATCGTTTTTAACGCGGAGTGACGCTAAGGTTAGCGCAGAGGTACGCTGAGGGTTTTTCTTGTATATTCTGAGGTATTAAACTGACACAAATGAAATTTATTGGGATCGATTTAGGTTGGAAGTCTCAACCGAGTGGTTTATGTTGCTTACAATTAATTGAGGGCAAATTAGAGATAGTTGATTTAGATCGTCAAGATGCGATCGCTCATATTTTCGCCTGGATTGATACCTGGGTGCAACCAGACGAACCAGCCATCATTGGCGTAGATGCACCCACCCTGATACCTAACTCGACGGGAAGTCGTCTCCCTGACAAACTCACCCATAAGTATTTCGGTAAATATCACGCTGGTTGTTACCCTGCCAACCAAGGTCTAGCTTTTGCAGAACGGACTATAAGTTTTGGTTTAGAATTAGAATCTCGCGGTTTTGCCCATGCACCCACAATAGAAGCACAAAAATTAGGCAGATATCAAATAGAAGTTTTTCCCCATCCGGCAATAGTCCACCTATTTAACTTAGAACGCATACTTAAATATAAAAAAGGGCGCATCAATGAGCGCCGCTTAGAATTAATCAAACTCTATCAATATATTGTGGATGTGCTACCCACCTTTGAGCCTGCTTTGTGTGTAAAAAATCTGACTGTTGATGAAATTCCCCACACAGGTGCAGAATTGAAAGCCGCCGAAGACAAACTAGATAGCTTAATTTGTGCTTACGTAGCTGCTCACTGGTGGTATTGGGGAGAACAACGTAACCTAGTATTAGGCGATCGCACCACTGGTTACATTGTCATCCCTAAGTCAGTGCTGAGTCATGAGTTGTAATTCCCAGCACTGTTTTGTTTTACTCGGCCCAAGCAATTAACCTGGGTTCATAAGGAGTAGATAAATGTGGGTGTTTTGGCAATACGCGCAAGGATAAGCCTTGTAAACCAGAGGTGGTGTAAAGGATATTAGCCGTATAAACACTTAATCCATTAGGATCTTGTCCTTGGTAATCCATGACTACAGGCACAGCGTTGACGATATCGCCATTAGCATCAATGGAACCTTGATATAACTCAACTTGCACATCATCATTAGTGAGAGTGGTTAAGTCTACATTGGCTTTGACAGCAACGGTTTGATTAACTTCAATATCTGCGCCTGCGGATACATCGACATCTTTGATTTTGATATTAAACCAATGGTCACTAAGTTTGGCTTTCCAATCTGCTAATTCCTTAGCTGGGGCATAATTATCAGATGTTAAAGTGTGATAGCGATCGCTAGCTGGGAAATAAGCCCGTTGTGCATATTCCCTAACCATCCGCGCTGTATTAAAGAAGGGACAGTTTAACCGGATAGCGTCTTTCATTTTGGCAACCCAAGGTCTGGGTAAACCATCAATATCGCGGTGGTCGTAAAATAAGGGTACGACTTCTTTTTCCAGTAAATCATAGAGAGCATTGGCTTCTACTTCATCCTGGTAGTTGGGGTCTTCGTAATTTTCCCCATGTCCAATCGCCCAGCCTGTGCGGACGTAATCGGCTTCATCCCACCAACCATCCAACACACTCAGGTTAGGTAAGCCATTCATGGCGGCTTTCATCCCACTAGTACCAGATGCTTCTCTGGGACGGCGGGGTGTGTTTAACCAAATATCGCAACCCGCAACCATCAACCGGGAAATATGAATGTCGTAGTTGGGAACAAACACTATTTGTTTTTCTAAGTGTTGTTCGCGGATAAAGTGATTAATTTCGCGGATGAGTTCTTTTCCAGGAATGTCTTTAGGGTGGGCTTTACCAGCGATGACAAATTGTACCTTGCGGTCTTTGTTACCTAATAAGATGCGTTTAATTCGTTCCACATCGCGCATCCACAGGGTAGCGCGTTTATAGGTGGCAAAACGACGGGCAAAGCCAATAGTTAATACGTTGGGGTCTAGAACTTCCTGGGCTTGGAAAATTTCGGAAGCAGAAGCACCGCGATCGCGCAGGTGTTTAACCAAATGGTCGCGCACATACAGTATCATGTCCAAGCGACATCGTTCGTGATTCCGCCACAACTCCTCATCAGGAATTGCATCCATCCGTTCCCACAATTGGTTGTCTGGTGGTGCTGATGACCAATTTGGCCCCAAGTAGCGATCGTATAATTCCTGAGTTGATTTAGCAACGCAACTACGGGCGTGAACACCGTTAGTAATCGCTGTAATGGGTACTTCCTCAACAGGAACCTTTTTCCACAAACCTTGGAACATTTGTCGGGAAACCACACCGTGTAACTGGGCTACACCGTTAGAAAATGTTGCCATTTTCAACGCCAGCACCGCCATACTGAACGGCCCAGATAAATCACCTGTATTTTCTCGCCCCAACCCTAAAAATTGCTCTTTGGGTAAGCCAAAGATGTCTGCATAATAACCAAGGTAATACAGAATCTTGTCAGGAGGGAATAAGTCGATTCCTGCCGGTACTGGTGTATGCGTGGTAAAGATGTTACTCGAACTCACCACCTGTTTAGCTTCCGCATAACTCAAACCCTCTTCTTGAATTAACAAGCGGATACGTTCTAGGGCTGAGAAGGCGGCGTGACCTTCATTCATGTGGTAAGCCGTGACTTCATAACCCAAAGCCTTCAACATCTGCACACCACCAATACCCAACATAATTTCTTGGTGGATACGCATATCGATATCACCACCGTAGAGTTGGTCTGTGATGTCGTGGTCGTAGGGGTTATTCGGCTCAATATTCGTGTCTAGCATATACAGGGGTACTGTTCCCACCTGTACCCGCCAAACTCTGGCATATACCTTGCGTCCGGGGTAATCCACCGCAATCTGCAATTCTGAACCATCAGGATTGCGTTCTAGGTGCAAGGTCATGTTGTAGAAATCGTTAATCGGGTAACGTTCTTGCTGCCAACCGTCGGCATTGAGATACTGAGCAAAGTAACCTTGCTGGTAGAGTAAACCCACACCAACTAAGGGTAGACCTAAATCACTGGCTGATTTCAGGTGATCCCCTGCCAGAACACCCAAACCACCAGAATAAACGGGTAGACAATCAACCAGCCCAAATTCAGCCGAAAAATAGGCGTAACATTCCTTTGGCTGTTGACCGCGTTGTTTGTGATACCAACTGCGCTCTTGTAAATAATCATCTAATTGACGGTTAGCACGATCCAACTGTGCCAGGAAGCCTTCATCTTCCACGACTTCCCAAAGCCGTCCTTGACTGATTGTACCCAGCATTAGTACGGGATTGTGGTGGCTAGATTCCCACAAATCTGGGTCTAAACGACGAAATAAATCTTTAGTCTCAACGTTCCAATCCCAGTGTAAATTATACGCCAGTCGCCGCAACGGCTCAAGTCGCGGCGGCAAGGAAGGAGAAACATTGAATGTGCGAATCGGCTGCATAGGTTAGCAAAGCTCCCAGTTTAGCTATGGATATTGTTCACTGTCTTTCCCCAATGTTGCCAATTCTTTATACTATGTTTGTAAAATTGCCATGACTTTGTTAAGGAATGGAAATCTTTGCGCCCATACCTGCTAAACTTCGTGCCATCAGTCCTTTTATTAGGTTGCTGGTTAGAAAAACTTGTATCTTAGGTGTGAAAATCTCAAGATTCTCTTAAAGATTATCTTCGATCCCCGACTTCTTTGAAGAAGTTGGGGATCTAATTAGTACCAAGGGAAGGCTGGTCTGGTGAATTTTTGGGCATCGTCAGCGCGACTGCGGCGGCAAATGTCATCTCTGCGGCTATTTGATAAGCAAGTTTAATATTAGACTTCCTGTCTCTGCTGTTGTTAGGTGTGTAGGATTTATGGCGGGGTAATTCCTGCTTAACCCTACCAGAGGCGATCGCCCGTTGTAAGATAATCAACGCATCTACATCTTCTGAATCAAAGTTTGTTTTCAGCAGCACTTGAATTTGGTTTTGGTCAGCAATACTCAAACAACCAGTATTTAAAGCTTTTTGGGCGATGTCCTGAATTAAAACCATAATCCGTGCCAACTGTATAAGTTTATAGTAATACCTGATACTGCGAATTTTTGGGCGATCGTAAAACCTTGAACGATAGGAAGTATATCAGGATTGTTTCCAAAATCTACAACAACTGACACCCAAAACACATCCCCCAATTGGCTCACCTGATTGGGGGATTTGCACATTTTTGGCTATTTTTAGTATTGACAATTAAAAAAGTATTGTATGTTGCATTCGCCAATGATTTATCCAAAATTGTCTCTCAAGCTGACTGAATATAAGTTCGATATCTATAACTTATATTTAATTTCATTTTTGACAGAAATATTAAGTATAAACCCATAAGGCTTATTCACTAAGTCCTATCTACATAAGTACGTATGTCTATTGACCTGTATATCTAGCGATCGCTTTTCTTAGTAGTTTGATGAGAATACAGTGAAATCCAATATACATCATACTGAAAACCGAAAATATTCCCGCAACGAGAACATTCAACACTAATTAGTAAAATTCGCTACCACAATTTCAAATATTGATTTTTATGTCTAAATTTATATTGATTTAATATTTGCTTGAACCTTAAATCTGAATTTAATTTTTTCCGGATATGTTTCATAGTATTTTCTGCCTAATATACTAACAAATGGTATTCGAGACTCAATCATAGATAAAATTTTATTTCATAAATATGTGGCTTTACTTACATAAAACCCATTTTTGTTATTAACAACACATCAAATTTATTACATATCAACAATATTAAAGAAACTATTTCCTGCGGTTGATCCACAAACTATAAAATGTGTTATGCTGGTGAGCAATTATTGTTAAAAACCATTCATGTGATTATAAACGTGATTAGGTTAGTTCGTAAATCATCAGTGTGCAACATGATGAGAGCAGCATACTCTAAAAATTCTTTGCCGGAGAGTCGCCATAGCAATCGGGGAAGCGCTTACTTGTTTGCACCGATGGTGAATTTTAATGTGATGGCTGAAGTTGGAGATACTCCACCATAACTTGGTTATATTTCAGTAAAATACCAAGTATTATTCAACACAAATTACATTTTGATATATAGACAAATTTCCTCAAAAATTTCATTTAGTCTGGACAAAATGTAGTTGAGTTGACGAAAGCTTGTTCAATTGAGTTGTGAAAAATACTTCGCTGCATATAGAGCGGATGTCAGACGAAAAATAACTATATCTATCCGTTGCTATTGTCTAAACAGTAGTGAAATTAGTCTGTCTCAAGCTAGATCAACTCACAATTTAATACTCTGAGTTTTGACACTGTAATTACCTGAGCATTAGCTTTTGTATTGCCGGAGATAAAAATAGCAACAATCTTGAAATCAGGAATGGATAAATACTACCAAGATATGTTGTTGCTGGCAACGCAGCTAATCAAATTGGGGTGCAGAAAAACAGCACACTAATTCTGTTATCTCTTGGAAAAATTACAAACGTTATAAACCTGGATTCTTATTCAAAAATACTTTGAGTTATATCCAGCACAGTGGGCATTTGTGTATCAATACTCACTAAAATTAATACTGGATAAATATCAGGATAATTGGCACTACAGAAATAAAGATACATATCCAAGACACTAGCCACATCGTTCACAATATTTATCGGATAACTTAATCATGAATCATCAGAGATATTCTGCCAAATCACAGCGATTTCAAGAACTTCTGGCAATCACTGTTTTCGGGAATATCCCCACACTACTGCTAGGCCCGAAATTAAGGAATCTCGTATATCGAATGATTTTTGCTCACATAGGCAGTCCTGTATATATTCAACATGGAGTAGAATTTACTAACGCTTCTAATATTGAAATTGGCAATAGTGTACATCTATTTAAAGGTGTACGTCTTGATGCTAAAGGGCATCCAAACAATAGAATTTATTTGGCAGATGGAGTGGCAATTGAGCGCAACGTTGATATAGGGTGTCTGGAAAATACGTGTATTCACATTGACGTGGAAACTTTTATTGCTTCTGATGTTTGTATTTCTGGGCCAGGAGACATCACAATTGGTAAGCGTTGCATGATTGCTGCTCATTCAGGTATATATGCTAACAATCACAACTTTACAGATCCGATATTGCCGATTAAATACCAAGGTGTTACTTGTAAGGGGATCGTGATTGAGGATGATTGTTGGCTAGGACATGGAGTAACGGTATTGGATGGTGTGACCATTGGTAAAGGAAGTGTCATTGGTGCAGGGGCAGTCGTCACCAATGATATTCCCCCATTCTCTGTAGCTGTAGGCGTACCTGCACGAGTAATTAAAAGCCGTGTTGCCCAGGATTTAGTTACATCTGGAGATTAGGGATGGGGATCAAGGGAAGAAGCAATTACCAATTTATCTTCAAAATAGGAAACCTCCGGCTGAAGAAAACGTCACAAGATGAACTAGTTAACAACTAAATCCTATTCAGGGTCATCCACTCGGCCAGAAAAAACTGAGCATTAGCGAAGGAAACTGAACATGGTCTTAACGACCACTGCGGCACTCTCAAAAAGTAACGAGATGCGGGTAATATAAAGAAACTACCTTTTCTGCATGGCAGATACTGAGGACAAAGCTCTACCTTTTGGAGATATCGCAGATGCTCACTTTAAAAATCGCTGTTTATATTGTTGTTGCTTTCTTTGTGGCTATCTTTGTCTTCGGATTTTTGTCTAATGACCCAGCTCGTAACCCCGGTCGTCGGGATTTAGAGTAAAAGCGAGACAATTGATCCGTGAGCGCCGGAAGTTAGAAAACACCAGATTGAAAAACACTACCTGCCAAAGATTTTTCCTTCGCAGTGTAGTGTCTCCCCTCAGGGAGTTTACTCAAGCACAGGTGAATTCATTCCGGCTATTAATTGGCTATTTGTTAGGTTGATTGTGTCCCAATATGCTTCATCCAGTTCTGCCGCCTCCACCGCCTCCCCTCGTTGAACCTATACAACCTGCAAATTCCACCCCATCTGCTAGTGATAGTCGATTTCATTTAGTGAGTGAGATTGATACCACTAAGCAAAACAAACTAGAGACCGCCAAACCCCTAGAGAAACAGTTTCAAAGTTCAACTGTAGAGAAAACAGAAGATTCTTTGCAGTTACCAAAACCCACCAGCAATAAAACAGAGCATTTAAGCGCAACTCCTGTTCTGGCAAAACCCAGTACACCAGAAACCTTTACTTCAGAATTTTCTCCCCTTACCCCTTCTAGCAGCGCTGTTAATTTAGGACAAACCTTGGCAATTGGTTATTCTGTCCAAAACAATACAAGCACTAATTTCCCAGTCTTCCCTACAGCGACAATTCCTCAGTCTGTCCAAAGCAATACAAGCACTAATTCCCCAATCTTCCCCACAGCGACAATTCCTCAGTCTGTCCAAAACAGTACAAGCACTAATTCCCCAGTCTTCCCTACAGCGACAATTGCTCCAGATGTATCACCTCAAACAAAACTAGTCGCCTCGGCATTGACTAAGCAAGAACAGAAAGACGAGGTTACTGTACAACAGACTGGGGACAAAATTAATATCTCTGTATCTGATAGTGACCGAGTAGTTAATAATCAACCAATTCAAAATGTTATTGAGTTTAAGTCGCGTAACTCATTAAATAAACTATCAATACAAACTGTCACGCCAGCTCTTAGTTCACAAGCACAGTCACCAATACCAACTCAAACACCTGCTACACCCAACAATACACTACCAGCCCGACAAAGAATTGTAGAAGTGACTTCAGATCGGCAGGAGTATGATGAGCAAAGACGCATTATTACTGCCGAAGGTAATGTATTAGTACGGTTTGATGGGGCGCTACTAGATGCCGATCGCGTGCAGGTAAATTTAGATAACTTGATTGCGGCGGGAGAGGGAGATGTAGTTTTAACTAGAGGAGATCAGTTATTACGAGGACAACGCTTTACTTATAATTTTGTCCAAGACAGTGGGGAATTAGAAAACGGAAGCGGTGAAATTAACGTACCCTCAGCATCAAGAGATTTTGCCTTCTTACCCACTGATGTGACAGCTGGTGGCGTACCACAACAACCACCAAGCAACTCTATCCGCACCAATCAACCTCTTTCTAATGTCAGCAGTCCCGGTGGCATTGAATTTACAGTCGGGGGAGGGAGCCAAGCTAGTAATCTGCCTCCTCCTAAAAGTGGGGGTGAGGTGAAGCGTATTAGGTTTGAAGCCGAGCAAATTGAGTTTTATCCCCGTGGTTGGCAAGCGCGAAATGTGCGCCTGACAAATGACCCATTTTCACCACCAGAATTGGAGTTACGGGCAGATACAGTCACTGTCACGCGGGAAGCTCCTTTAATTGATCGGATCACCACACAGCGACAGCGTTTAGTCTTTGACCAAGGCTTGACCTTACCAATCCCCATAAATCAACAGAAAATCGACCGTCGAGAACGGGATAGCACACCCTTTATCGTCTCTCCTGGCTATGATGGCGATAAGCGGGGTGGTGTTTTTATTGAGCGCGGTTTTACACCTATTAGTACGGATAGTACTAATTTGCAGATCACTCCCCAGTTTTTCATCCAGAAAGCCATACAAGGCAGTGATGATGTGACGGGGTTATTTGGTGTCAAAGCCAGATTAAATTCTGTTTTAGGCACCCGCTCTGTACTTGAAGGTATCGGAGAACTAACCAGTTTTAATTTTGACGACATAGACGAGAATTTAAAGGCGAGTTTACGTTTACGCCAAGCCTTAGGCGATCGCAATCCTCATGTGGTGAATTGGGAATACAGTTACCGCGATCGCCTCTATAACGGTACACTTGGCTTTCAAACCGTCCAAAGCAGTTTGGGTGGTGTCATTACTTCTCCAGTTATTCCTCTGGGGAACTCTGGGATCAACCTCAGCTATCAAGCCGGCGCGCAGTATATCAACGCCAACACTGACCGCCAAGACTTGCTAGATCCCATCAGAACCAATGATCGAGTCTCTCTTGGTCGCCTACAAGGTAGCGCCGCCTTGAGTAAAGGGTTTTTACTATGGCAAGGAAAACCACTACCACCCACAGCCACGGAAGGTTTAAGATATACAGCTACTCCTGTAGTTCCTTACTTACAGGCGATCGCCGGTATTACTGGTACTTCTAGCTACTACACCAATGGCGACAACCAAAGCAGCCTGACTGGCACAGTTGGCTTAGTAGGGCAGCTTGGTCATTTTTCTCGCCCCTTCCTTGACTACACAGCTTTTAACGTCCGTTATTCCCAAGGTTTAACCAGTGGACTATCACCCTTTTTGTTTGACCGCTACGTTGATGAAAGAGTACTCAGTGCCGGCATTTCCCAACAAATTTACGGCCCTTGGCGTTTAGGTTTTCAAACATCAATTAACTTAGATACTGGTAAAGAAAGTAGCACAGACTACACTGTTGAATATAGCCGACGCACTTACGGAATCACCTTGCGCTACAATCCGGTACTGGAATTAGGCGCTTTTAGCATCCGCATTAGTGACTTTAACTGGACTGGCGGTGCAGATCCATTTTCGGAGGTTAGACCAGTTGTCGGTGGTGTGAGTCAATAAACAACTGACAACTGACAACTGACAACTGGCTATTGACAATTTAAAGGTAAAGTAATTGTAAACGTAGTCCCAACACCTTCTTGGGAGCTAAAAGCAATTTCTCCTTTGTGAGCTTCAACGCATCTTTTAACTATCACTAAACCTAGCCCAGTCCCTTGAATTGATTGAGAATTAGAAGCTCGATAAAATGATTCAAATAGATGGGTTTGATCTGCAATAGGAATACCAATACCTTCGTCTTGAATCCGAAAAATTGCCACGCCTTTACTTTGATCAAAAGTTAAGTCAAACCTGATAGTTTCATTCTGGGGAGAATACTTGACAGCATTAGAAAGTAAGTTCACAAATATGTAATGTAATAGTCGTTCATCCATGAACGCACTTGTAGTTTCATCACTACAAGTAAAAATAATTTCATGTCCACTAATTTCTACAGTTGTGAATTCTTCTATTAACTCTTGACAAAATCCCTTTAAATTTAAGAGTACAGGTTTACAATCAAGCTTTGCCGCTTCGGATTTACCCATAAACAGGACATCTTCCATGAGTAACTTCATGGATTGCACAGCGCCTTTAATTCTCTTTATATATGTATTTTTTTTGGTTTCGGTTAAATTTTGCCCGTGTAATTCTATCAGTTCTATTGCTGTTTGAATTACACTCAAAGGATTGCGAAATTCGTGAGAGACAGTAGAGATAAATAAGGATTTAAGATTATTCAGTTCTCGTTCTTTTTGCAGCGCTTGCTCTAGTAATTCTGTTTGTCTCCGTTCACTGAGATCCCAAAAAACAATTACCACACCGTTGATTTTGTTTGGTAGTCCCATGATGGGCGAAGCACTATCACCGATAGGCACCCTTCTGCCATCTTTGGTAATTAAAGATGTATATTCATCTAAATAGACGACCTTTTGTTCTCTGAGAACTTTTGTAACTGGGTTTTCTAAAACATTTTCTGTAACTTCGTCAATGATATTAAAAATCTGGGATACTTCATGTCCAATAGCATCTGCTTGATGCCAACCAGTAATTTCCTCGGCTGCTGGGTTCATAAATGTGACGTTTCCCAATTCATCAGTGGCGATAACAGCATCACTAATTGAGTTTAAAAGGGTTGCTAACCGGTCACGATTTTCTCTTATGTCCCTTTCTAAGCGATGTTTCAGCAAACCCATTTCAATAGAAATACGCAAATCCTTAGAGGTAAATGGTTTTACAATATACCCGAATGGTTGAGTGATCTTTGCCCGCTCTATAGTATTATCGTCACCATAAGCAGTTAAAAATATAACTGGAATATCTAAGTGTTCCCGAATGTAACTGGCAGTGGTGATACCATCGATTTCACCTTTGAGGATAATATCCATGAAAACTAGTTCTGGGCTAGTCTCTATTGCTTTAGCGATCGCCGCTTTTCCAGAAGAGGCTGTACCGATAACAATATAACCTAGTTGATTCAGTTGACTAGCAATGGTTCTAGCTACGATCACTTCATCTTCAACGACTAAAATTTTGACTGGCTCCATTGTCAATTTACAGTTGTTCAGTTAATGCGAAAATTGGATTTTAAATGTAGTTCCTGGTTGACTTTCGATACTAACAGTGCCTTCTAGTTGTTCTGTTACTAAGTCATGAACTAGCGAAAGGCCTAAAGAATCTGTGTACCGCCAATCTAAATTATCTGGTAAACCGATACCATTATCTTGAATAGTCATCTCAATTTTGTCATCCACTTTTCGTAAATCAATTTTTATTGCGCCTGTTGTATTTTGAGGAAAAGCGTGTTTCAGTGAATTGGAAATTAGTTCATTGATAATTAAACCACAGGCAATGGCTTGATCAAGATTTAAATCAACAGGGTAAATATGAGTTTCTAAACTGATTCTCCCTGGCTCTAATTGATAGGATATTAAAATACTCGTAGCTAAATTATTAATATAATCAACAACATCAAGTTGTCCAATATTGGGTGAAGTATATAGATTCTTATGAATCATCGAGATGGACTCAATACGGTTTTGACTTTCTTGCAGAGTTCTGATTAATTCTGGGTCTTTGAGTGTTTGAGAATGAAGTAGTAATAATCCAGAAACTATCTGTAAATTATTTTTAACCCGATGATGAACTTCTTTGAGTAAAACTTCTTTTTCCGCTAAGGCACTTCTCAAGCGAACTTCTACTTTTTGGCGTTCAGCCAATTCATTTTGGGCTTGCTGAAGTATACTTGATTGCTGGATGGCGATCGCAATTGGGACGGAAAGTTGGTCGAGCAAATCTAGTTCGTGCGCTTCCCAGTCCCGTGGGGTAGAACATTGATGAGCTATTAATAAACCCCAAAGCTGCGGCACAGTGTTGCCTTCACTCACTTCTAACAGAATAGGTACAACTAAGTTAGCTTTAACTTGAAATTGTTCTAATAAATGCAGATGACAATCAGTTAATCCGGCTGTGTAGATGTTGGCGATCGCTCTTTTATGTCCTTGACAATAATCTGCTCCTGCGCCTGACTGGAAACAATTATCTTGAATATCTGCACCTAGAGCAATTTTCCATCCAGGCTTCACCGATTCTGCTACGATTTTACCACTCATATCTGGGGCAAACTGATAAACCACGACCCGATCAACCCCAAGCAAGTCTTTAATTTCTTTAACTGTGGCATTCAGAATATTTTGTAGATTCAGCGATTGGCGAATTCGTTGAGCAACAGCACGCATTAACTGTTCTCGCTCAATCTGTCCTTTCAAAGCCCGTTCGGTTTGTTTACGCTCGGTAATTTCTTGACCAATACCAATTATTCGACCGTCGGCAAGTTTGATATTTATCCAAGAAGTATCTAATACTTGCCCGTATCGTGTCTGAGTTCTAAAATCACCCCAAATACATTCTCCTGATTGCATAAACTTGATGACCGATTGACGATATTCAGGCTGAGGATATAACTCTGCAAAAATATCAAGGGTTTGATAATCTCTCAAACTCCAACCTAAAAGACGCTCTAATTCTTGATTTATCCATTGAACCTGACCTTCAGGACTAATCAGTGCAATCATCAACGGGATACCAGCAAAAATACTTTGTAAAAGTGCATTTTGCTCTTGTAACTTGGCTTCAATATTTTTGCGCTCTGTAATATCGTAGAGGACGGTTAAAATTGCATACTCGTTGTTGAAATTTAAGTACTGAATTGAGGCGATCGCCCAAAATGAAGTTCCGTCACTTTTCTTGAGTTGAATATCATAATTCTGAAGTGACCCATGTTGACTAAGAGCTTCTAATATCTGCTGTCGGTCTTCGGAGTTTTCATATAAATCTGCGGCATAGCGATTAATTAAATCATTTCCAGATAGTTGGAATGTTTGCAGAAACTCTGAATTAGTATATAAAATTAAGCCATCATCAACGCGGGAAATCACCAAAGGTACGGGAATTGCTTCCAGAATAGTTCTAACTCTGGCTTCACTTTTTTGTAGATTCCGTTCTATTTGAATATGTTCAGTAATATTTATGGCATCAACTAAACAAGCTTGATAACCTGAATATTCTATATAATTAATAGCCAATTCAACATCAATAACTTGTCCACCACTTAGACGATGTTGACATTCCATTAGGAAGGGAAGTTGAAAATATTTCTGTTCTATATCCCTGATTAAGTCCGATATAAACTCAGGTACAAAAACTTGGGCAAACTGCATTTGTAAAAACTCTGTTTTTGAGTAACCATATTGTGTAATAGCAGCTTGATTAACATCTAAAATTTGTAGACTTTGCGGCTCATATATCCACATAGGACGAGGATTATTGGTGAACAAAAGATGAGCATTGAAGCTGCTTTCATGATTAATTTGCTTTTTGTGTAACTCTAATTGTCTGATGATTTGACGCGCTAAACGTTGGAGTATTTGCTGTTCTTTTAAACTTAAGTTACGGGGGGTAAAATCTATCACGGCCAGACAACCCAAGGCAAAACCCTCAGAGTTAATTAAGGGAACTCCTGCATAGAAACGGAAAGCAGTTGGCTTTTGCCTTACTAGGGGATTTTCTACAAATCGTTCATCTTGCCAGGTGTCAGGAATAATCAATATGTCATTTTGCCCAATTGTATGAATACCAAGACATATATTACGTGGTATTTCTAATTCAGTAATTCCTACTTTTGACTTAAACCATTCTCTTTGAGAATCTAAAATACTGATCAGAGCAATTGGTGTATTACAGCTATCGGCAGCAATATTTACCAGATCGTCAAATACTTCTTCTGGTGGTGTATCTAAAATGCAATATTGATAGAGCGCTTCTAAGCGTAGGTTTTCACTGTCGGTAAACAACATTATTGCTTTATTTGATGAAGAATTGATGATAAGCTGCATTTTCCAGTAGAAATCGCAGTTTTAAACTCATCTGTAAAGTCTAGCTAAGCTATTCTGCCTTTAAGTTGCACAATCCATCGTCAGTGCTGTTGATTGTTGACAGTTAACAGTTAACAGCCCTTATTAGTAGTTATGCAATTTAGACGCTTACTAGCTGAATATTCATTAATTTTAATCTAGCTAGGTCAGCATATATTGCCAACAACCTATGAGTAAAGTTGCCAAAAGTGCTTACCTAGTTGAGAAAGCTGACGGTGTTAAGTTCCCACTCCCCAGTTTCAGCGCCATTTCACCAAGCGTCTCTTAGATAAGAAAATCGTTCCTCATAGCTGTTTCATTCGTCTTTATGTACGTAGTTCATAGTGATACTTAAAAAACAGTAGCCTACGGCAAAGCGTAGGCTAGATAGGAAATAACTATGACTCTCAATTTACAATCGATAGCGATCGCTTTGATCAAATTCTCTATGGGGCTGACAAGCAGGTAAAATTCTGCGGCGTTTACCCTAAAGTATTTTAAATGCTGCTTAGCGTTACTGTACGCAGTCGGCAATAATAGTATAACCTTTGCCTACAAGACTCCCTACAAAAACCTCAGGGTGCCAAAGAGAACATAAAGATACTCTGCAACCGACCGCAGGTCATCGCTACTTAATTTTTTGTTTAATAAAAGTGACTACTTGGGCGAGCTGTTTCTTCAAACCTTCAATTTCTGCCTGCATCTTCGCAACTTTGTCATTAAGTGCTTGAATTTCAGCAGCCGCATCTGCATCTATTCCAGCCGTTGCTACTGTAGTAGTTGTAGCAACTGTAGGTGCAGCTACTGTTGCTACAGCGCCATGTGTCATAGTAGCAGTGGCTGTATTGCCATTTTTAGCTGCAACTGCTCCTACTGGTTCTTGGCGCGGTAGTTTAGCCTTAGTCATTGCTGACTTAATCGCATTAATTAGCTGTTTCTGATCAAAAGGTTTACCCAAAAATTCAAAATACTCGAAAGGTTCAGTGATTTTTTCCGTCACCTCTTCCTTCCTACCAGACATAATTACCAAGGGAATTTTTCTCAGTTCAGGATGCGCTTGAACTTGCTGGAATACTTCCCAACCACTTAATTTAGGCAGCAGGAAATCCAACATGATCAAGCTGAGTTTTTCTTGTCGGATGAGATTTATCCCTTCCAAGCCGTCCTTGGCTTCTAACACCTCAAAATTGCCGGGGGGCAACATTTCACGTACTTTTACCCTGACAACGGTAGTGTCATCGATAACTAAAATTTTGTTACTTGCCACGACTGATTACTCTAAAAGAATATTGAAGTTTAAATAGCGGCTTCCCTGAGGGATGCTGTGTGAATTCCGAATGACCGTGAGAATCTCCCCACTATATCCAACATTGTTATTAATTGGGGGATAGTATATTTCGGTATAAATGTCGTCATCGGCAGTGTTTAACAAAACTTTGAGGAGATGGAGTAATAGGAGAAAATAGGAGAGAGTTTATTGATTTGAAGTTATATCTCCCTACACCCCTAAACCTCTACACCCCCACACCCAGTCTCAACCGACAATTTTAGTGCGTAAGTCCAATAGAGATTTATTTTTATTTACCAGCCTATGACTGCCTCACAACCTGCTCAGTTTAAGTCGGAAATCACGGCAATGCCCAGTTGGTTGCGCCGTCCCATTGGCAAAGCTAGTGAACTGTCAACAGTACAGCGCATTATTAAGCAGCGTCAAATTCATACAATTTGTGAAGAAGGTCGCTGCCCGAATCGGGGTGAGTGCTATGCCCAAAAAACGGCTACATTCTTACTTATGGGGCCTACCTGCACCCGTGCTTGTGCTTTTTGTCAAGTCGATAAGGGTCATGCACCAATGCCAATTGACCCAGAGGAAGCAGCAAAGGTGGCAGAAGCGGTACAACTTTTGGGACTGCGTTATGTAGTACTTACTTCTGTCGCTCGTGATGATTTACCAGATCAGGGAGCAAGCCACTTTGTCAAAACTATGCAGGCAATTCGTCAACTAAATCCGGGTACTCAAATTGAAGTGTTGACACCGGATTTTTGGGGTGGTGCAGGTGCAGGGGAAGCCGGACAACGCCAGCGCCTAAAAATGATTGTAGAGGCGCAACCAGCTTGTTTTAACCATAACATTGAGACAGTGCGTCGCTTAACTGGGCCAGTCCGCCGGGGTGCTAAATACGATCGCTCTTTGCGGGTTCTTTCTCTTGTCAAAGAACTCAACCCCCATATTCCCACCAAATCAGGCTTAATGGTGGGACATGGCGAGACAGTTGCTGAACTAGTCGAAGCAATGACAGACTTGAGGGCTATAGGATGCGATCGCCTAACTATAGGTCAGTATATGCGCCCATCCCTAGAACATCTACCAGTCCAAAAATATTGGACACCAGAAGAATTTGAACATCTGGGCAAACTAGCCAGAGAAATGGGCTTTAGCCACGTCCGTTCGGGTCCACTAGTTCGCAGTTCCTATCATGCTGGGGAGGAACCAATACCGTTCGGATAAGCAGGGGAGGCAGAGGAAGCAGAGGAGGCAGGGGAGGAAAGAAGTTTATTTTCATAATTTTTCTCTTCCCCTACTTCTGTTTTCCCCTTACTTCCCCTGCCTGCCTTAACCAATAAATCCCTTAACCGAAACGTATTGGGGGAGGAACAGGAATAATTCCAGATTCTCTACTCAACACCCCCTAATTTGCGATTCACACAAATATTTTTAAAGAATGTGGGCAATTGTGTCCTCTGTTTGGTATTTCTGAAAAAGTCATGACATAAGGAGAACCGATTTATGGCTAAAGCCAAAACTCCCGCAGTTGCCAATACAGGCGCTAAACCCCCCTATACTTTTCGTACAGCTTGGGCGCTGTTGCTACTAGGTGTTAACTTTCTGGTAGCAGCTTATTATTTCCACATTATTCAATAGTTCAATTGGGGAAGTAGGGAATAGGGACTAGGAAGGGGGAAAAGTTTTACCCAATCCCCCTTCGTGTTTGCAGTCGCCTGGTTCGGGAAAACCTCCCGCAGCGCTGTCTCACCAGACCCTAATCCCCAGTCCCCAAACTAAGTGGAATGGTGTTGCTCACATCGTGCCTTTAAATAAACCTTTAGGACGAATGAGCAACACCAAAATCATGATTAATAGGGCTACACCTTGTTTGTATTGGGAACCTAACAAAGGCGTACTCACCTCTTGAACAATGCCAATGATAAAAGCCGCAGCGATCGCACCGTAAGGGTTGCCAATACCGCCCAAGATGACGGAAGCGAATAGTGGCAGAATTAAAAACCAACCCATATTAGGACGTACTGCCGTAATTAAGCCATACATACTGCCACCTAAAGAGGTAACTGTGCCGGCAATTAGCCAAGTCCAAAAGATTACTTGCTCTACATCAATCCCAGAAACCTTGGCTAAATCCAAATCGTCAGCAACAGCACGCATCGCCTTACCAATTTTTGTGTTTTGTAAGAGGTAGTGCAGTACGCCGATGGATAATACTGCTAATGCCAACACAAGCAATTGATTTTGTGGTACTTTCACACCAAAAATATCTAAGGCGGGGGTGATGGGTAAATTATAATTTTGGTTTCTGCCGCCCCAAATTAAAATAATCCCGTTACGCAGGAATAATGCCAGCCCAATTGAGATAATAATAAGAGTAGTGGAATTAGCTCGAATCGAGCGCATCCTAGACCATAGCAATTTTTCTGACAGTAACATTGCTCCCACCGTTCCCACTACTGCCACTATCATCGATAACCAAATATTTATCCCAAAAGTGTTGACCAACAAAGTCAAATAAGCCCCTAAAGTTAAGAAATCACCGTGGGCAAAATTAGACAACCGTAAAATTCCATAAGTTAAAGTCAGTCCCACAGCCGCAAGAGCGATAATGCTACCTACCGCAATACCATTGACAATCAGTTGAATCGTTTGTATGTCCATATTGCTAATTAAATAAGCTAATCTATAGTTATTTAGAAAGTGGTGATTGACAACAAAAATTCCCAGTTTATTACCGAAAATCAGTACTATAAGTTATGATTTATCGACAAAAAAGAATTGTGAGCTAATATACATAGAATCGTGTTTGCATTTTTTGCAAAACTCAAGTTGTTAAACGGTCTAGTTGACCATGCAGCAGTATTCAAGCTTACCAGAACACAACTCATCGATAGACACAACGCCGACTCTGTTGGCAAAAAGTCAGCAGCTTTGCGCTGAGTTATGGCTGGAACGCAGCTTGAACCAGCTACAGACACGCCTGCTTAATTGCTTAGAGTCTGCTTTCAACAGTGTTCCCACAAGAACCACAGAAGCGGATATTTTCCAAACAGTGGTTAATGAACTAGACATTGCTTTAAACAATAGCAATGTGGGTTTTCCTTTGTGTGCTGTGGGTATTGCTCTGTTGCAACCGCAAGCAGCAGTTGGTAAAGTTTACTATATTTCTCGCCCTCTATCTCTAGGCTGTCAACCTCCACTCTTAGAAGAAATATCCAAAGACGGGAAAAAACTGCGGTTGCAATTGCAAGAAGCGATCAAAATTACAGATTTACAAAAACTAGAAAAGCAACAACCTCCACAAGCTTGGCAATTAAGGGATGATGCTGATGGTGTGATCGGGTGGTTACTTCTGGCGACAGATAACTCAAAGCCTCATGAAAACGCATTCACAGCACCACATCCTCAACTGAATACGCAACTCATGGAGCGATCGGCCGAACAATGTGTGAAAGCCTTAGCACATCTCAAAAAAATCCAATCTTTGCAGCAGAAATCTCAAAGTTTAGGTATTTCTAATCAGGAATTGGAGCGGACTAATCAACTGAAAAATCAGTTTTTAGCCAATACAAGTCATGAAATTCGCACACCCCTAAGTTCGATTATTGGTTTTACTCACCTGCTTCTAGCGCAAGGTTACGATCCAACGAGAGAGCGCCATCATGAATATTTAAATATTATTCAATCTAGTGGTAAACATCTATTGGCTCTGATTAACGATATTTTGGATCTCTCGAAGATTGAAGCGAATCAGTTAGAAGTACAGTGGGAAAAGGTGAATGTACCTGAACTTTGTCAAAATGTATTAACGCTGATCAAGGAGAAGGCTGCAAATAAAGGGGTGAAATTGTCTTTGGAATTAGATCCCCATATCAAGACTTTTGTTGCTGACCCTTTGCGGCTCAAACAGATGCTTTTGAATTTGTTATTTAATGCTCTCAAATTTACTAATCAAGGCACTGTTGGCTTAAAGGTGACACAGCGAGAGTCATTGATCCACTTTACAGTCTGGGACACTGGTAGCGGTATTTCTCCAGAAAATCTGGCGCTACTGTTTCAACCATATTTCCAAATTCCTAATTCTTCAGTTGCCCAACATGAAGGTACTGGTTTAGGTTTAGTGGTGACTCGTAAACTGGCAGAAATTCACAATGGTTTTGTAGAAGTAGAATCCCAAGTTGATCACGGTTCCCGCTTCACTATTATCTTGCCTCTACAACAGAATGGACAAGTATTAGTAGGAGAAGATATGGAGGATGAGGAAACGACATCTCCTGCATCTTTGACACCTAAAAGTTCAAAAGAAATTTTGTTAGTTGAGGATGATTTACCCAATGGTGAATTGATGCAAACTCACTTGTCTAAGTTGGGATATAACGTTACTTGGGTCAAGAATGCCCATGAAATGTGGGCATTCTTGACCAACAACAAGCAGCAGTTATCTTAATGGATATTCGGTTACCAGATGGTGATGGTTTAGATTTAGTCAAGCAGTTGCGAGAAAAATCTCAATATCAACAGATTCCTATTATTGCCCAAACGGCGATGGCGATGAAAGGCGATCGCTCTATCTGTCTATCTGCTGGAGTCAACGACTATATTTCTAAACCCATAGATTTAAATCTTTTGGCCAGTCTGGTGGCTAAGTATAGTCAGCTTTAGGGATTGGGGATTGGGGATTGGGGACTGAGGATTGGGGACTGGGGATTGGGGATTGGGAGGAAGAACTAATTACCAATGACAACTGACAACCGACAACTGACAACTGACAACCGACAACTAACAACTAACAACTGACCAATGACTAAAATATTGCTATAGGGTTTTGGCAGGATTTGGGAATGATGTTAACTGAAAAACTTGAGCAATTAAAAGCCTTATTTACAGAAATGGGACGGGCTTTAATTGCCTATTCCGGGGGTGTTGATAGTACTTTGGTAGCGAAGATAGCCTATGATGTGTTGGGCGATCGCGCTTTGGCTATGACTGCGGTTTCACCTTCGTTGTTACCAGAGGAACTAGAAGACGCGAAAATTCAAGCCGCAACGATTGGTATTCCTCATAAAGTTGTCCAAACACACGAAATGGACAACCCCAATTACACATCGAATCCCGTCAATCGTTGTTATTTTTGTAAAAGCGAATTACACGATACCCTCAAACCTTTGGCTTTAGAGATGGGCTATCCCTACGTAGTCGATGGGGTTAATGCTGATGATTTGCATGATTATCGTCCAGGGATTCAAGCCGCGAAGGAAAGAGGTGCGCGATCGCCCTTAGCAGAATTTGGTGTGACTAAATTAGAAGTCAGACAGCTTTCTCAGCAATTAGGCTTACCTTGGTGGGAAAAACCAGCCCAGCCTTGTCTGAGTTCCCGCTTTCCCTACGGTGAGGAAATTACCATAGCCAAATTGCAACGGGTAGGTAGAGCCGAAATTTATCTTAGGAAGTTAGGTTGGCAAAATTTGCGTGTCCGTTCTGAAGAAGATACAGCCCGGATTGAATTACCACCAGAAAAAATCCAAGATTTTGTCTTAACAACAGATTTACCCTCTGTAGTCAACGCATTCCAAGAGTTGGGATTTATCTACGTCACCTTAGATTTAGAAGGTTATCGCAGTGGTAAATTAAACCAAGTCATCAATCAGGCGAATACCCCAATAAAGGTCTAGTCACCAATTATCAAAAAGTCTCTGCTTCCACAGAAACGAGAATACAACCATTAATCCTCCAACTATCATCTGGTTGTTTCTCCATAAAATACAAAGCCCTGAGAGGAACACCATCGGGTGCTAAAAGCAATACTGGTTGAGTGATATTGTCCTGAATTGTGGTAACGTTTTCAAAGAAAACTGAGCGTGGACGATACACCGCCGGATAACTCATACTCACCATCCGCAGGAAATTCTCGGCGTTTTGAAACTGCTCTTGAATTGCTGGGGTAGCACAAGCAAAAGCACTTGGTGCATCATCTTGTTGAAAAGCTGCTAATTGGCTTTCAATCACAGATCGGATGGTAAGAAAATCTTGATCAGTAACTTCCATAAATGTATCAATTACGGTAGTTTTTGTTGACGCTTCACTGTTAAATATTGACTGTTATACCGTCTCTTAATGAAGATGTGCTTTGTTCTGGACTGTAGAGACGGTGCGTGCAAAGTCTCTACATCATTTATTTGGTGCAACTTCATAGATAATTAGTATTAACGGTCAACATTTTTGTTTTGAGAGAGTTTGAATTCTACCTGTTGGATAGCAAATCGCCACACATCATAACCATCAGCCGACAAATGCAAGCCATCTGTGGTTAAATCAGAACGTAAATTGCCATCACCGTCTGCAAACCAACTATGAATATCTAAATAATTTACTTTTTCTTTCTTAGCAATTTGAGCCAGTTTTGTATTAATTTCCCGAATCCGACTATTAGAAATTGTTGGTAGGTTAGTAGGTAATATAGATTGTATAAAAATCTGAGTTCTGGGGTGAGACTGCCGTAATCTCCGAACCATCTGCCGATGATTACGCAAAATGACTTCATCGCTGGTTCCTTTTCGTAGGTCATTAATCCCAGCCATGATGTAGATAGCATCAGGACGCGTATATGAAAACGCTGTCAATCTATTGGCGATACCAGTGGAAGTGTCTCCGGATATACCTTGATTTAGCCACAACTTACCAGATGGTAGCTTTTCTCTAGGAAACCACATACTCAAGGAATCCCCGACAAGGATACTAAGACGGTTTTTACCTTGACCTTGAGCGATCGCTTTAGCCTCTAGAGCCAATAGACTTTTCCAATCGTCATAAGTTAGTTGCTGCTTTTGAGTCGCATCTCGTAATGATTGGTCACTATCACCATCCTGGCGTGTGTAAATCTGACCTGTTTTCAGTGCAGCTAATCGGTAATAGTAAAGTTGATTACCAGAAGTTAATAGTTGGTTAGTCGGCTGGGGATTGAGGTTAAAGAATGAGTTTATGGGTGTTGATGATTCTTGATTGGTAAATTGCAGTAAAGGTATATCAGCACCGGGAATATTTTTCTCGCCATTCGTTGATTGAGAGGCTTTAGATGGTGACAAAGGTTGACTGCTAAATTCGGGGAAGGATACGTTAAAAAGCGTAGGCAAGCTTTTTTCATCTGCATCCTGTGGTAAGCTCTCAAACGCCTGTGATAGTTGGTTACTGAATGGGGATAAAGATATATCCTCGGTAATCACCTCCGGTGAACTTTGTTTTATATCCGATGCGAAACTAGAATTATCTGGCAGGATATTCGATATCTGTGGTAGAGCTGATGCTGGTAGTGTCAATCCTGTTAACAAGCCTACTGCCAACAGATAAGAATCCCTCATCACTTTATGTCTCCTCTGTGTACTTTTTTGTTCTATGACAGTTTTGATTTCCTACATTCAGGAATTTTACTGTTGTTAAAATATTATTTTTATTGAAACCGTATAGTTCTGTAAACTAGGTTAACGAGATCATATTTAACAATTCACCAATTCTTTAAAGCACGTCTTGCGGTTGAATTAGTAAAAATGATTGTACTGATGTTAACAGACTGTATTAATAGGTCATTAACTAAGTATTATTACTAGCCTTATGATATATGTAATAATTACTACTTAATTCCAGCATATCTTCCGTATCAAAACTTGTAAATATTCATCTTCATCCATTTAAATAAATTTCTATTGGTATAGAAGAAACCAGGATAAAGTGCTAAGATTTAGTCGCAGTGATTGATGATTCCCCATAATTTTGTGGCTAGAGCTAGTACAGCAATTGGTGTTAGTCCAATTATTAAAGAGATTGTGCAGAAACAGGCACATTCTACCCGTTTAACCCTAAAAGAGGTAATTCTCATGGGAATGTTAGCAATAGATAAACTTGACGATCAAGGTCGTCAAGAGTTAGCAGACAAGGTTCATCAAATGCAAGTTAATGGTGAAATATAAATTTGTTTGCTCTATGTTAATAGTCACAAGTTCATACACAATTGATTGGCTATTAAGCGAACAAGAGTAAGGATACAAACCCCTAAATTGTTTATGGGAATTGTGCTTCTGGACTCCAATTTTGGAATTTTTTGTAGTGGCTGACTATTCACTAAATCTATAGCGACTTCCCAGAACATAATCCTGATTAATTTCCACAGCAATCCAACGACGTTGGAAAGTTTCAGCAACAAACCCAGTAGTATTAGAACCTGCAAATGGGTCTAATACTAAATCCCCTTCATCAGTCAAGAATTTGATGAAGAACTCAGCAAACCCCTGAGGAAATCTAGCTGGATGTGGTTTAACCCCTGCTGCTTTACAACGTCGTAAATAAGTACTGTTGGATTCAGTATTAGCAATTTCTAGCAAATTTGGGGGAATTGCACCCTGATTATCTTTTTGAAACTTATCAGAAATATCATGTCCACTAGGACGAACTTGCGCTTTATAACCTTTTTTGAGTAATCGCTTCATACTCTGGCTATAGGGCTTTAAAATTTTTTTGTTATCTGCTTTGGGATTGGGAGTTTTTGATAGCCACCAAACAATATTTACTGCATCTTTGACACGGACTCTTCTAATAGTTACCCATTCAGCCGGGGTAGGTAATCGTGCAGGATTGTAGTGATAGAATTCCTGAGCCAGAAAAAATCCAACTTCCTTACATAATCTCACTAGCAGTTCGTATTGATAAATACTCCGCACAGGATTCCCTGGAAGATATGCGCCACCTAAATCTAAAATAAATGAACCATTTTCTGCTAAGACTCTCTTAAATTCGTCAGCAAAAGGTAAAAACCATTCAATATATTTTTCTGCGCTTTCGTTACCGTATTCTTTTTTACGCGTTAAAGCGAATGGTGGTGAAGTGAGGATTAAGTTAACACTGTTGTCGGGGATAGACTTGATAATTTCTAAACAGTCGCCTAAATATACTGCTCCGTGTTGCTGAGTATAGGAAGGTATAAAATTAGTTAATTCTATGGTTGTTGTTTGTTGTGAGTTCAAGCGACATTTTAACTATTGCGATGAGTCAAAGACTACCACTTTTTGTAAGGTAAGAATTTACCAGACATAGTAATCTTAACGCGATCGCCTTTTGGGTCTGCTTCTTTTTCCACATCCAAGGTAAAGTCAATTGCACTCATAATTCCATCGCCAAACTTTTCCTGAATGACTTGCTTAATCGGAAAGCCATACACCTGCATAATCTCATAGAAGCGGTAAATCAGTGGGTCTGTAGGCACAACTGGCCCCAAGCCTTTGATTGGATATTCAGTTAAATGTTGAATATAGCTGGGGTCTAATCCCAATGCTTCCACCAGTAACTTAGCTTCTTCCTCTGATGCGCTTGCTTGGCGGTAGAATAAGGCAGCAATCCATACTTCATTCCGCCCCAAAATTGCTTCTAAGTCAGCAAAGCTGAGTCCTTGGTCTTTCTTCGCCTGTAAGAGAGTTTGCGTAATTTCCGGTATCGACATCTGATAAATCTTCTACTGAATTAATTTTGTCAGAGAAAATTCTACCATGACGTAGCAAGTAATAGGCGATGGTAGGTCATCGTAGTCTTGCTATTCTACCAAGGTGCAAATTTATCTACGTTAAACCACAATCTGACCACTCATACGCTGTTCTAATAATTCCAACAACCCATCTACATCCTTCCCGACTTGCTCAAAACAGAGGGGTGGCGGGGGTTCTGGTGCAAACTGAATTAACTTGATTTCACCTCTACCAATACCAATCATCAAGACTTCAATTTCTGGTTGATTATGTTCAATAATTCCCAAAAGTTCTTGGAGTCGATTTTCTACATTATTATTTAATTTCTCTACAGCCTCTTGCGGGCAGTAAACAAAATGTGGTGTAGGCTGTAAATCGATACCGATAGTACCTTGGCTATCACCATTTTCTAACCATAACCCCCAAAAAAGTGCAGCCAAATCTTGCTGATTTTCTTTCACAAACCTATCTAACTGGCCACGCCACTTACTATCACCTGATTCCGACTTAGTACTACCAAACATCATAAATAATTAGTCATTGGTCAACAGTTATTACTCATTTCAAACCACTCTGCACACGCCAGAGACTAGCATATATTCCATCCTTGTTTAACAATTCTTGATGGGTTCCTGACTCCACTAATTGTCCATGTTCCATGACATATATACAATCAGCATTGCGAATTGTGGAAAGACGGTGAGCGATCGCAATTGTAGTTCTATTGATGGTAATTCGTTCGAGCGATCGCTGAATTGCTGCCTCTGTTTCATTATCCACTGCCGAGGTAGCTTCATCTAAAATCAAAATCGGTGGATTCTTCAAAACCGCCCGTGCAATGGCTATTCGTTGTCTTTGTCCCCCAGATAACTTTTGCCCCCTTTCTCCCACAATTGTTTCATAACCTTGGGGTAGATGGCTAATAAATTCGTGCGCTTCTGCTATCTTGGCAGCAGTGATGATTTCTTGTTCTGTCGCATCGAAAGTACCGTATGCTATGTTCTCAGCGACCGTGCCATGAAATAGGAATACATCTTGACTAACTAAACCCATACTACGGCGTACATCGCGTAGCTTTAAATCTTCTATATTGATCCCATCTAAGGTTATTTTCCCAGCTTGCACTTCATACAAGCGCAGCAGCAGTTTCACTAAAGTACTTTTACCAGAACCAGTAGAACCAACAATAGCAATAGTATTACCTGCGGGTATTTTCAAAGATAAATGTTTAACTACAGGTAATCTATCTTTATAGGCAAAAGTAACATTGTTAAATTCCACTGCACCGCGTACTTCTTCTACAGGTAAAGCAATATTTCCTGTATACGCTGTAATTGGAGTATCTAACAACTCCATCACTCTATTAGTGGAAGCCATAGCCCTTTGATAAAGATCAAAAGTTTCCCCCAATCTAGTTAAAGGCCAAAGTAGTAGCTGGACTAAAAATACTAATGAACTATAAGCGCCTACGGACATTCTCCCCGCAACGGTTGCCATACCCCCAAATAGCAGCAATGAGGTAAATCCTACGAGAATTAGCATCCGAATTAGGGGAATAAAAGCGGCAGATAAGGCGATCGCTCTTGTGTTACTTTGACGATAAGCGGAACTATCTATTTCTAAACGCCCTTTTTCATACTCTTCCGCCGTAAAGCTTTTAATTGTGGTGATACCACTCAGGTTATTGGACAAACGCCCATTGAGTAACCCTACTTTTTCCCTTACATCGGCGTAACGTGGTGCTAGCAATTTCTGGAAAGCCACCGAACCCCACAGAATAAATGGCATTGGTAAAATAGCCATCCAAGCTATGCTGGGAGCCAAAATAAAGAAGGCACCGCCAACGACTACAATAGTCGTGACTACCTGGATAATGTCGTTAGCGCCCACGTCCAAAAAACGTTCTAGTTGGTTAACATCATCACTGAGGATAGACATTAAACCACCTGTGCTACGTTCTTCAAAATAAGCCAATTCCAATTCTTGTAGGTGACTATATGCGTCCAAACGTAAGTTATGCTGGATATTCTGTGCTAGGTTACGCCATAACACGCGATAGCGATATTCAAAAAATGACTCTAGTATCCAAGTGATGACTGTGAGCAGCGCCACAATTAAAAATTGCCCAAAGATATCTTTTATTCCCAACTGAGCAATGATAGAATCCTGCTGCTTAACTACCACATCCACCGCCATACCAATTAAAGCTGGTGGAGCTAAATCAAAAAGCTTATTTAGAATTGAACAACCAACCGCCAACAACATTTGTTGACGATACTGGTATCCATAGTCAAACAGGCGCTGTAAAGGATGTGCAGAATGTCTACGCCTTTGTAATACCCGGTGAGATGGAGATGCTATAGCCACAGCCGTTGCAAGTTGTGTGCAACTGATATTACCACAGAGTGGAGACAGGGGGCATGGTGTAAGACAACACGGTCTTCTCGACGAGGTGCTACGCGAAGGGTAGGAAGAGAAGAGAACTATTAACTATGGACTGTCAACATTTAACCTTCAACTAATGACTACGGAGAAACAAGCTTGAAAAACCAGCAATTGGGAAATTGGCAAACTACTGTTTTCGGAATTTTGGTGGCAATAATTGTGATTATTGGGTTAAATTCCTTTATTATTATCAATCCAGGGCAGGCAGGAGTGTTGAGTATCTTAGGGAAAGCTAGGGATGGGGCGTTACTAGAGGGAATTCACTTGAAGCCGCCTTTGATTTCGGCCATAGATGTTTATGATCTCACCGTCCAAAAATTTGAAGTACCAGCAGAAAGTTCTACCAAGGACTTGCAAAATTTGTCTGCTAGGTTTGCTATTAACTTTCGCTTAGATCCCATTCAGGTGGTAGATGTGAGAAGAAAGCAAGGAACTTTAGAAAATATCGTCTCGAAAATTATCGCGCCCCAAACACAAGAAGCATTTAAAATCGCTGCGGCTAGAAGAACCGTGGAAGAAGCAATTACCAAGCGGAGTGAATTAAAAGAAGACTTCGATAATGCTTTAGGCGATCGCCTAGATAAATATGGAATAATAGTATTAGATACTAGCGTAGTTGACTTGACCTTCTCGCCGGAATTTGCCAGAGCCGTAGAAGAAAAACAAATTGCTGAACAACGCGCCCAAAGAGCCGTTTACGTAGCGCGAGAAGCCGAACAAGAAGCGCAAGCAGAAATTAATCGAGCCAAAGGGAAGGCAGAAGCCCAAAGACTTTTAGCAGAAACTCTCAAAGCCCAAGGTGGGCAATTAGTACTGCAAAAAGAAGCCATAGAAGCCTGGAAAACTGGTGGCGCGCAAATGCCCAAAGTTCTAGTCATGGGTGGAGAATCACAGGGCAGTGTACCCTTTATCTTTAATTTAGGGAACACCCAAAATTTAAACTAATTGTCTACTCACACACAAACACAACTTAGGAACATAATAAAGTAGTTTATGTCAATGCCCAATCATCCCAATCTTACCACCGCCGACGCGAAAAAAATCCTCAATAAATTCAACTGCTTAGATATCGCCCCGATTCTCAAGCCATCAGAAAAAGAATCAGTTCGTCGGGCATTGATTTTGATCACCAAACTTTCTGACTATCAAATATTAGGAATTTGCGCCGATACAGCCGACGAAGGACTACTAGCTATGAAAACCTACTCTCACGCTTTAGGTTATGAAGTTCCTATTGATCTACCTGTAGTTGAAGGCCCAGTCTACATTAAATTAAATGGCAAAAATGGTCTGTGTTATCTCGACTCCTACGCAGGGCATCATCGCGGTGTTCTAGTATCATGCCAATCTTACTATGAAGGAGGAATCAACGAAATGTATGGACATCTACCCCTCGACCTATTTGTTTAAAAGTTTAGATTTAATCTGAGGTACGCTACACTCAATAAGCGTACCTCTTCCTCCTCAAATCTTCTGACCTTTGCACCTGGGCGTGAGCTAAACAGTATCTTTTAAAATTGCTATGAGCGTCATCACATTACAATCAGTTAAAAAAGACTTTGGAATCAAAGAAATTTTAAAAGATGCTAGCTTTAGTTTAGATGCTACCGATAAAGTTGGCTTAATAGGTACAAACGGTTCCGGCAAATCCACTTTATTAAAAATGATCGCCGGCATAGAATCTATTGATAGTGGACAAATTCTTTGTACTTCTGGTTCTAAAATCATCTACTTACCCCAACAGCCAGACTTAGATGAAAACCGTACTGTTTTAGAACAAATTTTTGCCGACAGTGGCGAACAAATGACCTTAGTACGTGAGTATGAAGAACTTTCTGATAAACTAGCTCACTACCCGGAAGATAGCCAAATCATGTCTCGCCTTTCCGTTGTCATGCAGCGCATGGACGCAACTAACGCCTGGGAGTTAGAAACCAATGCCAAAATTATCCTCAGCAAACTAGGAATTACTGATTTTGATGCGCCCATTGGTAGTTTGTCTGGCGGCTATCGTAAACGCATAGCTTTAGCAACAGCCTTACTTGCAGAACCAGATGTTTTACTGATGGATGAGCCAACAAACCATCTGGATGCTCTATCTGTAGAATGGTTACAAAGCTATCTTAATCGCTTTCGTGGGGCATTATTCCTGATTACACACGATCGCTACTTTTTAGATAAAGTTACCAACCGCATCATCGAAATCGACCGAGGTGATGTCTACAGCTATGCAGGTAACTACTCATACTACCTGGAAAAGAAAGCCCTAGCGGAAGAATCAGCCATTAGTACCCAACGCAAACATCAAGGTGTATTGCGGCGAGAACTAGAATGGCTCAAGCGCGGCCCCAAAGCCAGAAGTACCAAACAAAAAGCCCGCATTCAACGCGTCCAAGCTATGCGCGAAACTGAGTTTAAACAAACTCAAGGTAAAGTGGATATCTCCACAGTTAGCCGCCGCATTGGCAAAAAAGTGATTGATTTACACAGCATTTCTAAAGCCTATAATGACCGCATCTTAATCAAAGATTTTACCTACGAGTTTAGCCCAGAAGACCGCATCGGCATTATCGGCGGTAACGGTGCTGGCAAATCTACCTTAATGAATATCATTACCGGGCGTATAGAACCCGATGCCGGTAAAGTAGAAATTGGTTCTACCATCCACATTGGTTATTTTGACCAACATTCTGAAGAATTACTCACAGCTGTAGATGAAAATCAGCGCGTGATTGACTACATTAAAGAGGAAGGGGAATTTGTTCAGATAGCTGATGGGACAAAAATTACTGCTTCCCAAATGTTAGAACGCTTTCTCTTTCCAGGGAATCAACAGTATGCACCAATTCATAAACTATCCGGTGGTGAAAAACGCCGATTGTTTCTCCTGCGTATCCTCATCAGCGCCCCCAATGTCTTGATTTTAGATGAACCGACAAACGATTTAGATGTGCAAACACTAGCAGTCTTAGAGGACTACTTGGAAGATTTTAGCGGTAGCGTGATTGTAGTTTCCCACGATCGCTACTTTTTAGACCGTACTGTTGATACAATATTTGCCTTGGAAGAAGGTGGAAACTTGCGGCAATATCCAGGTAATTATTCAGTTTATCTAGACTACAAAAAAGCCGAGGAAGCACAACAAGCAACACTTAACACTAAAGAAAAGACAAAAAATTCCCCAGAAACAAAAGTTACATCGCAAACTAAAGATGTAGAAACTAAAAAACGGCGTAGACTATCCAATTGGGAAAAGCGGGAATTTACCGAGTTAGAAGGCAAAATTGCTCAACTAGAGGACGAAAAAACCCAAGCCGAGCAAGCACTAACTCATGTCCCTCCCGGCAATTATACCCAAGTACAAAAACTCTACGAACAAATAGAAGCGCTAAAGCAAGCAATTGATGTAGCGACTGAGCGCTGGTTAGAATTAGCGGAGATAGAGTCTTCCGAGAGTGGGTAAGCGCAACATGATAGCTCGAAAGCAGAATCTACCATCAAACCTGGCATTAAAGGATGCCCGAATTGCCAACACAAATCAATTCTTTAAAAACTCGGCCACTGAGTTTACCAAAAGTTCGCCTTAATATTGACAATCAGATGTTACTCTTTGTCTGAGTGGAAGTTTGACTAGGTTTTCAGGTTAGTGCTTTTCATCGGGCTATTGATAACTTTAGCCGTGCATCCAATAGTTAGATATAGTGCCAAACAATGATCATGATCAATCCTCATACTCAAGACATCCGCTCTCAGTCCATTCATTTTTTAGAACAGAGTCCATCAGAACGCCTACAAATTCTGCAAGAATTAGGCTTAGGTCGTTTCAAGTTCTTATCTAAAATCCGTTTGAATGACAGCAACGTTGATTGTGTGATTCGCTTCTTTCAAAATCCCGGACAGATGAAATTTCCCAATCTTTCTGGTGCGGATTTATCTGAATTAAATTTAGACGAAGTAAGTTTAATTCGAGGTAATTTGTCAGAGGCAAATTTACAAGGAAGTAGCCTATTAAATGCTGATCTAATTTTTGTGAATTTCACAAAAGCTGACTTAAGAAAAGCTGATTTAAGAGGTGCAACTCTCAATGGAACTGTTTGGTTAGATACCCTTGTAGATGAATGTCAATTAGGTATTGGTAATGGTTTAACCAAGCAGCAACGTAAAGATTTACAACTGCGTGGAGCTAAGTTCAACTACTTGGCAGATGATAATTAAAATGCAGTATTAACTATTAGGCTGCTGGATTTTATTTATCTGGGAAAGGTGCATGAGTAAGGCAATTATGCTACCCCAAAAACTAATGTTATTGGGGTCAGGTGAGTTGGGCAAAGAATTTGTCATTGCGGCTCAACGTCTTGGTAATTATGTGATAGCCGTTGACCGCTACGCCAACGCACCCGCGATGCAGGTTGCTGATTGTTGTGAAGTAATATCAATGCTTAGTGCTGATGATTTAGAAGCTGTAGTCACTAAGTATCAACCTGATTTTATCATACCAGAGATTGAAGCAATTAGAACCGAGAAACTACAGGAATTTGAAGACAGAGGTATCACTGTCATCCCCACTGCGGCAGCTACAAACTATACAATGAACCGCGATCGCATTCGGGAATTAGCCCATGAAGAATTAGGTATTAGAACAGCGAAATATGGTTATGCGCTCACCTTAAAAGAATTGATTGCTGTTTCTGATAAGATAGGGTTTCCCAATGTAGTCAAACCTGTGATGTCGTCCTCAGGTAAAGGACAATCGGTAGTTACTACAAAAGAGGAAGTAGAAAAAGCTTGGAATTATGCGATCGCTAATTCTCGTGGTGATAGTCAAAAAGTCATAGTCGAAGAATTTATCAACTTTGAAATTGAAATCACACTCCTCACCATTAAACAGTGGAATGCACCCACAATTTTCTGTTCACCCATCGGACACCGCCAAGAACGAGGCGATTATCAAGAATCTTGGCAACCAGCAGGCATAAGTGAAGATAAGATATTAAAGGCGCAAGCCATAGCCAAAACCGTTACCGATGCTTTAGGCGGAGCGGGTATATTTGGGGTAGAGTTTTTTATAACTAAAGACGAAGTAATCTTTTCCGAACTATCACCCCGTCCCCACGATACAGGCATGGTGACATTAATTTCACAAAACTTGAACGAATTTGAGTTACATCTTAGGGCAATTCTCGGCCTACCAATTCCTAAAATAGAACAGTTAGGTTTCTGCGCCAGTGCCGTAATTTTAGCATCAGAAAAATTAGATGCAGTTGCCTTTACAGGGATAGCTGAAGCCTTAGCCGAACCAGATGTAGATATTAGACTGTTTGGTAAACCCACAGCACATCCTTACCGCCGCATGGGTGTAGCTTTAGCCAAAGCAGAGAACGTGGAAGCAGCTAGGGAGAAAGCGACAATAGCGGCGAGTAAGATTTATATCATTTGTGAGTCCTGAGTTGACTTTGATTTATGCTGTTTGATTTCAGTCTTTGTTCATTAGAAGATGTACATCCTTGGGGTGAAACTCCAAATTTAAGATTGTTATGGTATCGCTATGACAATCTGGCAAATTAACTCAACCCCAATCCCTGAAAACCCATGAAAGCGATCGAAACTACTGCTACCGTCAACGATCAAGGACAACTCTCTCTTGATCAGCCACTTGCTATACCTTCTACTCGTCGAGTGCGAGTGATTGTACTGATTTCCGAAGATGAACCTGATGAAGATATTGACGATACTCCCACTGAAGTTGTTATAGAAGGTATTCGCCAAGGGTTACACGAAGCTTTTACCGGAAAAACGATCCCCCTCTCCGAAATGTGGGAAGGTATTGATGTTGACTGACCCATCATCCATCCAAATTGAACTCACCCCGCGCTTCAAACGTGACCTCCGTGACCTTGTCAAACGCTATCGTCAAATTCGATCTGACCTCCAACCCTTAATCGAACAACTCAAAGCAGGTGAGCTTCCAGGCGATCGCATTGCTGGTGTAAACTATACAGTTTTCAAAGTCCGGCTCAAAAATAGCAATGTTCAAAAAGGTAAAAGGGGTGGCTATCGTGTCATTTATTACCTCAAAACCCCTGAAAATATTATTCTGGTAACTATCTACTCTAAATCCGATATCTCTGATGTAGATGCCGAAGTCATTGAAGAGGTGATATCACAATACGAACAACTCCAATTACCCGATCTTTAATATCCGGAAGCGATAGAAGATGAGTAAAAATACAGTCAAGTTGTTGGGTATAGTAGCATTAATAGTTAATCTGCCTAAATATAATCTTTATCGTGGTCAAGTTGGTACGGTAGTAGGATTATTAGCTTAATTCTCAATGATGAAGTTCAACTATCTCGTCAATTGGAGAACTTCAGCCAATGTACCAGAAAGCGATCGCTAATTATTAACATAGATGAAGGTGTAGAATTTCCCATCTAGGTTATGAAGTCAGAACTACCGATAATTGCTAGCGATCGCCTAATATTACGTATAGGTATCCAAGAAGATATCCCCAAAATCCTCAAATACTTTCTGGAGAATAAAGATTATCTCACTCCATTCTATCCTACTTGGGTTGACCAGTTCTTTACAGCAGAATATTGGCACTATCAATTAGAAAATAATTTTTTAGAATTTATCCATGACCAGTCTTTAAAACTATTTATCTTTCCCAAAAAGCGACCGACGGAAATTATAGGCACTATAAATTTTAATAATTTTGTTAAAGGCGCTGCCCATTTTTGTTATGTAGGATATAGCCTCGCAGAAACTGAACAAGGCAAAGGATATATGACGGAAGCTTTAAAAGCAGCTACCGATTATGTGTTTGAAGAATTGAATTTCCACCGCGTTATGGCTCATTATATGCCCCATAATCAGCGTAGTGGCAACGTACTCAAAAGACTAGGTTTTGTTGTGGAAGGTTACGCCAGGGACTATTTATTAATTAATGGTAAATGGCAAGACCATATCTTAACTAGTCTTATCAACCCCAACTGGCAAGAAAACGAAAATAGGTAATGAGTACTGAAAATCCCATAATTACCTATTACCACTAAAACTCCGAAAGGGTACGCCAACAAAATACCCTTTGCAACGCTACCGCGTAGCTTGCTTCCCCGTGGGGGTAAGGGTTCTCCGCAGGAGTACGAAAAGACAGAACAAGCGTTTGGGGCTGTGTATTTGTCGCATTCTTTTTTTAAATTGGTCTAATAACCATAGAAAAATTCTATGCAAACAATATTTTTATCTTAATCATCCATTAAGCACGAATACCCATAGTAGCGTAAAGTTAAAAACATCCAAATAATTTAAATATTACGATTTAGTTTTTTAAAGCTTGAAATCGCTCGACAATCATCCTCAACATTGTGTTGTTGAGACTTTTTTGAGTGTCTGATTGCCGATGCCAGACTTCATTCTCCAACTGAATCTTTATTCGTAGCCGATCTTTTCTATGAAAGGGGGCGCTTCCAATTAGTTCGATCTACCGTTCATTGACCACAAGTATGGCAATCACCAATCTCATCCGGTTTAATAACCTCCGAGGCGATATCTTCGGCGGTATCATTGCTGCCATTGTCTCGTTACCCCTGGCCTTCTGATCTGCCTCTAGGGCGGGTTCCCTCGGTGAACTCTATAGGGCAGTTTGTGTTGGCTTTTTTGCCGACTTGTTTGGCGGTAGCCAACGTTAATTTCTGAACCGACTGGGTTAATGACTATCAGCCCCGTCTACAGGTTCCCATACAGCACCTGCGCTGTAAAGGTGAAGCTCCTCACTCTTACTCAGAGTAACTCTTGAAAGTTCATTTAGTTCATTTATTGCAATACTCCTCATCAGAGGAAGCACAAGGAGGTATTCGTGGATTTTGTGTCGCTGTTCGTGAAGGACTTCATTGCCCAATTGCAGTCCCCAACACTCGCCTTTTTGATTGGTGGGATGATCATTGCTGCCCTCGGTAGCGAATTGGTTATTCCTGAGTCGATTTGTACGATCATCGTCTTCATGCTGCTCACCAAAATCGGTCTAACAGGTGGAATTGCGATCCGTAATTCCAATCTGACTGAGATGGTGTTACCCATGATCTTTGCTGTAATAACAGGGATTACGATTGTATTCATCTCGCGCTATACGTTAGCCAAGCTGCCAAAGGTGAAAGTCGTTGATGCGATCGCAACTGGGGGATTGTTTGGAGCCGTGAGTGGTTCTACAATGGCTGCCGGTCTGACGGTACTGGAAGAACAAAAGATGGCATATGAGGCATGGGCTGGCGCACTCTATCCCTTCATGGATATCCCAGCGCTGGTAACTGCAATTGTTATCGCCAACATTTACCTCAACAAGAAGAAGCGTAAAGAAGCAGTCTACTCTACTGAGCAGCCTGTTGCGGCTGGTGATTATCCCGATCAAAAAGATTATCCCAGCAGCCGTCAGGAGTATCTCAGCCAGCAGAAGGGAGATGAGGATAATCGCGTCAAGATATGGCCGATCATCGAGGAAAGCCTCCGGGGTCCTGCCTTATCGGCAATGTTGTTAGGTCTGGCTCTGGGACTATTCACCCAGCCGGAAAGTGTCTATAAAAGCTTCTACGATCCCGCCTTTCGCGGCTTGCTTTCGATTTTGATGCTGGTCATGGGGATGGAAGCTTGGTCAAGAATTGGTGAACTGCGTAAGGTAGCCCAGTGGTACGTTGTATATAGTGTGGTGGCACCGTTTGTACATGGGCTAATAGCCTTCGGTCTCGGCATGATTGCCCACTACACCATGAACTTCAGCATGGGCGGTGTTGTGATCCTAGCTGTCATCGCCTCCTCTAGTTCAGACATCTCAGGACCACCCACATTGCGAGCTGGTATCCCGTCAGCCAATCCATCCGCCTATATAGGCGCATCCACAGCCGTCGGTACGCCAGTTGCGATCGGCTTGTGTATACCGTTCTTCCTCGGACTTGCCCAGGCGATCGGCGGCTAATCCCAGGCGGATTGAGGTCTGTCGGCGCTTCCTTGACCTGGCAGACCAAGTAGATCAATGTACATCATTTAAGGAGGTAAATAACATGAGCAAGCGTGCCAACAAGCTCGTCATCGTCACAGAAAAGGTTCTGCTGAAAAAGGTCGCCAAGATCATTGAAGAAGCTGGGGCGACCGGTTATACGGTGGTGGATACTGGCGGTAAAGGCAGTCGCAACGTGCGCTCTACGGGTAAACCCAACACTTCCGATACCGATTCCAATGTAAAGTTCGAGGTACTCACCGAAAATCGGGAGATGGCAGAGAAGATTGCAGATCAGGTCGCAATCAAGTTTTTCACCGATTATGCGGGCATTATCTATATCTGTGAAGCAGAGGTACTGTACGGGAGAACTTTCTGTGGGCCAGACGGCTGTTGAATCGAAATGACGCGCCACGAAAGGAACAAGCAAGTCATTGCTGCGAGTTTCTGTGGGTCAGACGACTGTTGCATCAAGAGGACACAGACCCCAAAGGCCGAGGTCATAACCTCGGCTTTTGAGTGACCGTGTTTCCTGTCCGCACTACCTTGATCCTGGTGCAGAATTTATTCTCCCCGCAGTTTTATAACTTCCTCAAACCCTTAACCTTCATTGCTTTAAACTCATGATTTTGTCCAACATTCTGCCTCCTTTCATTGGGGGTATGTCCGCTCTCATGACTCCGATACCATTCCTGGCGACCGTTGTTGCTGAGGATTCACCCATTATTTTGTCTGGCGTATTGCTGACGCTGGTGGTGATTTATCTGGCCAGCAAGTTCGGTGCAGAGATCGCTAGACGCTTGGATTTTCCTCCCGTCCTGGGGGAACTAGTCGCTGGTGTAATTGTTGGCGTTTCGGCATTGCACCTGGTGATCTTTCCCGAAGGGGGGCTGTCTGCCTCTGACTCGGTGATTATGAGGGCGCTGCAAGGATTGAACCAATTGGCACCGGACGCGCTGACCCGAATCTTTGAGTCGCAAAGTGAAGTGATTTCAGTTCTAGCTGAAATCGGCGTGATTATTCTGCTGTTTGAAATCGGACTGGAATCCGATCTGCGGCAACTGAAGGAAGTGGGAATTCAAGCCACGGTTGTCGCCTGTGTCGGAGTCGCGGCACCTTTTGCGGCAGGTACGGCAGGGTTAATGATACTCTTTCATGTCGCAGCCATTCCAGCGATTTTTGCGGGTGCTGCGTTAACGGCAACGAGTATTGGCATTACTTCTAAAGTGTTGTCAGAGTTAGGTCAACTCAAATCCAAAGAAGGGCAAATCATTGTTGGCGCGGCGGTGATTGATGATGTTCTCGGCATTATTGTCTTGGCTGTAGTCGCCAGTTTAGCCAAAACCGGTGAGATTGATGTTGCCAATGTCATTTATTTGATTGTCAGTGCTACGGCATTCTTGATTGGATCAATTTTGTTGGGGGGTGTCTTTAACAAAAGTTTTGTGGCGATCGTAGAGCAGCTCAAAACCCGTGGAAATATTGTGATTCCAGCATTCATCTTCGCTTTCTTCATGGCATTTTTAGGTAACGCCATTCACCTCGAAGCGATTTTGGGTGCCTTTGCTGCGGGTTTGGTACTCGATGAAACCGATCCCAGGAACGAGTTAGATGAATTAATCAAACCGATCGCCGATTTACTGGTACCTGTCTTTTTTGTGACAGTGGGAGCGCGTGCCGACCTCGGTGTTTTAAACCCGGCGTTACCAGAGAATCGGGCGGGACTATTGATTGCAACGTTTTTGATTGCAGTGGCGATTATCGGCAAGCTGATCACAGGTTGGGCAGTGTTTGGACAACCCGGCATCAATCGAGTGGCAATCGGGATTGGGATGATTCCACGCGGTGAGGTGGGTCTAGTGTTTGCCGGCATCGGATCAGCTAGCGGCATTTTGGATAAGCCTCTGGAGGTGTCAATTATTATCATGGTAATTTTGACAACCTTTCTGGCCCCACCTTTTTTACGGGTTGCCTTTGGTTCATCCACGAATCCCATCCCAGAATCTACCACGCCTGCAGAAACAGTAAGTGAGTAACGGCTTTAGGGAGTTCCAAGCAATAAAATCCCCAATGTATAAGAATGATAATTATTATAGGGGAAGGGAAGTCGGGGCTGTCATCGGCAGCCCTGACTTCCCTTTTTATTGAATATATGAATTCACAACATAATGATGAATAGGAAGGCAAATTTACTTAGTGGTCAATCTCAGATAAGAATAACAGGAGCAGAAATAATGAATGAACTTAAAATACTCTTTCCTGTTGAGTTATGAGGGATGAGTAAGTAGAACGTAGCCTAAGCAAATAACAAAAGAAGCAAGTTATTAACTGTTAAATGGGTTCTTTATTAGAAAAAACTTTCACAACTCCCCTATTAGAAGTAAGGGGAGTTTTTGGATTTTACAAGCAGACGCTTTTTAGTTCCAGGGTGAAGGGATAGCTGTTGTTGATAGTACCTTATCAGCCATCAACCTGATTGCGGTTCTACCACAACTGGGACAAGTGAGTTCTAAAACTTGTGGGGAAACTCCTTCTACCTCACTTAATAACCCTTGTTTACAGTGCCAACATTCAAAAATAACTCTGCTGACTGGTTGGTTACAGTCTAGTATTTTAACGTGTTGAAAGTTTCTAGTTTCGTTGTCTTGAGTTCTTGGCTTGTAAGATTTTTTAATTTCTTTAATTTCCATATTGTCTGTAAGTGCTGGTAATTTACATTACAAAATGATGCTCAAGGCATGGGTTGACAATCCGTAGAAGAAAAGGAAGTGTTCAAACCTTGGCTTTTTCTCTTTTCAGGCTTTTTCACATAAAACTGGGCGTCCTTCGATTTTATGTGGAAGACTTCCTTAACTCAATAGAAATGCGGAAATTCACAATAAAGCTGGGTAGATTATTTTATAAAAATCACCATCTCTGAGATCAACAGGGTACATTTATGACGGACTTAAAAGAAGTATTAACCTTTATTGAAAAAATTGAAAGTGAAAATCTGGGCAAATCGGCTTATGAAATCGCTAATCTTTTACGTGGTTATACAAAGTCAGAATACACGAGTAAGTTATGGACTTTAGCCACAGGGTATGAGCAAAAATACATTGCAGGAGCATTTCAAGGCAGACTCAACAAACATTTATTATTGAGTGGCGAAATGACTGACTTTGCTCATTTCATCGCCTCACTTTCCGACCAAATCAACCAACCAGGAATTAAAAAGTCTGACTTAACCAGTTGGACTGCTGACCATACCTCATGGGCTGGGGATATTGGCTCTGCTATTATATTTTATCGCTCTCAAGCTGATAAAGGGAATGCCATGACCCTTGAGAGAGTACTGATGGGTCTGGCTAGTGACTCCGATTTTACCGCTAATGTTGCCGCTTACTTAGTTGGCTTTGTGATTAATTTAAATCAGCAAACTACCATTTCACAAGCTATTGCTGATTACGATAAAATCCAATATGCAGAGCATATTAAAATATTTATCAAGAAACGTTTTGGGGGCATTATTGAGGGTAATAAATTACAAAGTCCAGATTTAATTGAATCGGAAATTCAGCAATCTGTGTCTACTTTTATGAAGTTATATTCCCCTGCATCTAATTTATATAAATCTTTAAAAACCTTACTAAAATTTCCACCTCAATTAAGATGGCAGAACAAGACTGTGCTTAATAGTGGTGATTTGCAGATTGGTTCCCAACATTTCTTGTCTCATTTGATGAAATATGCAGCCTTAGAGAGACCATAGTTATTTTTCAGAATCCTTGGCTTTTCTCATCTTCCTACTCTCAGGGACTTCCATCTCAAAAAATATCCCATCGCTTTGATGAGCAGAGAGAAGTCTGAGCGCAGGTTTCCTCGGATCAGAATTTCGGGGGGATCAGGGGGAGAAATCATCTTTCCATCGTCTTTGCTATCAACATTGGATAATGTATTTTCTGGAAATCCCCGATAACTGTGTGTTTTGACGCTTTGTCATCAAGCCGAGGTAGGAGCATGAGGCTTCTAGAATTAAATTGAGCGATCGCGCTTACCTCCTTAAGCATGAGCATTCAAAAACCAACCAGAATTTCTCTATGCTGCAATTTAAAGGAGTAGCATAGTTTAAGAGTTGATAAAACTTGAATTATTTCCGGGATATTACAGTTGTCACTGATTACTTTATCAAAAATCTACGCTTTTGCGACCCCCTTCCTCCCCAAATCCTAGTCCGAATTTAAAGATTACTCACAGACTTTTTAAGAATCTCTATAAAGTCTATTTTTCTCTGCCAGTATTCATCAACCTGAAGCGTACAATAAATATATATAAGTACATAGTGTAGATATGATGGGCAAATACCACCCGTATTTGCTCGGAATCTCTGGTTTACTGACAAAACTTCTAGCTTCATTGTCTAGAAAGTTCAATGAAAATTGCCACTGGCTATCTGAATGCTGTTAGTTTAGTGAAATTTCGGGGAACTATGTAACTATAAACTTTTAATATTTGTCAGTAAAATACCCGAACAGTCAATGCAACTGCTTTATAAAGCTTGTGAAAAGACAGTTTCTGAGTATATAAACCTATGAATATGAAAGAAAGAGCTACCGACGCGGATTCAAGCCAAGCCGATAAGGTAGAAATCGCTGTCCAACTGGATTCGGAGTTATTGGAGCAAATTCAGCACCTAACTAACGACCCCAGCAAAGTGATTGAAGTAGCCATTCGTCAATGGTTACGGGGTGAAGCTCTCAGAGATGATGAACTGACACGCAGTCCCAATCGCGTGCCAGTACCGCCTCGTGGAGAATGGAACGATTAACTTTCATAAATAGGCTGTAAAGATAAAGCCTAAAAATGTAAAGTTTGTCAATCTAAATACCAGAACAGTTACAATACGCAATACTCAGTATGTAAAATTGGTCAAATTTTACGCCAAGCTTTGCCCAGCCTTAGTAAGACTGTTTTGAGTTGCCATTAGTCCATCCAACTCGATTCAACGTAATGACTATTACTGCCAATTCCCAATTACCAAATAGATTTCCCCAAAATCTAGAATCGATGAACCACAAGGCTGATGGATTATTAGCAACCCTCGGTGCTGAGTTGGTATATGTGCAGGATGGGGTGGGGCGTTACCTGTCTTTTTATTGGCAGAAAAGTGAACTTTTGGGTTTCAACCAAGAGCAAATAGTATGCGATGGTAATGGACAGGAAATTTTTGTCCCACTGGACAAAGTTTCTTACATGAAGAGACTGCACTATGTCATGGCTAACTTAGCTCCAGAAAAGTTCTCTTGCTGGTTTAGCTGTCATCAAAATCTATTTGAGTTGGAACTGGCTATCACGCCGATTATTCCACCTTTGGGAACTGCTGCCACGACGGTCTTGGTAATGGGTAGGTTATTACAAGTTAAAGTAAATAACCAAGAGGTCAATGTAGCAATTACCACCCCTACACAAACAGACCTAGCTTCGCGATCGCAACAACACCAAAGATTGGTAAATAAAATTACCAGAAATATTCGCCGGACACTAGATTTAGACGTTATTTGGCAACAAACAGTTGACAGTCTAGGTAAAGCACTCAGGCTAGAGCGCTGTATTATTTGTCCTTACCAGCCCTCTAGCTCTAAAGTGCGAGTAATTGCCGAATATCATCAACCAGACCGTCCTTCCATGCTGGGTTTAGAAATAGATGTGACTTCTGAACCAGCTTTTGCTCAGGCGTTGACAACCTTGGAACCAATCATTATGGAAGTTCCTGGTTATAAACTTTGCCCACAACAGAAAATTTTAGTAGTAGCCACTTGTTACCAAGACCAAGCTAATGGCTTAATAGCGATCAATTTACGGCATGAATGTTATCCCTTAACCAATGCCGAATTAGAACTAGCTAAAGAAGTAGCAGATCAGTTGGGAACAGCGATCGCTCATGCTACCTTATATAAAGAATTAGAAGCAGCACGACAAAAAGCTGAAGAAGCTTCCCGCCTCAAGAGTGAGTTTCTCGCTAATGTCTCCCATGAAATCCGCACTCCCTTGAATGGGATGATTGGTTTCCTCAAGCTGATTTTAGAAGGCATGGCAGACGATGTCGAAGAAAAAAACCAGTTTTTATCCGAAGCTCATCAATTATCTTTACATCTACTCAACATTATTAACGACATCTTAGATATAGCTAAAATCGAAGCTGGCAAAATGGAGTTAGTGTGCGCTCCCATCAAGTTGGAAGAGCTATTCTCTGATGTAGATAACTTTATGCGCCCACAAGCAGAGGTCAAAAACCTCAGCTTCCGGATGCAATTGCCACCAACCTCCGATGAAATTGTGGTGCAAGGTAATTACCAACGGCTTTTACAAGTCATGTTAAATATAGTCGGGAATGCGATTAAATTTACCCACGAAGGTGGCATTACCGTTTCTGCCGATGTTGTCCTGAAAAAAGGGAAACTCCAAGAACAGAACTTTCCTGGTATGGTAAGAGTCAGAATAGCCGATACAGGTATTGGTGTTTCCTTAGACCAGCAAGACAAATTATTTCAATTATTCTCTCAAGTAGATGGTTCCCGTACTCGTCAGTATGGTGGTACAGGTTTGGGACTGGCAATATCCCAAAAACTTGTAGAGACGATGGGTGGGGAAGTGCATTTTTACAGTCTTGGTGAGGGACTTGGTTCGACAGTCACATTTACCGTACCTCTATACCAACAGCCAGTCATGCTTTCCTCTAACGACGCTGACGCTGAGTGCATCGGTTAAGTCTAGGACTTATGTACTCAGGGATTAGGGGGAAGGGTGTGAGGGTGTAAGGGTATAAGGGTATGAGGGTTTTAAACATTTACAGTCCCATACCCCTATACCCCCATACCCCTACAAGCAATCACAGATTTGCTATGTAGGAATATTATGTGTTCATGACTATCGCATGAAGCAACCGAGAATAAAACACAATTTGGCAACAATTGGATCTAGGATCGATTTAATCAAGCTGCAAAATAAAACTCTGTGTGGGATATAGAAAAATAGGTAAAGGCAAAATAGCCAATGCCAAATGTTTCCTATCTCACAAATTTTGTTAATTTACTAGGTATCAAGCAATGGAACTAACAATTGACAACGTGGAAACTGTTTTAGATGAAATGCGCCCTTACCTAATTTCTGATGGTGGTAACGTGGAACTTGTAGAACTCGATGGGCCTATTGTTAAATTACGTTTACAAGGTGCTTGCGGTTCTTGTCCTAGTTCTACCATGACTCTGAGAATGGGTATTGAGCGCCGTCTGCGGGAAATGATTCCTGAAATTGCCGAAGTTGAACAGGTAATTTAGGGAATAGGGACTGGGGACTGGGGACTAGGTAAGGACTGAGGATTAGGAAAGAGGCAATTTACCCAATACCCAATACCCAATCCCCGATACCCAATACCCAATACCCAATACCCGATACCCAATCCCTAAGACCCTATGACTCATCCGCTATACGTTGCTTTTATTTGGCATCAACATCAGCCATTGTATAAATCTCCTGGTAGCAGCCTTTCAGTGCCTTCTAGTCAGCAATATCGCCTGCCTTGGGTGCGCTTACATGGTACAAAAGATTATTTAGATTTAATACTAATTTTGGAAAAGTATCCAAAATTACATCAAACAGTAAACTTAGTTCCTTCCTTAATTCTGCAACTGGAAGATTATATTGCTGGTACAGCGTTTGACCCTTACCTCAAAGCCAGTCTGACACCAACTGAGCAACTGACTCAGCAACAACGAGAGTTTATCATTCAGCACTTTTTTGATGCTAATCACCACACCTTGATTGACCCTCACCCTCGTTACGCCGAGTTGTACTATCAAAGGCAGGAAAAAGGGCCGGCTTGGTGTTTGGCGAATTGGCAATTAGCAGATTACAGCGATTTGTTAGCGTGGCACAATTTGGCATGGATAGACCCATTGTTTTGGGATGATCCAGAAATTGCGACTTGGTTACAGCAGGGGCGTAACTTTAGCTTAGGCGATCGCCAGCGCATTTATTCCAAACAACGTGATATTCTCAGCCGCATTATTCCTCAGCACCGGAAAATGCAGGAATCGGGGCAATTAGAAGTTACCACCACACCCTACACACACCCGATTTTGCCTTTGTTAGCTGACACTAATTCTGGTCGGGTAGCTGTGCCAAATATGGCATTACCTGAGTCCCGATTTCAGTGGTCAGAAGATATTCCTCGTCATTTAAGAAAAGCTTGGGAACTATATACAGAAAGATTTGGGCGAGAACCAAAGGGTTTATGGCCGTCCGAACAGTCAGTTAGTCCAGATATATTACCGTATATTATTAAACAAGGATTCCAGTGGATTTGCTCAGATGAGGCAGTCTTGGGGTGGACACTGAAACACTTCTTTCATCGGGATGGGGCAGGGAATGTACAGCAGCCAGAACTTTTGTATCGACCTTATCGCCTATCAACTCCAGCCGGAGATTTGGCGATTGTCTTCCGTGATCACAGATTATCAGATTTAATAGGCTTTACCTATGGGGCAATGCCCGCCAAACAGGCAGCCGCCGATTTGGTGGGACACCTACAAGCGATCGCCAAAATGCAACGAGAACGGCCAAGCGAACAGCCTTGGTTAGTGACTATCGCCTTAGATGGCGAAAACTGCTGGGAATTTTACCCCCAAGATGGCAAACCATTCCTAGAAGCTTTATATCAAAGTTTAAGTAACGAACCCCACATCAAACTCGTTACCGTCTCCGAATTTATCGAGGAATTTCCCGCCACAGCCACCATTTCCGCAGAACAACTACATAGCGGTTCTTGGGTTGATGGTAGCTTTACCACCTGGATTGGTGATCCTGCCAAAAACCGGGCTTGGGATTACCTCACCGAAGCGAGAATCATGTTGGCAAATCATCCCGAAGCAACAGAAGAAAATAACCCCGAAGCTTGGGAAGCTTTATATGCTGCCGAAGGTTCAGACTGGTTTTGGTGGTTTGGTGAAGGACATTCCTCAAATCAAGATGCCATTTTTGACCAATTGTTTCGAGAACATTTGTGTGGCATCTATAAAGCTTTGAATGAACCCATACCCGTATATCTCAAGAATCCAGTGGAGGTTCATGCAGCCAGAGATGATCATTCCCCAGAAGGCTTCATTCATCCTGTAATTGATGGCAGAGGAGATGAGCAAGATTGGGACAAAGCTGGACGGATAGAAATTGGTGGGGCGAGGGGGACAATGCACAACAGCAGCATAGTTCAGCGCCTATGGTACGGTGTAGATCACCTGAATTTCTATTTGCGAGTAGATTTTAAGAGCGGTGTTACCCCTGGACATGGTTTGCCCCCAGAGTTAAACCTGTTGTGGTTTTATCCAGATCGAACAATGCACAATAGTCCGATTCCTTTAGCTGATGTGCCGGATACAGCCCCACTTAATTATCTATTCCATCATCATTTGGAAATTAACTTGCTGACCCAATCAATTCAGTTTCGGGAAGCAGCAGAAAATTATCAATGGCATCCCCGTTTCAGCCGCGCTCAAGTCGCCTTAGAAAATTGTTTAGAAGTGGCGATACCCTGGGCAGATTTGCAAGTTCCCCCAGATTATCCTCTGCGGCTAATTCTAGTACTTGCTGATGAGGGGCGTTTTAGTAAATATTTACCAGAAGATACTTTAATTCCGATTGAAGTGCCGTAAGCAGCAATGGAGAGTCGGGTATAAAATTTTATAGGATTGGTATGTAAGGGTTAATAAAACTATGATGATATCCTGAGCTTTATGGTGATTACTCATAGCTTTATAAAAAACCTACACTTGTCAGACTCTCCACTACCCGATAAATATTAATTTTGCAAAGTTGCCGTAATGCTACTGGCACAGAAAAACTTTTGTGGTTAGATTGATAACATCACAAAGTAGCTATTGTTGGGCTATGAATCGCTTTTCGGGAAATATTACTAATTTACATCAGTACAATTTGCAGCAGAATCAGCTAGCGCAAATGTGTGGTTCTAAAGAGCTATTTTGCGATCGCTATCAGATATTGCGGATATTAGGTAGAGGCGGTTTCGGGATCACGTTTCTAGCTGGAGATGCGGTGTTACCAGGAAATCCTTTGTGTGTAATTAAACAGCTTTGCCCTAAAGTTACTAGTGCTAAAAGCTGGCAAAATGCCTGTCAGCGCTTTCAAAAAGAAGCTAAAACTCTCGCTAAACTCGGTAGCCACTCGCAAATTCCCATGCTGCTTAACTACTTTGAAGGCGACGGGGAACTGTATTTAGTCCAAGAATATGTGCGGGGCTATACTTTGTCACAAGAAGTCAGACATCATGGTATAAAGACAGAAGCAGAAGTTAAACGATTTTTGCTAGAATTACTGCCAATTTTGCAATATCTTTATCAAAATCAAGTAATTCACCGAGATATTAAACCGCAAAATATAGTACGTTGTGCAGACGACGGCCGCATAGTATTAATAGATTTTGGTGCAGTTAAGGAAAAATTATCTGATGTGGGTCTAAGTTCATTTAGTCAAAATGCTCACACCAACTTCGTGGGGACAACGGGATTTGCACCACCAGAGCAGTTTTCTTTACGTCCAGTTTATGCCAGTGATATTTACGCCTTGGGTATGACTTGTATTTATCTGTTAACTGGCAAAGCACCTTTAGAAATGGAAAATAACAGCAAAACTGGGGAAATATGTTGGCATAAATACGTAAAAGTTAGTGATGATTTCGCCAAGATTATTCGCAAAATGGTGAAATTTTCCTTAGATGAGCGTTTCCAAAAACCACAGGATGTCATTGAGGCTTTGAATAAAGAAAGGGATTTACCCAACTTTAGTGATTGTCTGACTAGCCAACCATTAAGTAATAAGCGCCAAACAAAAGTAGAAACTTCCGAGAAATACGTCCCATCCGTAACTAGAACTGCAACGGCAATCCGTGAATGGAAAGCCAAACTGCAACAAAAACAGCTACAACGTTCATTGCAGCATTTTTCGTCTGTATAATACACAATTCTGGGGATGAAAGACTAATCAATCACTCCTGTCCTCTGCTTTTCTGCGATAATTTTCACAGCTTGGGGGTTGTTAAAGTTGCTCGACAATCACTAGAGTAAATAGAGAAGAACACAAAGCATATTTAACATACAGCTAACTAAGCATAATTGCCCATGACCACTTCTAACCGCCGCTATCACATTACTACCTTTGGTTGCCAAATGAACAAAGCCGACTCAGAGCGCATGGCTGGCATTTTAGAAGACATGGGCTTTGAGTTTTCCGAAGATCCCAACAATGCAGATGTGATTCTCTACAATACCTGTACAATTCGGGATAATGCTGAACAGAAAGTCTATTCTTACCTCGGTAGACAAGCCAAGCGCAAACACGAACAACCAGACTTAACCTTAGTTGTAGCTGGTTGTGTTGCCCAACAGGAAGGCGAAGCACTACTGCGGCGAGTACCAGAACTAGATTTAGTCATGGGGCCACAACACGCCAACCGTCTCAAAGATTTGCTGGAGTCGGTGTTTGCGGGTAATCAAGTCGTTGCTACTGAAGCCGTCCATATTATGGAAGATATCACCCAGGCGCGGCGAGATAGCACCGTAACAGCTTGGGTAAACGTGATTTATGGCTGCAATGAACGCTGTACCTATTGTGTAGTTCCCAACGTGCGCGGTGTGGAACAGTCCCGTACACCGGAAGCCGTTCGTGCAGAAATGGAAGAATTGGGACGGCAAGGTTACAAAGAAATTACCCTACTTGGTCAAAATATTGACGCTTATGGTAGAGATTTACCAGGCGCGACACCAGAAGGACGACACCTACACACCTTCACAGACTTACTGTATTACGTCCATGATGTGCCAGGAGTAGAAAGAATCAGATTTGCTACCAGCCATCCCCGTTATTTTACAGAGAGACTAATTAAAGCTTGTGCAGAGTTGCCCAAAGTTTGCGAACATTTCCACATTCCTTTTCAATCTGGAGATAACCAACTACTGAAAGCAATGGCGCGGGGTTACACTCAGGAGAAATATCGCCGGATTATCGACACAATTCGTAGATATATGCCAGATGCTTCCATTAGTGCTGATGCAATTGTTGGGTTCCCAGGGGAGACAGAGGAACAGTTTGAGAATACGTTGAAACTGGTGGATGATATTGGCTTTGACCAATTAAACACAGCCGCCTATTCACCCCGTCCCGGCACACCAGCAGCTTTGTGGGAAAATCAACTGAGTGAAGAAACCAAAAGCGATCGCCTACAAAGATTAAACCATTTAGTGAACGTAAAAGCAGCCGAGCGATCGCAACGTTATATGGGACGCATCGAGGAAGTTTTAGTAGAAGAACAAAACCCCAAAGATCAAACCCAAGTCATGGGACGCACACGCGGTAATCGTCTCACCTTCTTCAAGGGAGATATTAATGAACTAAAAGGGCAATTAGTCAAGGTGAAAATTAACGAAGTTCGCGCTTTTAGTTTGACTGGTGAACCGATAGAAATGCGCCAAGCTGTACAAGTTTAAATGAATTTACACCACACTAAAAGTAATTATTTGTGGAGTCTGAATCTAAATGTCAAACTTGTTGCAACGAATCACGGTCAACCCTAAACAGTGTGGTGGTCGTCCCTGCATTCGTGGTATGAGAATTAGGGTATCAGATGTACTTGATTTGTTGGCTGCGGGACTTAGCTCCGAGCAAATCTTAGCAGAAATGCCCGATTTAGAGATGGATGATTTGAAAGCATCACTCGCTTACGCTGCTCGTAAATTAAATCATCCCATCCTGACGGCATGACAACGATTTGGATTGATGCACATCTGTCGCCGGCGATTGCTACCTGGATTAACAATACATTTGGGATTACAGCATCGGCATTGCGTGACATTGGCTTGAGGGATGCTGAAGACCTGGAGATTTTTGAAGCAGCAAAAGCTCAAGGAGTTATCTTCATCACCAAAGACAGCGATTTTGTTGACTTAGTAGAACGATTAGGAGAACCACCAAAAATCATCTGGCTAACCTGTGGTAATACATCAAATGCTCGTTTGCAAGAGATTCTGAGTGTCACACTACCGGACGCATTGAGGCTTCTACAAGCAGGCGAGAGATTGGTAGAGATTAGTGGAGTTTAATATAACTGCATAAAAGCGATCGCCAGTTAGTGTCAAGCTGTCTTAAAAAAGCGAATGATTTCTCGCACATGATCGAGGAACTGTCCATCGGTAGAAAGCTGGGCGATCGCATTTCTGGCTTCCCTAGATAATCGCTCATGTTCAGTTTGATTTGTAGCCCGTAATTCTTCTAAATTGGCGGCGATTTTTGCTAAATCTCTACGGGTTTCTTCACCAAAGCGTTGTTGTGTGGCTGCTAAAGAATAGGGCTGTTCTAGGTTAAATTGGTCTTCCAAAACTTGGACTTTTTGTTCTAATTCAACAAAGCGATGACGGAGTTCTACGATATCTTCACGGGGATATTTCCATTCTTGGCTAATCATTGTTAGCCGTGCATAGATATATTCATAAGCACGAATTGCCGGTCTGAGGATTGTTAATAATAATGCTGCGCCAGAACTGATATAACCTACAGCACTAATACCTGTGGCGGCGAGGAGATAAAGACCAATAGCTGAGAATAAGTGTAAAGCCAAAGCCACCCACAGCGATCGCTTGGCTAACCCTTGGACATATCGCACTTGTCGCTCATCCACAGGAATTTCTTTTTCTCTGGACTGTGCGGCTTCAGCTAACACTTGTTTAGCTTGAAAATGAATATTCCAAGGTACAGTCACAATGACTAACAACCACCAAAAACTCGCCCCTCCAATTACCCAATCCAGAAAGCTACCCGCAGGTACATGAAACCATTGCAATACGCTAAAAGCTAGCAATACTGTAATGACAATTCCGGCAATAGAACTAATAAAAAAATTTACATACATATAGCCATTTCTCCAATGAAACTAATTTGTAATAGTTAATACTTACGCAAGTGTCATAATCAAAGTAACTGTAGGGTGCGTCAGCCCCAATAATTTCGTACACATTAGAGGATTTTCCGCATCTGACGCACCCTACTATTGTGCCAGTTGCATAAGTCCTGATAGTCTTGCCATAGGCTATTACAAATTACGAATTAGTTTCATCATGGCTATGCTGGAGGATTTATACAGAAAAGTCTGTGATGCTTTTTCCAGTTGCATATATGATTTATGGGATGAGATAGCTATGCCAAACTGGTTCCGTATCTTTACTGGTCTTATCTGGAAGTAACAATCGCCAAGTTTTACCTTCTTGCTGGATTTGGAGGTAAACATCAAAGGGTTGTTGCAGTTTGGTTAACTGTCTCTTTGGTAACTGGAAAATTAAGTCATAGGTTCCCAGAACTCGGAAGGCAGGAAGATTTTGAATTGTCAGGGGTTGTTCCTGGCGAATCTTCAGGTGTTTAATTTGAAAACCTTGGAAATTTAAATCTAGCTGTTGATTAAGTTTTTCTTGAGTTTGTTCTAGCTGGAGTGCGATCGCTCTCTGCACTAATTCGCTAGTCGGCAACAAGCCAATATTATTACAACCCACTAATAGTAATAGTAGTACTGCTGTGAAAAAGAACCGCACCATGTCACTTGTAATAGACTTCAGCGATAGTATAGCGGTAGATACCTGTAGTTTTTTAGTCAATAGTCAATAGTCAGTAGTTATCTTTCCCATATCCCTGCTTCTTCCCTATCCTCTATCTCTGGCGATGAAAAAAAGTTGGTGGCAATTTTTGGGATTAGTGATGGCGATCGCGATCGCCATCATTGCTTACCATAGTTGGCAAGTGCAAAGTTCGTCTTCAGCATCTGCCCCAGTCACTGTTAAACTCAGTGGCTGGGGTGGTTCTCCCGTTGAGCAAAAACTATTGAAACAGGTTTTACAAGACTTTGAAGCACAGCATCCTCTGATCAAGGTCAAATATGAAGTGATTTCTGACCAATACATGGACGTGATCAAAACCCGCTTGATTGGAGAAGCTGCCCCTGATGTCTTTTACTTGGATGCCCTGGAGGCTCCTTTTTTGATGAGCCAGAATGTGCTGGAACCATTAGAAAGTTACATCACTCCCGCATTTGACTTAAGTGACTTTGAAACCAATCTCCTAGAAACCTTTAAATACCAGAACCATATTTATGGTTTCCCTAAGGACTATTCCACTTTGGCGCTGTTTTATAACAAAAAAGCCTTTGCTGCTGCTGGTTTGAGCAGCCCCCCAGCGACATGGCAAGAATTACGCACCTACTCCCGAAAATTAACAGGTAAGCTCAACAAGTATGGCTTTGGGGAAGCACCGGAATTAGCGCGCCAAGTTTACAAAATTAAAGCTTTTGGTGGGGAGGTTGTCAATCAAAATGGTCATGCTACCTTTGCGAGTGAAGCTGGTTTACGGGGATTGCAATTAGTGATAGACCAGTATCAAAAAGATAAATCATCTGCTCAAAAATCTGACGTAGGGACAAACTCAGGTAGCGAAATGTTTGGTCAGGAGAAAGTGGCAATGGTAATTGAAGGTAATTGGGCAATTCCATACTTACAAGAAACCTTTCCGCAATTGGAGTTTGCAACTGCACAATTACCAACGATTAATCAAAAAAAAGGCACAATGGTATTCACTGTTGCCTATGTTATGAGTAAGCAATCACAGCATAAAGCTGAAGCATGGGAGTTAATTTCCTATCTCACAGGTAAAGCCGGAATGCAGAAATGGACAAGTACAGGCTTTGCTTTACCTACACGCAAATCAGTATCTCAACAATTAGGATATGAGCAAGATCCCTTGCGATCGCCTTTAGTTGCCGGTGTTGATGATGCTACACCCTGGCAGGTTGGTAAATACCCAGCCCCAATTGTGAACAACTTTGATAATCAATTTGTCAGTGCCTTACTAGGACAACAACCATTAAAACAGGCGATGCTTAGGGCGCAGAATCAGGCAAATAAGCAAATTCAAGCAATGGAGTGAAGCAAGGAAGCAGGGAATTATGGACTGGACTGAGAACTAAACTGCTACGTACAGACGTTGCTGTGCAGCATCTCTATTGAATACTTGGTAGCGATCGCCACTAAATAAAACCCTTTGATATTAGTAATCAAAACTCGATAAATGTTGATGTTGGGGTATTTAGCAGTATTAAATTTATTTCCATCTAGAGAATCAATCAACACATACATAAACACTACCATTACCATTAGAAAAATGAATTTCTATTTTTTCAGCCTAATTGGCATAGCACAGCCATCAATTACGATAATCTTTTTAAAGTCGGAGATCACCTACTACTGATTTGCCAATAGAATAATTTTGAAGACCCACAATATCATACAAACATCCCATCCGACCAAATCATTGAACGCATAAAATAGCCTGTTTGTCTAGTCTTACTATATTGCAATTTCTTCTTAGATATTGCTATTTAACCCAAGCAAATCACAATTAAAACCTAATATTGAAATTTTACTCACTATCAGTTTAGCTAACTCGTTTTGCGGTCAATAAGATAATGAAGATTGACGAATTAACTATGCCATTCAACGAGCTACCGAGTGATTTACATAATTTATATCATTTGATCGATCGTCATCCTTTGACGATCGCTCCTGATAGTTATGTTATTGATGCTATTAGACTGATGAATCAACAAGGTAATAGTCCACCATTCATCAGCTTAAACTCATCGGGGACTTATAGCAATAAGAATTTAAAACAAACTAGCTATGTTTTAGTAGTTGAGGCAGGAAATATCTTAGGAATCTTTACGGAGCGGGATTTAGTCAGGTTGGCTGCATCAAAATTTGATTTATCAGATTTAAAAATATCTGAGGTGATGACACAACCAGTGATCACGATGAAAATGTCAAACTCCCTAGATATTTTTACAGCTTTGTCCTTATTAAATCAGCATCAGATTCGCCATTTGCCAGTTTTGAACAGTAGAGAGCAATTAATAGGGGTTGTGAGTGCAACTAGCTTATTGCAAGGATTGCATCAATTAGAAAGCTTTTACTGTCTGCAATCCTTACAACAAGCACAACAGATAGAATTTTTACGCTACCCTTCTCGTAACCCTTTCAACGAAGTGGAACATCACGACGAATTTCTGGGATTGAGGAAGGTTTGCCAACGAGGTATTGTTGAGGTTCAACGGGCAGAACAAGCATTACAGCAAAGTGAGGAACTGTATCGCCAGTTAGTTGAGCTGCAAAATGAGGTAATTTTGCGTGTTGATAATTTAGGGAGATTGACATTTGTTAATTCAGTAGCTTGCAAAATTTTTGGCAAGCCAATGGATGAGTTAATTGGTCAGCTAATATTTGAGTGGATGTTCCCTGAAGATGAAATCCCTCAAGCACAAGAATATTTCCAAGCCCTCAAATCACCACCTTATCAAATCAGTATTAGTGAGCAGCCTATATTAACACCTAGTGGTATACGTTGGTTTCAGTGGAATATTATCGGCATTGAAAATACCATTGGGGAGGTTGTTGAGTTTCAAGGAGTAGGCAGAGATATTACCGAACGCAGACAGGCAGAAGAATCACTACGACAGAGTGAGGCAAGATTAAATTTAGCCTTGGAAGCTGCCAACATGGGTATCTGGGATTGGTATCTTTTGACCAATGAAACCATCTGGTCTGCCAATATGGGATTACTGTATGGTCTGCCAAGTACAACTTTATGTCCTAGTCCTGAAGACTTCCTGCAATTAGTCCATCCTGAAGACCGAGAGAAGTTCTCTCAGTCTGTCAAGAACAGCATTGAGCAAGGAATACCATTTACTATTGAATATCGGACTGTCTGGAATGATGGCAGCATTCATTGGCTCAATAGTAAGGGTCAAGTCTACTATGACAAAGCTGGTAAACCAATCAGGATGATTGGCACTACTAGAGATATTAGCGAACGCAAACAAGCAGAGGCATCCCTACGGGAAAGTGAGGAACTTTATCGCTCAGTGGTGACAGCTATGAGTGAGGGTATTATCTTACTGGCTAACGGCAAGATTCTAGCCTGTAATGCAAGTGCCGAGAGAATTTTAGGGTTAAGCCGAGAGCAAATATTAGAACGTACCTGTGTTGATGAGCGTTGGCTGACGATTCATGAAGATGGCTCTCCGTTTCCTCATGAACAGCATCCAGCAATGGAGACGCTACGTACAGGTAAACCCTGCTCTAATGTGGTCATGGGAGTTCACAAGCCGGACGGACAAATAAGCTGGATTTCGATTAATTCTCAGCCCTTGTGTCGGGAAAATGAAACGGTTCCTTATGCGGTAGTTACATCCTTTGCCGATATTAGTGAACAGCAAGCTGCACTACGCTCACGCCAACAAGCAGAGCAGAAGATTCGTGAGCAAGCAGCTTTACTAGAAATAGCCACCGATGCCATTTTTGTTCGAGACTTACAAAGCAATATCTTATTTTGGAATCAAGGTGCAGAACGCTTGTATGGTTGGTCACAAGAGGAAGCTATCGGCCGTAATACCCAAGAATTACTCTATTCTGAAACTTCATTTCACCTGCATGAAGCAGCTCTCAATGTTGTTATGGAGTTGGGATTGTGGCAGGGTGAGTTACAAAAACTGACTCAATCTGGCAAAGAAATTATTGTGGAAAGCCGTTGGACACTGATGCGTGATGCAGCTGGGCAACCCAAATCAATTTTAGTTGTTGATACCGATATCACCCACAAAAAACAACTAGAAGAACAGTTTTTCCGCGCTCAAAGATTAGAGAGTCTGGGTACCCTTGCAGGTGGTATTGCTCACGACTTGAATAATATCTTGACCCCCATTTTGGCAGCGTCCCAACTCCTGAAAGTCAAATTTCCCGACGAGCAAGGACGAACACCTATGGTAGGCAGTACATCTTTTCAACACCTGTTAGAGATTGTGGAAAGCAACGCCAGACGGGGAGCAGGTTTAGTCAAGCAGGTGTTATCTTTTGCACGCGGTTTTAAAGGAGAACGGACAATAGTCCAACTCAAACACTTAATTACCGATATTATTCTGATTGGTAAACAGACGTTTCCCAAGTCAATCGAATTTATCAGTAGCTTTCCCGAAGCACTGTGGTCAGTCTGTGGGGATGTCACTCAATTACACCAAGTATTGATGAATCTTGTCGTCAATGCTCGTGATGCCATGCCCAATGGTGGGAAGATCAATGTTACAGCAGAAAACATTTTTATTGATGAAACCTATGCCAGTATGATTTTAGAAGCGCAAGTTGGCAACTACATTCAGCTGACAGTCACTGACACTGGTATAGGAATGCCTCCAGAAATCTTAAATAGAATTTTTGAGCCATTTTTTACGACAAAAGAAGTGGGAGCAGGTACGGGTTTGGGACTGTCAACCGTGCTGGGAATTATTAAAAGTCATGGAGGTTTTGTCAAGGTCTCCAGCAAAGTTGGTCAAGGTAGCCAATTTAAGCTGTTCTTACCAGCAATTCCAGCAACGCCAGATTTAACGATAGAAGAGATAGAAACACCATCGGGTAACGGTGAATTAATTTTAGTTGTGGATGATGAAGCACCAATTTGCGAAATTGCCAAGGTGATTCTCGAAAAGTTTAACTATAAAATTCTTACCGCCTGTAATGGTATTGAGGCGATCGCACTTTATGCCCAACACAAACATCGTATTAGCGCTGTTCTCATGGATATGATGATGCCAGAAATGGACGGGATCACAGCCATTCGCACCTTAAAAAAAATGAACTCAAAGGTACAAGTTATTGCTAGTAGTGGGATCAATTCTACAGAAACAGTGGCACAAGCAGCCATGATAGGTGTGCAGCAAGTTTTACCCAAACCTTTTACAGCCAAGGAATTATTAAATAGCTTACATCACGTACTTAGATGTTGAGATTAGGGGGAGTAGGGGGAAGAATTATTTGTGAATTTTGGGTTGTTAAGTTTTTTCTCCTACATAAATACCCAAACAACGAGCGCTCTGTACCAAATAACCTTGGGGATTTACGTGTAAAGGACTTTGAGCTACAACGTCTTGAATGGGTACTGGGATAGCTTCGCCATTTTGCCAGGCTACCATCTGCCCAAATTTACCTTGAGCTACTAAATCAACGGCTGTTTTCCCAAAAATTGTGGCTGTTAAACGGTCTAAGGCTGATGGGATACCGCCACGCTGAATGTGTCCCAATACAGAAACTCTGGTATCGATGAGATTTTTGCTGCATCGAGCAATTTGCTCCGCAATATATTGACCGCGACCGCATTTAGGAGACGCACAAGAAGAGGGATTATTTTCTTGCACGTCTTCCAGACACGGTTTCGCACCTTCAGCAACAACGACGATCGCAAATTTGCGTTGCCAGCGATCGCGCAATTCAGCTATGTATTGACATAAACCACTAATTGTGTGTGAAATTTCGGGGATTAAAATCACATCTGCACCCCCGGCAATACCCGCGTGTAGGGCTAGATGTCCGGCACTGCGTCCCATAACTTCGACAATCATCACGCGATCGTGACTTGCAGCCGTAAAGGTCAAACGATTGAGGGCATCGACAATTGTATTGACAGCCGTATCAAAACCCACAGCGCGTTCTGTCAACGCCACATCACTATCTATAGTTTTGGGAATCGCCACTAAATTCCAATTACCTCGGCTAGCTAGTTCATGGAGAATGCCCAGACTACCATCACCACCAATGACAATCAAAGCATCCAAAGCCAAAGCTTCATAACTGGCAAGCATTTCATCTATATGGGCTAAGGTGTCACCCTTATTAATAGTGCCTAAAATCGTGCCACCCATATTTAGCAGAGGGTCAATACCGCGCAAATCCCAGCCGTGCATATTCAGAGCGATCGCTTGACGCTCTAGTAAACCCTGAGTGGCATAAGGTATACCAAATACTTCCCAATCATAAGTAAGTGTTGCATGGCTGACAACTGCACGAATCACGCAGTTAAGCCCTGGACAGTCACCACCACTGGTGAGGATACCAATTTTTTTACGCATATGAGTTTTGGCGTTAACCTCTTGTAAAGAAGCCGTAGGCTATGAGTAAATTTTGTAGCTTGCTTCTCTTGCGAGACGCTACCACGTTGGCTTTAGCCTCTCGAAGAGTACCCGTAAGGTATTTTGAATTTTGAATTTTGAATTTGTATTACCCGTGATAATGAGAAGGCTCGTAAACCCGCCCCCAGTCTGGTTGATAAGTTTGCAGCGCCCGCATATATTGAGCGCGTTCAAAGGCGCTGGGGTTAGGACAGTGTTTTTGACTCATGCTTCCCTGGAGTTGTTCTACTGATTCGTATTCATGTTTTTCCATCCATTGACGTATTTCCTGTTCGATATACTTGATATGCTCAATGCCGTGTCGTAATAAGACGGAACACAACATAGTAATATTTGCCCCTGCCATGAGCATTTTTAAGACATCATGACCATTGTGAATCCCACTGGTAGCAGCGAGGTGAGCATTGATGCGACCGTAAAGAATGGCAATCCAACGCAGAGGTAAACGCATTGCTTGAGGGGTGCTTAACAGTACGTGCGGTTCTACTTCTAGGGTTTCTAAATTAATATCTGGTTGGTAAAAACGGTTAAATAGCACCAAAGCATCAGCCCCAGCATCATCTAAACGCTTGGCCATGTTTGCCATATTGGTAAAATATGGACTCAGTTTAATTGCTACGGGAATCTGTACAGATGCTTTGACAACCTTGAGCATATTGATATAACTCTGCTCTATTTGTTCGCTAGTTAATGCAGGATCGGTATGGACAGAGTAAGTATTTAACTCCAAGGCTGTTGCACCAGCTTGCTCAATCATTCTGGCGTATTCTGTCCAGCCATCTAGGGAAGAACCATTCAAACTGGCAATGATGGGAATTTTTACCTTTTCCGTGGTTTTTTGAATCAGGTTTAAGTATTCTTCTGGCCCAAGGCGAAAATCTTGGTGTTCAGGGAAATATGTTAAGGACTCAGGGAAACTTTCAGTTCCGTAAGTCAAATGATGATGTAGTTCGTAACTTTCTAAACTCAACTGTTCTTCAAACAACGAAGGCAGAACCACTGCGGCTGCGCCTGCGTCTTCCATCCAGAGAATGTTGTCTATTTCTCCAGACATGGGAGACGCTGACGGGACGAGTGGCGATCGCAATCGTAATCCCAGATAATTAGTAGTTAAATCCATGATTATTTTCCTGAAAAACTTTTAAATATAGTCAACAGTCAACAGGTTTGGTAGGGTGCGTCATTATGAATAATTTCTGAGTATATTTAGGTTCTATGGCACTGACGCATCCTACATTTTGGATATTTTTTATCTGGAAGTCCCTTATCCCTGTGTAACCTCTCTCGCAGCCAGATATTGATACATCTGCCACCGTAGGTTTACATCCGTTTGCGCTTCTTTGAGTAACTCTTTCGCCACTTCAGGATTAATTTTGGTTAGCATCTTGAAGCGGTTTTCCAGATACATAGATTCTTCCAGGGGTAGCTTTGGTGTGCGCGAGTCAAGTTGTAGGGGATTTTTACCTTGCTTAACTAAATCTGGATGATACCGATACAACAACCATCGCCCAGAATCGACGGCAGCTTTTTGATTTTGCATTGCCGTACTCAAGTTAATACCGTGAGCAATACAATGGCTGTAAGCAATAATTAACGAAGTCCCAGGATAAGCTTCTGCTTCTAAAAATGCTTTTAGGGTATGTTCATCCTTTGCACCCATCGCCACACTGGCAACATAAACATTACCGTAAGTCATTGCCATCAAGCCCAAGTCTTTTTTTGCCGCAGGTTTACCGCCAGAGGCAAACTTAGCTACAGCCCCCTTGGGTGTGGCTTTCGACATTTGTCCGCCGGTATTGGAATAGACTTCTGTGTCGAGGACGAGAATATTTACGTTGCGTCCACTAGCTAAAACGTGATCTAAGCCCCCATAGCCGATATCATAAGCCCAGCCGTCACCGCCAATAATCCAGACGCTCTTTTTCACTAAGTAATCAGCAAGACTCAGAAGGAGTTGGGCTTTGCTTATTAATTCTGGGTTGACAATGGCTTGTAACTTTTGCTTGAGTATAGAGATGCGATCGCGTTGTTCCCAAATCTCAGCTTCATTGTTTTGCTGATTATTTAAGATATCATCGACCAATTCCCTTCCTACCACTGTTGCTAGTTCTTGCAGTAATTGGCTGGCAATTTCTGTTTGTTTATCTAGAGATACGCGGAAACCCAAACCAAATTCGGCGTTATCTTCAAATAAACTATTAGACCAGGCCGGGCCTCGTCCTTGGGCGTTCTGTGTCCAAGGTGTGGTGGGTAAATTACCGCCGTAAATGGAAGAACAACCGGTGGCGTTAGCAACAATCATGCGATCGCCAAACAACTGTGTTGCTAATTTAATATAGGGTGTCTCTCCACAACCCGCACAAGCCCCAGAAAATTCAAATAACGGTTCCTGCATCTGTTGTTGATTAATATGGGTCAGCTTCAACTCCCGCCTATCGGGGTTGGGAATACTCAAAAAGAAATCCCAGTTTTCCCGTTCTGCTTGGCGTAACGGTAACTGCGGCTCCATATTAATCGCTTTCTTACGTGGTTGTGCCTTATTCTTTGCCGGACAAACATCTACGCAAATACCACAACCTGTACAATCTTCTGCTGCTACCTGGATGGTGAATTTTAACCCATGCCAATCATGATCTTTTGCATTGGCACTCTTAAAGGTTGACGGTGCATTCTCTAGTTGTTCCGGTTCATAAACCTTACTGCGAATCACACTATTAGGACACACCATCACACACTTACCACACTGAATGCAAACATCTGTATCCCAAACCGGGATTTCTTGGGCGATATTACGTTTTTCCCATTTTGCTGTTCCCGTGGGATATGTGCCATCGTTAGGTAATGCACTCACAGGTAACTCATCCCCTTCACGGGCAATGATTTTACCCAGGAAATAGGGGATTGGGGAAGGTGGGGCCCCCTCTGGGGATAAGGGGTAATGGTGATTGGTGATTGGGGATGAGGCAGAATATTCTCTAGTAGCTAACTCATGTAAATTATCCAAGGTAGTATCAACGGCTTTGATATTCATTTGGACAATTTGGTCGCCTTTTTTGCCGTAAGTTTTGCGGATATATTTTTTAATTTCGGCGATCGCTTCTTCCCTTGGTAGTACATTAGATAATGCAAAGAAACAAACCTGCATCACCGTATTAATTCTTCCAGCCATCCCTGCTTCACGGGCAACTTTATAAGCGTTAATTACATAAACCTTGAGTTGCTTTTGTTGAATTTGTGCCTGAATTTTACCGGGTAGGCGTTCCCAAACTTCATCTTGATCATAGGGAGAATTTAATAAAAAAGTACCCCCCTGGACAATATCTTTCAAAATGGGGAATTTTTCTAAAAAGTCCCATTGATGACAAGCGACAAAGCTAGCTTTGTTAATCAGATATGTAGAACGGATAATTTGAGAACCAAAACGCAGGTGAGAAACCGTCACCGAACCCGATTTTTTCGAGTCGTAAACAAAGTAACCTTGAGCGTAATTGTTTGTCTCTTCACCAATAATCTTGATGGAATTTTTATTCGCTCCTACTGTTCCATCAGCACCCAAACCGTAGAAAATAGCTCTAACTATATTGTCTGTCTCAATGTTAAAGTCGGGGTCATAATCTAAACTAGTATGGCTGACATCATCATTAATCCCAATCGTGAAATGATTTTTGGGTATACTAGCTGCCAAATTATCAAACACAGCCTTAACCATCCCCGGCGTAAATTCCTTGGAAGACAACCCATAACGACCACCAATAACCGTAGGAAGAGATCCTACACCCCATTTTTCATACAAAGCCGTCACTACATCCAAATACAACGGCTCACCCGATGCGCCTGGTTCTTTGGTACGGTCTAAAACAGCAATACTCTGAGTAGTTGGTGGTAAAGCGGCGATAAATCTCTGGCTATCAAATGGCTGATATAACCGCACTTTGATCACCCCAACTTTTTCCCCAAGGGCGTTGAGATAATCGACAGTTTCATGGACAGTTTCACAACCAGAACCCATGAGGATAATGACTCGTTTTGCTGTTGGGTCGCCATGATATTCAAATAGTTGATATTGTCGCCCAGTCATTTGGGCAAACTCATCCATAACTTTTTGGGTAATCTCTGGACAAGCTAGGTAATAAGGATTAACGGTTTCTCTAGCTTGGAAATAAACATCAGGGTTTTGGGCTGTACCGCGTAAAACTGGTTTATCTGGTGTTAAAGCCCTTGACCGATGGGCAATCACTAATTCATTAGGTATAAATCCTTTGAAATCTTCTGTTGTTAATAGTTCGATTTTATTAATTTCGTGGGAGGTACGAAAACCATCAAAGAAATGTAAAAAAGGTATGCGTGATTCTAAAGTTATTCTGGTAGAAATGAGCGCAAAATCATGGGCTTCTTGAACAGAAGCCGCGCACAGCATAGCAAAGCCAGTACCACGGGTAGCCATAACATCGCTGTGGTCGCCGAAAATTGATAGGGCTTGGGCAGCGAGCGATCGCGCCGCAATATGAAATACTGTAGGTGTCAGTTCCCCCGCAATCTTATACATATTAGGGATCATCAGCAATAATCCCTGGGATGCGGTAAATGTCGTTGTTAATGACCCCGTTTGCAACGCCCCATGTACTGCACCCGCTACTCCTCCTTCACTCTGCATTTGTACTACCGTCGGTACAGTACCCCAAATATTTGGTTTACCTTCACTCGCCCAAGCATCTGACCATTCTGCCATCGGTGAAGAAGGTGTAATCGGATAAATAGCAATAACTTCATTGATTTGATAGACGACTTGGGCAACAGCCTCATTGCCATCTATGGTTGCAAAGGTTCTGTTTTTCATCTTCCTGGCCTATGAGAGTTGCTGCACTCAATCATCAAACTATTAGTTGGACTGAGATTTAGCCCGTAGCTTCTATCTTGAAATTAAGCCCAAAAGTTGAGGAACTTGTGAAGAAATGCCAGAGATATTCCCATAGCTTTGTCCACCACACACTATAAAGCAGTGCTAATCCGCAATTAAATATACTAAGTAAAAATTCTCGCCCTCTAATTCTAAAATCAGATAGGCTCCTCACAACTTCCTCAAATTTTTTTGATAAATTGTCGGTGTAAACAAGCCAATGTTTGTGTAACAACTAATCAGGGAAGTTGGGCATTCCGCCATCATACAACTATAATCTGGCATTTTTAAATCAAACTTTATCTGCAACTAAAATATTTTTAATTCCGCCAAAACTTTATACAATTACCAAATTTGTGAAATATTAGGAAGTCGCTAAAAACTTGAATTAATAATTTTTTATTCAGAGTTATTCTTTATCAATATTTGTCACATGAGTAATCTTAAACATCAAGAAAAAGGTTATGTATTGCAAAATTTACAGATAACTCACGAATCGAGGAGGTGATGATAATGGATACTGTTAGAAAGATTAATAACGAGTTAGCGATCGCCGGACAAATTACACCTGATCAGTTCCAAAAAATCACTGAAGATGGTTACAAATCAGTGCTGAATTTGCGATCACCTGATGAAAGAGGATTGCTCGATAATGAACAAGAGAAGCTTGAGTTTTTAGGAATACGCTATATTAATTTCCCCATGAAATTTGAAGAGATTAATAATCGAACTACACTACAAATCTTACAAACAATTAGTGAACTGCCAAAACCTCTCTTAATTCACTGTGATAATTCTATTCGTTCCTCAGTTTTAGCACTTTTATATGTCGCTACCAAACAAGGTATCACATTTGAAAAAGCTCTAGAATTAAGCAGTAATTTAGGTTTGATATAGCAGTTATTTATCGGAAAAGCGAATTGCTTTTATTTTGAATTGATTCATGCGTAAGTCCTAAAATATATGTGAGGCAAATCCGATCGCTCCTCCTGCTAGCACTAACCAGACAGAATTGATTTTAAATCGGAATACAGCGATCGCACTCATAATTGCCAAAATAATGGTTAACCAATCCACTAGTGCGGTTTGTCCCAAGGTGTAAGTTACACCTACCATTAATCCCAGGGAGGCTGCATTCACGCCATCGAGAAACCCACTAGCCCAGGAAGATTGACGCAATTTAGTCACCCAAGGGTTAATTACCCACACCAGTAGGAAAGCTGGTAAGAATATACCGATAGTACCAGCGATCGCTCCCGCATTCCCTGCCAACAAGTATCCAATAAATGTGGCGGTAGTAAACACAGGCCCCGGTGTAAACTGTCCAATGGCTACCGCATCTAAAAGCTGCTGTGATGTCAGCCATTGGTGGCGTTCAACTAAATCCCGTTGCAGAAACGCCAGCAACACATAACCACTACCATAGAGAATACAGCCAATTTTAAGAAAGAAGAGAAACACACTCAGCCAAGTAACTGAGGTGACTGCTGCTGTTGTTGTCCCAACTTGAGCGACAATACCTGAGAATGGCAGTAAAAATGCTCCGGTGATACGCCCCCTATTGTGCCAATTCTTCAGCACCATAACGGCGACACCTAGCAAAATTAGCAGCAAAATTTCATTCAATCCGACAAAGTAGGCGGCTACAGCTATCACTCCAGCAATTCTCGTAGGTAAGTCTTTGGCTGCCTTTTTACCCAGATTCCACACAGCTTGCAGCACGATCGCTATAATTACGGGTTTAATCCCATATAATAGCCATCCCACTTGTGGCACAGTTTGATAACGGTCATAAATGGCGGCTAATGTCCAGACTATAAGCATAGCCGGGAGAATAAAGCAACTACCGGCCACCAATAAACCACGCCATCCGCCTTGTTCGTAGCCTATGTGTATAGCTAATTCGGTCGAGTTGGGGCCAGGAATCAAATTTGTGATTCCCAACAAATCCAGCAGTTTCTCTCGACTCATCCATTGACGGCGATTCACTACCTCGTTATCCATCATGGCAATGTGAGCAGCCGGGCCACCAAAGGCGATCGCCCCTAGTCGCAAAAATACCACCGCTAATTCTCTTAATCGCTGCTGCTGTTGTTTAGGAGTCAGCTCATCATAGGAAACCGCTTCCTGTGTCACTATAATTTTCCTGATTTATGACGTTGACAGGATTAGTATATCGAATTTCGATAACGAGAACCTATATAATACAAGTCACTCTGTGTTACTATACGGCTTATAACTACGGTAAGTCAATCGAGTTTAAGGAGTATACATGACCGAGATCAAGAAGGTAAGTGATGAATTTTCGGCGGGTGGACAGCCAACCACGGAAACATTAAAACAACTTGCGGATGAGGGATATAAATCTGTGGTGAATTTGCGATCGCTTGATGAGGCGGGAGCCTTAGCAGATGAAGAACAACAAGCGCAAGCCGCAGGTCTTGAGTATGTGAATGTACCAATTAAGTCAACAGAAGCCAACCATAACTCAACAGCAAAAGTTCTCTCCGAGCTAGAGAAATTGCCGACTCCTGTATATTTTCATTGTGGTGCAGGTGGAAGAGCTAACGCCTTAGCACTGATTGCTTTAGCAACTCAACAAAAACTGAACCGCGAACAGGTTTTAGCAAAAGCCAAAGAACTCGTTATCAACCCAGATCAATCACAATTAAAACAATTTTTAGAAAATCTTTCTTAAATTATGGTGTCGAGTTCCGAGGTGTAGGTTGGGTTAAGCACACCACAAAAATATTTGGTTTTGGGTTTATTTAACGAAGAAAATACCTGAACTTTAGTGGCTATCCCACCTACAATTTTTGCATGATTTTAGCTTTGTCAGTTCATAGATTCAGCTAAACATTTATCTAGGATGAATATGCCGTCTAGGCCCCCATCCTGGATTGACAATAGTTGCTAACTCTTCTTCACTCAACTTACTAATTTCGTTCTCCAATTCTTCAACAGTGAAGTCATAACCACCTTCTTTAGCAATCTGAATAAACTCCTCTGGGTTATTTGTTGCTTTCAGCCTTTCTCTGAAGGCTTGGTTTTCCTTAACAGCTTTTAATAGTTTGGCAGCATTTTGCTGTGTCATCTCATTTATCTCCTATCTCAAATATCAGATTTTAAGTTAGAGCCAATGTTATTAAAGGCTCAATCTATAATTTAGATAGTTGCATTATTTTTAATTATTCGTCTTGTACCGATAGAAATAAAAATGTTAACAATTCAAAATACCCTACAGGTTCTCCGCAGGAGTACAAAATTAAAGACAGTTGGAGTTGGGGATGTTTTACCCCAAATCAACTGATACTATGTGTAGATGCAGGGGTCTTAAACCCTTGGATTTACGATAAATAATGTTATGGCTGGATGATACTTTGAATATAAGTCCGATACCATATCTAATACAGGTCTTAGGTATAATTTTGTGGAAAATATTCATGGATGCAATACTTAAACAATAAGTATTTATACATTGTGTTAATGTATTTAAAGATTATTCCTTTGTTTTTAAAGCTTCATTATTCATGAGGATAGATGCAACATAATTAAACTGGTAATAGAGGCACAATATTATCAAAAATAGTATCTCCATTTTGGATGATTTTTCCTAGAATAAGAAATTTCCAATGAAAAGGTGATTACACTCTCGGCAACTAATGCTAGAGTTTCAGGAAATTCATCGGCACTGTTCAGCGAGTATCCATGCTGAAAAAACTACAAAAAAAGCAAATTTCTATAATCGCTGGTGCGGCACTGTTTGCCTTTTCAGCTGGGGCGATGGTGTCAGCACCGGAGATTGGTAAATCCTTGGGGCAATGGCTCAACGTGACTCAAGGTCAGCCCAAAGATTTATCCGAGGGAAGTAGGGCGAAATCAGATGTATTTCCACTGATATCACAATCGCCGGTAGAACGAGCAGCCAAACTAGCAGAACTCTCGCAAAACTCCCGATCGCCGGATCGCGAAAGAGCGCGTTATTTGTTGGCGAGTGATTATATAGACACAAAACAAGGCCAAAAAGCCTTGGAACTACTCACGGGTTTAGAGAAAAGCTATCCTGTCCTCGCACCCTACATCTTACTGAAACAAGCACAAGCACAGGATTTATTAGGGGAAGATGGGAAAGCTTCTGACTTGAGGCAACAAGTATTAAAACAGTATCCCAAGGAAGCGGCGGCGGTGAAAGCCATATATCTGATTGCTCAACCAAAGCTACAGGATACAGCGATCGCCCAATTTCCTTCCCATCCCCTCACCTGGGAGATTATCAGGAAGCGCCTATCAGAAAATCCCAATCAGCCGCAGTTGCAGCTCATCTTGGCTCAACACGCTTATACCCAACCAGGGATAGTAGGGGTGTTAGACGAGCTAGGAAAACAGACAAATCTCCAACCCCAAGATTGGGAAGTGATTGGTACAGCCTACTGGGAAAATAATCAATTCCTCAAAGCGGCAAACGCTTACGCCAAAGCGCCAAAAACAGCCCGTAATCTCTACCGGACTGCGCGGGGATGGCAAGTAGGCGGGAAAAATCGAGAACAAGCAATCTCTACCTATAAGCAACTAGTACAGCAATTTCCTGATGCGCGAGAAACAGGACTAGGCTTGGTACGGTTGGCAGAAATGACTAAAACCAACAAAGATGCTTTACCCTATCTCAACCAAGTAATTGCTAAATTCCCGGAACAAGCAAGTCAGGCGTTGGTCAAAAAAGCCGAAATCCTCACAGCCCTTAAGGATGAAAAAGCAGCCCAACAAACTTGGCAACAACTCATTACCAAATATGCCAAATCCGATGAAGCCGCCGAATATCGGTGGAAAAATGCTCTAGAGAAAGCCAAAGCCAGAGATTACACCAGCGCTTGGAAGTGGGCGCAACCAATTGTCATCAACAACCCTAACAGTATTTTGGCTCCCAGGGCTGGTTTTTGGCTAGGTAAATGGGCAGCAGCCGTAGGGAAACAACAAGAAGCTCAAACTGCCTATGAGTATGTGATTAGCCAGTTTCCTTATTCTTATTATGCCTGGCGATCGGCAAACCTTTTGGGGTTGAATGTCGGCAACTTTGATAACGTCCGTCAACTCACCCCAGAAGTAATTCCCTATCAGCGCCCCATACCTCCCACCGGTTCCCCAGCCTTCCAAGAATTGTATTTACTTGGTCAAGATCGTGATGCGTGGTTGCAATGGGAGACAGAATATCTCAATAAACAGGAACCCACAGTAGCAGAACAATTCACCGAAGGCTTGATGCGGTTAGCCAGGGGTGAATATCTGTCAGGAATTAACCTGATTTCTAAACTAGAAGATAGGGAAACACCAGAAGAACAAGCCGAATATCAAGCCTTAAGTAAACAAATTACCTACTGGCAAGCCCGTTACCCGTTCCCCTACTTGAAAGAAATTGAAAAATGGTCATCTGAGCGAGAAATTAATCCCTTGCTAGTTACTGCCTTAATGCGTCAAGAATCCCGGTTTGAAGCAAAAATCAAATCCGTTGTCGGCGCGACTGGCTTAATGCAGGTAATGCCCGATACAGCTAAGTGGATAGCATCAAAAATTCCCTTAGATATCAAGACCATTAATTTAGAGAATCCCAATGACAACGTGATGCTAGGGACATGGTATTTAGATCATACCCATGAGCAGTATGGTAATAATTCCATGTTAGCGATCGCTAGTTACAATGCTGGCCCAGGTAGCGTCGCCCGATGGTTGAAAACTTTACCTAACCAAGACCCAGATGAGTTTGTTGAAGCCATCCCCTTTAATGAAACTAGGGATTATGTCCGCCAGGTATTTGGTAACTATTGGAATTATCTCCGACTATATAATCCTGAGATTGCCAGCATCGTAGCTAAATATTCCGCCGAACAACCGAAATTGCCTGGAAATTAGGGAAGAGGGGACGAGGAATTTTATGGTTGTTGATTGTTGACGGTTAACTGTCAACCGTCAACAATCAACAAATTACACCAATTTGAAAAAAGAATGCGACAAATAAACCATTTGTAGAGACGCGATTCATCGCGTCTTCTTCACCTACGCCGTAAAGTACTTGGCTACTGGGTGATAGGTAATAATCGCCGTTGTAGACTGTTCTGGATAAAGTTGCTCACTTTCATCCATGTATAAATTAATTCTGCTAGTCTCCAACAAATCCAGCTGCTTAAACTGGTCTTGAATATTCGGACAAGCCGGGTAGCCAAAACTGTATCGGGAACCCTGATAGCGTTGTGCCAAAATATCCCGGATATTGTCCGGTTCTTCAGCACCGAACCCTAACTCACGGCGGATTCTGGCGTGTGTCCACTCAGCCAAGGCTTCTGCTACTTGCACCGCTAAACCGTGAAAATAAAGATAATCAGTGTACTGATTATTCGCAAACAGTTTTTGCGCGAACTCTGTAGCAATATCTCCTACAGTCACCGCCTGCATGGGGAAGACATCGATGATTCCCGAATCTTTCGGTGCAAAGAAATCGGCAATGCACAATCTTCTTGATGACTTTTGTCGGGGAAATTCAAACTGAGTGATTTCTTTGGCATTTGGGCTGTTACTGTCGTAAACATACAAAGTATTACCCTCAGATTGACAAGGAAAATACCCATAAATTACCTGGGGATGTAACAGGTTTTCTGCAATGATGCGCTGTTTCCAAGTTTCTAAAATTGGATAAACTTGCTCATGCAGGAAGGCTTGATATTCTTCCTTTGATTGTTCTTTGGGTTTGCGGAATTGCCATTGTCCTGCAACCAAGGCTTGCAAATCCATGTGCCAGAATACCTCCTCTAAGGAAATATCACTAGGCTGTAATAATTGGGTTCCCCAGAATGGTGGTGTGGGACGGGGGATGTCTACGGCTACGGCTTCGGAACGTCGGGTGTCTATGGGGACTGGGGACTGGGGGCTAGGGACTGGGGACTGGGGGCTAGGGACTGGGGATTTGTGATTAGTAGGTTCTGTTTCCTCGGTTTCTACTTCATCCAAGAATCCTAAGAAATTGTCCCATTTACCAGTGGCTTTGGCTGGCATTAATTTATCCATGAAATGTAGGTCTGAGAAAGCATCTTTGCCGTAGATGACTTTACCTTTGTAGGTGTTTTGGCAATCTTTATGCACAAATTTCGGGGTTAATGCCGCACCACCTAAAATTACGGGAACATTAATGCCTTTTTCGTTAAAGACCTCCAAATTTTCTTTCATGAATGCGGTGGATTTTACTAGCAAGCCACTCATAGCAATACAATCAGCTTTGTGTTGGTTGTAAGCTTCGATGATATTTTCCACCGGCTGTTTAATTCCCAGGTTAATTACCTTGTAGCCGTTGTTGGACAAGATAATGTCCACTAGGTTTTTACCAATGTCGTGAACATCACCTTTCACGGTGGCAATAATTACTTTACCTTTGGCATTATTGCCACTTTCCGATTTTTCCATGAACGGTTCTAGGTAGGCTACCGCCGCTTTCATGGTTTCGGCTGACTGTAAAACGAAAGGTAGCTGCATTTGTCCTGAACCGAACAATTCCCCGACTACTTTCATCCCATCTAATAGGAAAGTGTTGATAATTTCTAGGGGGGGATATTGTTCTAAGGCTTTTGTCAGTTGGGCTTCTAAACCAATGCGTTCTCCGTCGATAATGTGACGTTTGAGACGTTCTTCGATGGGTAAGCTTTCATCAACGCCTTTGTTCCGTTTGGTGGTGACTCCCTCAAATAATTTGGTGAGTTCTGTTAAGGGGTCGTAGATGCAGACATCGCCGTCAAATTTGCGCTCATCATAAATTAACTGGCGGCATACCTCCTGATGACGGTCTTCAATCTTCGACAGTGGTAGAATCTTGCTAGCACTAACGATCGCTGCATCCATGCCAGCTGCCATTGCTTCATGGAGAAACACGGAGTTTAAAACTATCCGCGCAGCTGGACTCAAGCCAAAGGATATATTGGACACCCCTAAAATAACGTGACACCCTGGTAATTGCTGACGGATACGGCTAATTGATTCAATGGTCGCCTTGCCATTTTCCCGGTCTTCTTCAATCCCGGTCGAAATTGGTAGCGCTAAGGTATCAAAGAATATTTCTGTGGGGGGAATGCCATATTCTACCGCTTGACGATAGGCACGCTGGGCAATTTGAAACTTTTTCTCTGCCGTCCGCGCCATCCCTTCTTCGTCAATTGTGCCAATGACAACACCCGCGCCGTATTTCTTCGCCAACTCCAGCACTTTTAAAAAACGTGGTTCCCCATCTTCGTAGTTGGTGGAGTTTAGCAAACACTTACCACCAGCCACCTTTAAACCCGCCTCCATTTTTTCCCATTCGGTGGAGTCGAGCATTAAGGGGAGTGTGACATTATTCACAATGCGGGAAACTAGTTCGTGCATATCTCGCACACCGTCCCGTCCCACATAATCCACGTTGACATCAAGGATGTGTGCGCCTTCCTTGACTTGTGACCTAGCCATTGATACCAATCCGTCCCAATCTTCCGCATTCAGCAAATCGCGGCATTTCTTGGAACCACTGGCGTTGAGGCGTTCACCCACAATCAAGAAAGAATTATCTTGTTCGTAGGGTTGAGTACTATATATTGATGCAGCCGCAGGTTCTAAACTCGGTTGTCTCACCTTTGGCTTTAAATCCTTGGCAATTTCCGCCAATTGTTGAATGTGTTCTGGTCGTGTCCCACAGCAACCCCCGATCACTTGGACACCCAAATCTTCAACAAAGTGCATCAACGCCATGCGTAATTCCATTGGTGTTAAGCGGTAGTGCGCTTGACCACCAACGTTTTCCGGTAAACCCGCGTTAGGAATACAAGAAACCACAAATGGCGAATGTTCTGCCAAATATTTAATATGTGGTTTCATCAAGTCTGGGCCTGTGGCACAGTTCAGACCGAGAATATCAATTGGGAAAGGTTCTAAAATTGTCAGGACGGCGTTGATTTCGGAACCGACCAACATTGTCCCCATGCTTTCCATTGTCACAGACACCATTAAGGGTATGCGTTCCCCTCTCTTGGCGAAAACTTCTTCAATTCCATTCAGCGCCGCTTTGATTTGCAGCACATCTTGGCAAGTTTCCACCAAAAGTAAATCCACGCCACCATCTAACAGCGCTTGTGCTTGTTCAGCAAAAGCAGTTTTGAGGGTGTCAAAGTCAATATGTCCTAAGGTGGGAAGTTTAGTTGTGGGGCCGATGGAACCGGCGACAAACCGGGGTTTATCCGGGGTGGAGAATTCAGCAGCAACACTTTTCGCTAATTCAGCAGCTTTCTTGTTGAGGTAATACGTTTGGTCTGCTAAATCATATTCTGCCAAAACAATCGATGTCGCGCCGAAAGTATCAGTTTCGATAACATCTGCACCCACGGCGAGAAAGTCGCGGTGAACCTTGGCGACAGCTTCAGGTTTGGTGTGGACTAGGTATTCGTTACAACCTTCATACTGCACACCCCCGAAATCCTCAGCCGTGAGGTTTTGGGTTTGTAGATTAGTTCCCATTGCACCGTCGAAGACGATAACCGGAAATTCCGGACTGTGCAGGCGTTTCAGGAAAGGATGAGTCATATTTTCCTAGAGGAAATGAGGAAATCAAGTGAGCCTTGCGATACTCAACTTACATATATTATTTTCCATAATTGCGAGAGTTTCGTATGCTGAGTATTGGCATTGATGCAGCTTTTGTCTGCTACCGACCGGAAATCATTGCCTACAGTTGAGCATCAAACAAAGTTTCTATGAGTAAAAGGGGAACAGGGAAATTCAGCCGCTAGATCATTAAACCAGGTCAAAAACCACTGACATGACAACTCCCGACTGATACGCACGACGTAGTAAATGAGAACAAGAAAGACTTAACCCCAGATGGACGCAGATAAATTGGCACGCCAGCAGACTAGAAAACACTATAAACGTGATTTTGGTGTTGCAAAATTAAAGTAGTTGTAGCCAAAGATAGACAACACTCATAGGATTTTTTACTCTTTGTGTAAGGATTACAGTTCATGAAAGTTCTTAAAAGGTCAATTAAACCAGAAACCTACATATCATTTCTCTACATTTACCAAACTACTTGGGGTACTGCTGGTGATATCTGTTTAATCCGTGAATCTGTGGCTAACTCTGGTATGTCAAAATTTATCGGTCGGAAAGTCCAGCTAGCGCTACCCAAAGGATTAGAGCGCGATCGCGTGGCTAATTTTCCAGTCATCAAAGTTGCAGGTAACGTCGGCGAAGGACACCCCAAAGAACACCCCAATGAATGGGAACTTTATGAAGGGGTAGATCGTGAAATAGCGATCGCAGCTCTCAAGCCTTGGGGTTTCAAGTTAATTGAGTCTCAAGATTAAAGGGGCGATCGCTACAACGGAGTTACACTTGTTTCTCTTCCCGCTTCTAGGAACTAGTAAATGAGTGTTTAAACTCCGTCAGCAAGTCATAAGGGACTTCCAGATAAAAAAATATCCCAAATGTAGGGTGTGTCAGTGCGAGAAAACTTAGCTGTACCAAAAAATTATTCATACTGACGCACCCTACTAACCTCATCAACAAGTCATAAATACTCGCGGACAAGTCTTTGATACTCATGAGCAAGTCATAAATACTCGCGGACGAGTCTTTAATACTCATGAGCAAGTCATAAATACTCACGGATGAGTCTTTGATACTCGTGAGCAAGTCATAAATACTCACGGACGAGTTTTTGATATTCGTGAACGAGTCATAAATACTCACGGACGAGTTTTTGATACTCGTGAGCAAGTCATAAATACTCACGGACGAGTTTTTGATATTCGTGAACGAGTCATAAATACTCACGGACGAGTTTTTGATA
>NZ_CAWUDJ010000024.1:0-104839 GCF_963920875.1 Anabaena sp. CCY 9910 | reverse complement strand
GAAGTATCAAATTGTACCTAGCTAAATCAATTCATCCCCTTATTCAGCAACGCCCTTATTTCGTATCCTAAGTTATCAAGTTCATTAGAGTAACAAATTTTTCCAAAGTATTCTGAGCAGTCTTCAATTTCAGAATCCACCTGAAGCGAAGTATCAAATTGCCAGCATATAATTTGGTCAGTTAGTATTAATTGATGATTAAAATATTCTTCAGGAAAATCAAACTTATATTCTACAGTTTTGAGACATTTTGGGTCTAAAGGTCTTTGCTCATTACCAGTTGCAATACTATCAATTCCAACACCTGAGAATGTTAGTGGGCGTATCCAAAAATTAGCATATGGCGATTCGGATGAAACAAGATGAGCAAACAAAGTGTACAATGCTCCTACCCAATGTTCTTCTCCAGGATCTGGTTCTACAAACCATTTATTAACCAATTGTTCAATTTTAATAGTTTTAATTTTGTCTTCAGTGTTAACTTTTATCCCATTGATTATAAAACGCCCTCTATTTTGAAGCCCATTTTTACGGCTTTCAAGCTGCTCAACAACAATTTCTTTCTTCTGTGAAGTATATTCATTTTTTAATCTTTTAATCAGCTGATCAAAAACAGGATCTTTGTATCGTGCTTCATCAAAAAAAATTTTAATTTGATCTAAAAATTTTTTGCTATTAATTAATATTCTTGCATCTTCAGTAATAAAATTTCTATTCATTACTAGTTCAAAATTACCATTTATTATAAAGATATAATGCCGTTTTCCATTGTCTCCTGCTAGAACTTCATAATCATTCATCTCACTATTTTCATATATTTGATCATACTGGCAAATTTTAACACCTTGAGAACATATTAATGTCCCTCTTTGATCTACTAACCGAATCCCAGAACGTTTTCCGTTTGAACCTTGTCTGTCTAGTTCCTTATGTTCATCCAGTACCTTACGATTCCCATCAATTGCTAGAATTAGGCAGTAGTTTCTACCATCTACATGAATATTTTTTGCATAACGAGAATAGCCTTTAAAACTCAGTAATCTTGATATTTGTGCCGGATTCTTAAATATTTCAGGTGATTTATCTAGATATGGATAGCCTGCGGTCAGATTTTCTAAATACCCTAACGGTAGTGAACCTGTCACAGTCCAAAGAGATAATTTACAGTCATCTGTGTATCCTTGCTCTTTCTCAAATATACGACTCGTAGCGGTGGAGAATCCAGTATCGTGAGGACGCAATATCCTCACATCTCCATGTCTTGTATTGAATCTTATATAATTTCTGATATAAGATAAATTCCCTTTATCTGTACCGTAGTAATAAGAAAAATCTTTTACGTTAACACCTTGAATGATAATCATAGTTCCCGTTAAAAATTGGGTTTTAAAAAAAACTTCATTCAATTGATTAATAACAAGTTTTGTTCGTTCATCTGGTTGTACGAATATTTTTTCCAAAGTCTTCCAGATTTCTGATATTTTTTGAGATTCTAGAGAATAATGGGGAGTCAAATTCTTTTTAGGATTGTCAATACTCTTCCATCTCCAATAATCTTCTTTTTTACATCGGGTGATTATATCAAACCTATTTGAATCAAAGCAAAGCTTTGCTCCTTGGCATTTATAACCTATAGAATTACCAAAATCTTTAGTAGATATACCAATGGAAAAAAAAGATTCATAGGGAGTTATTTCGTTTATTTTTTCTGAATCACTTTCACTTAAACCAATGCCATTGTCAAAGAATATAAAGCCTTCGTACTGCAACAAAGGATAGATATTTATTAATGAAGCATTAGCATCATAAGCATTAGATATTAGCTCACGAATAACCTCGCAAGGATCTTTACGGTTTTTGGCAATATCGGCAAAAATATTTTCGTAAGATATGCGCGATCTTTTTTGTGGTATATAATTAATTATCCTTGAAAACGTATATATCTGTGATAATGAGTATTACAAAAAGGTAGGGAGTAGAAATTTTTTGATTTCTACTCCCTATGTGTAAGTCTACCCTTCACTGCTTAAGATTGAGTTACTGGTTCCTTCGCCAAGAACTTCTCAAGTTCTGTTAGCGCATCAGCATCAACCTTGGTTTGCATAGGACAGAACTTAGGCCCACACATCGAACAGAACTCGGCAGTTTTGTAAATATCTGCTGGTAAAGTTTCATCGTGGTATTCCTTCGCTCTTTCTGGGTCTAGTGATAATTCAAACTGACGGTTCCAGTCGAAGTTATAACGGGCTTTGGAGAGTTCATCGTCTCTGTCTCTTGCACCTGGGCGATGTCTGGCAATATCGGCTGCATGGGCGGCTATCTTGTAAGCAATTAAACCATTGCGGACATCTTCAGCGTTGGGTAATCCCAAGTGTTCTTTTGGTGTAACGTAACACAGCATAGCTGTACCATACCAACCAGCCATCGCCGCACCAATAGCAGAAGTGATGTGATCATAACCAGGGGCGATGTCTGTTACCAATGGTCCTAACACATAGAATGGTGCTTCTGAACACTCTTCCATCTGTTTTTTGACGTTGAACTCAATTTGATCCATTGGGACGTGTCCAGGGCCTTCTACCATCACCTGTACATCGTGTTCCCAAGCTTTGCGAGTGAGTTGTCCCAGGGTTTTGAGTTCGGCTAACTGAGCATCATCAGACGCATCGTGAGTACAGCCAGGGCGGAGGGAATCGCCTAAGCTGAAGGAAACATCATATCTCTTGAAAATTTCAATGATGTCGCGGAAGTGGGTATAAAGTGGGTTTTGTTTGTGGTGATGTAGCATCCACCGCGCCAAAATACCGCCACCACGGGAAACAATACCGGTGATGCGGCTTCTGACTAGGGGTAAATGTTCTATCAAAATTCCCGCGTGGATGGTTTGATAGTCTACCCCTTGCTGGGCGTGTTTTTCGATGATGTGTAGAAAATCTTCTGGGGTCAGGTTTTCAATTGTGCCGTGGACGCTTTCCAACGCTTGGTAGACTGGTACTGTACCGATGGGAACGGGGGAAGCGTTGATGATAGCGGTACGAATTTCATCTAAGTTTCCGCCACCTGTAGATAAGTCCATGACGGTATCAGCGCCATATTTAACCGCCAAGTTCAGCTTATCAACTTCTTCTTGAAGATTGGAAGAGTTGGGGGAAGCACCGATATTAGCATTTACTTTACATTTAGAGGCGATGCCAATTGCCATTGGCTCTAAATTAGTGTGATTAATATTAGCTGGGATAATCATTCTTCCCCGCGCTACTTCCTCACGAATGAGGTCAGCCGGCAGATTTTCCCGTTGGGCGACATACTGCATTTCTTCGGTAATGACACCCTGACGTGCATAGTGCATTTGAGTTACATTACCTTGCCCACGTCGTTTAGCAACCCATTCTGTCCGCATATGAAATTCCCTCAATAAACAGCTTCCCTTCGCTGGTATTACCCAGTCTCAGGTGTTAAGGGTGTAATCTCAGCCTGTTAGTGCAAGCACCCCTAGCATGGATGTAGTTTACCACCTTGTTTATGACTGGGGGCAATGGGGTTAACAATTCCTGAGGATGTCAGGTGTTTAGGGTTGGTGGGCGGCAACGTCGGTATTAAACTGTAAGTAATATAGGACTTACGCATGAAAATGAAAGATCAAGGGTTTGGACAAGGGTGTAGAGGTACACTTTCAAGGGTAGGGGTATAAACTATGATTCAAGCTTTACGTAAACTAGTAACCTTTGAAGATTTTGCAGCGTGGCGGCCTGAAGGTGGAAGATATGAATTACATAATGGCATGATTGTTGAAATGGCACAACCAACGGGCGACCATGAAGATGTTGTAGGTTTTTTGGCACTAGAAATATCTGCTGATATCAAGCGTTTAAAATTACCTTATTACATTCCAAAAACTGTATTAATCAAACCGCCTGAAAGTGAATCAGCTTATTCACCAGACATATTAGTAATCAATCGACCAAATTTAGTGAATGAGCCTTTATGGAAAAAGGAATCAACTGTATCTCAGTCTGCATCTATTCCATTGGTTATTGAAGTTGTTAGCACTAATTGGCGAGATGATTACTATAAAAAATTAGCTGATTATGAAGCTATAGGTATTCCTGAATATTGGATTATAGATTACGCTGCCATAGGTGCTAGAAAGTTCATTGGCAATCCTAAAGTGCCTACTATATCCGTTTATCAATTAATCGATGATGAGTACCAAATTGCTCAATTTAGAGGCAGCGATTGCATCAAATCAATAACTTTCCCCGAATTGGCTCTAACTGCTGAACAGATTTTTCAATCTGACCCATGAATAATGACGATCGCTATATTATTTTTCATAAGCCCTATGGTGTCCTGAGCCAGTTTACTCAGGAATCACCCAAGCATATAACTCTTAAAGACTATATTGATGTGCCTGATGTTTATCCTGTGGGGAGGTTGGATTGGGATAGTGAAGGGTTACTCTTATTAACCAATAATGGCAGGTTACAGCATCGGCTTGCTGATCCGCGTTTTGGTCATGAGCGGACTTACTGGGTACAGGTAGAGCGTATTCCCGATCAAGAGGCTATCAACAGGCTACAAACAGGGGTGGAGATTCAAGATTATCGGACACGGCCAGCAAAAGTGAGCTTATTACCAGAATATCCCCCTGTAGGCGATCGCCAACCGCCGATTAGATTTCGCAAAAATGTTCCTACAGCTTGGTTAGAAATGACTTTGACTGAAGGTAAAAATCGTCAAGTCCGGCGCATGACTGCGGCTGTGGGGTTTCCGACTTTGCGGTTATTGCGGGTGAGTATAGGTCATTTACGCTTGGATGGGCTGGCTTTAGGTGAGTGGCGTGACCTTACTTCCTTGGAACTTAAATTACTGCATGATTCGTCTCGGAGTCGAGGGATAAGCAAATTCTCTCGTTAAACTTTGTAAACAGTTGCAGGAATAAGCTAGTAATCATTTGAAGTTCAACAAAAGGCACAAGACTCTTTATTTGGCAAAAAAAGAATTTAAAATTTGTTGTTTCTCATTAACTTCAGTCCTTGAGCGTCAGTTTAAACCTTATGAGCCTGAATCAGCGATCACCTACGGTGGGCGGAACACCATCGCTCTGGCATCAAACTCACACACCACAAACTATTTTGCCCAAAACTCCTGTGTACTTGGAACTGGCGGCGGAATCAGCTTCTCATCAAGAGTTCGACACAGCAGAAAAACTCCGCCGCGCTCAAGAAGAATTGCGATGGTATCGCATGATGTACGACAATATACCAACTATATATTTCAGTTTGGATGCGACTGGGTTAATTTTATCTGTCAATGATTTCGGAGCGGATTTTCTAGGATACACACCAGAACAATTGTTACAACAGCCCATTGTTCAATTATTTGCTCAATTAGACCAACAAAGACTGTCTAATGCTTTCATAAGTCTTTGCAAAACTGCGCCTGACGATGCTGTTAGCTATGGCAACTTTCTGTTACATAACCCTGTTCATGGTATAAAAGCAGTCAAAATTAAACTGCGGTTAATACTGGATGAGGAAAAATCTGCTATTAAAAAATCGACGATTCTGATGCTGTGTGAGGCCATCACTTCTCTAGAACCAGTCGAAGCAAGTCCAGAAGATGCGGATAATTTAGTTAAAAACTTACCAGAGTTGCCATCAAATCAAGCCCAGCTAAAGGAACTAGAAAGCCTTAGCCATCTGCAAGAAGAATTTTTCAGCACAGTTTCCCACGAACTGCGAACACCGCTAACTAATATGAAAATGGCGATTCAAATGCTGGGGATTACGCTGCATCGGGAGCATAATTTGTTCTCGGCAACAACAAAACCAACAAATGAAGGCTCAAAAGCGGCTTGTTATTTTAATATTTTAGAAAATGAGTGCGATCGCCAAATAAATCTTATTAATAACTTCCTAGAATTACAGCGCCTCGATACCAACGCTAAACCTTGGGTACTAGAGACAATTCACCTACCGCAATGGCTATGGCGTGTAGTGGAGGAATTTAAAAACCGCAATTTCGATATCTGTAGACAAAAATTACACATCAGCGTCAGCCCTTCTCTGGCAACATTAACCTCCAATCCATGCAGCTTGGAACGCATTTTGATAGAACTGCTGACCAATGCGTGTAAATTTAGCCCCCCAGAGGGAGAAATTACAGTTACAGCCCAAATAAAATCTCAAAATATTGTTTTGCAAGTAATTAATTCTGATGTAGAAATCCCTCAATCTGAATTACCCCACATTTTTGATAAATTTTATCGTATTCCCAGCAATGACCCTGGAAAGCAGGGAGGTACAGGACTAGGGTTGGCACTAGTACAAAAACTCATCAAACAATTAGGAGGAACAATCGAAGTAGAAAGCGGGTCAAACCGTACCTGTTTTAGTATCCAACTGGTGCTTCAACAACCCAAAATAGTTGAGTGAAAGAAGTAGGGGGCAAGAAACAGGTGGGCAGAGGGAGCAGGGAAAAATATCTTAATCAAGACTCAGCACCGACTAACGCCCCGTTACAACCCGCAGCACTGATGACTCAGAACTCCTTACTCTCCAAAATAAACTTGCAGATATCTGCAATCTTTGGCTAATATGCGTCACAATTAATACTGCCACCAAGATTCACTGATGAAACCACAATTTATTATGTCTACTATAGGCAAGGGCGGCCAGTTGTGGCACTTTGGATATTAGTGGCTAGAAGCACCTCGGAACGGGAATTAAGGAACTTCCACTATGCTGATTTGCCCTCAGTGTGAATTTGAAAACCCTAATGCTAACAAGTTTTGTCAAAAATGTGGTGCTTCTTTGTCCCACAAGGTTTGTCCTCAATGCAGCACTGAAGTACCAGTGAATGCTGAGAATTGTCATAACTGTGGTGCAGAAACCGGCACAGTATGGCGGGCGATTATCGAGACTGGTGATTGGGCTGCCGCCGTAAGTGTCAGCACTTTACTGAGCGCCAACTCTGTTGATGTAGCGTCCCCCAAGGAAGACCAAACAGAATTAGGGTTTGAGGAAGACGGAGAAGAGAAGATCATGCTGTCTCCAGCATTATTCTCTGTTGGCTCATATTTGGACAAAGAACAACGCTATCAGATTTTGCAAGTACTATCAGCCGCACACGATGAGGTTAGCGTTAGGGTTTTGGACTGTCAACCATACCAAGTGTCACCAATTGAAGCAATATTAGCTAATCAGCAACAGGGATTGGTGACTCCAGCAGTGGAAGCCAATGGTATTCCCAGTTTGGCTAGGGCTTATATGGTTTTACAATCCCAAAATCACACGGAAATTCCCCGGATTCATGATGCTTGGGAGGACGGCGATAACCAGATATTACTTATTGAAGACCGCACTCACTACCAGCCTTTACTTGATTTATGGCAAAAGGAAACCACTAGTTCGCTAGAAATTTTACACTGGTTTTATCAAATGACCCAACTTTGGGTATTACTAGAACCCTTAAAGTGTCACTACAGTTTGTGGGATTTGGCGAATTTGTGCTTAGATGAAGACCAGACAATTAGCTTACGAAAACTGTACGTAAAACCACCTAAGAGCGAGTTAGCGATTGACTACTTGCCACTGGATTTTAATCCGGTAACAGCACAAGAAGAGGATGTAACATTGCCGATCTTTGTGCAGCCCTCAAGTATTAAAGCTTTGGGGGAAGTTTGGCAGGCACTATTTAGAGAGTCTCAACGCACTCAATTTGGTTCCATCATACAGATTTTAGGAGATTTGCAGCAGGGTAGGATTTACTCGATCGCTCAGTTGCGATCGCGTTTACAAGAAGTCGCCACGGAACTAGAAGCAACTACACCCCCAATATTTGAGCCAATGGAAGCAGAACAAACGAATGCGCCCACAGTCTTACAAGCAGATGATACAGAAGATCCCTCTGGCAAGGGTGATGATATGCCCACGGTAGTGCTGTCCGTGCAGTTAAGCAGTTTAGAAGATGCTGGCCGCACTGATGTTGGTCGTCAACGCCATCACAATGAGGACTACTTTGGGATTGAAACTAAAACAGAAAAATTAGAACTGCCGAGAAACCGCATTTTACAAGCTCGTGGCTTGTATATTCTTTGTGATGGTATGGGCGGACACGCTGGCGGTGAGGTGGCTAGTGAGTTAGCCGTAATCACCTTACGCCAATACTTTCAGCAACACTGGACTAATAACCAATTACCAACAGAAGAAATAATTCGTGAGTCAGTTTATCTGGCTAATCAAGCAATCTACGAAAGAAACCAACAAGAAGCCCGTTCTGGGGTAGGACGTATGGGTACTACCTTGGTCATGCTATTAGTTCAAGGTAGTCAAGCAGCCGTTGCCCATGTGGGTGATAGCCGCCTCTACCGTGTGACTCGTAAGCGGGGATTGGAACAAGTGACTGTAGATCATGAAGTTGGTCAAAGAGAAATTGACCGGGGAGTAGAAGCAAGCATCGCTTATGCCCGTCCAGATGCTTACCAACTTACTCAAGCTTTAGGCCCCCGTGACGAAACCGCCATTAATCCCGATGTAGAGTTCTTTGATATTAATGAAGATAGCCTACTTGTTCTGGCTTCTGATGGCTTATCTGATAACGATTTACTAGAAACTAACTGGCAAACTCACCTACTGCCGTTATTGAGTTCTAGCACTAATTTAGAGCAGGGAGTAACAGAATTAATTGATTTGGCCAACCAATACAATGGTCATGACAACATTACTGCTATACTTGTCCGGGCAAAAGTGCGCCCAAATCTGGGGGAAGGGACGGGGGATTAGGAAGAGGCAGGGTGCAGGGAAGAGAAACTTTTCTAAATGTCTGAGTACCCAATTCCCCAATCCCCATTACCCCTTATCCCCAGAGGGGACCCCACCTTCCCCAATCCCCACTCCCCATCTCTTACACAGGTCGTATTGTGGTTACTTTGACACTGCTAGAACCGCAACAAAAAACACCACTCAAGCAGTGGTGCTTTGAAAATTCCTCCGTGATTCGCATCGGTCGCGCGGCGGATAATCATGTGATTTTGTCTGATAATTTGGTTTCTCGCCATCATCTGGAAATTCGGCAAGTTAGTTCAGGTGGTGGTGGTTCCTGGCAGGTGCTTAGTAAGGGGACAAATGGAACTTTCTTGAATGGTGTTTTGGTAATTCAAGATGCACTACCTAATAATGCCCTCCTGCAACTTGCCCAAGGGGGGCCGATACTGCAATTCCAAGTTCAGGGGATAATACCACCGGAGTGGCAATCAATTTCTGGAAGCGATAGTCCTTTGTCTGGGGTGGGTAGTTCGGCAGAAAAAAGTTCCCCAGAATTGTATAACAATCCTGGTAGTTTAACTTGCACCCACGAAGGTAATTCTCCCCAGAACCTATTTTGTATCCACTGTGGACAACCACTTTCGGTAATCCAAACCATTCGCCATTACCAAGTGTTACGGACTTTGGGACAGGGAGGAATGGGGACTACCTATTTAGCTTGGGATGCGGCTGGGGTGATTGTTGGACATCCAAAACTGTTGGTGTTGAAGCAAATGAATGCCGATATGGCGAGGATTGCTAAAGCCCAAGAACTATTTGAGAGGGAAGCCTATACTCTCAAATCCTTAAACCATCTGGGTATCCCCAAGTATTATGATTTTTTTGTGGAAGGTGGCAAAAAGTACTTAGCAATGGAATTAGTGCATGGGCAAGATTTAGAAAAACGCATCTATGCCACTGGCCCAGTTATACCTAGTCAAGCGATCGCCTGGATGATCCAAACTTGCGATATTCTAGATTATCTTCATAGCCAAGAACAGCCACTCATCCACCGCGACATTAAACCGGCAAACCTGATGGTAAAGACGGCGAATAATCAAATAGCGGTGCTAGATTTTGGCGCAGTTAAGGAAATTGGTACTACTCCAGGCACACGCATCGGTGCAGAGGGTTATTGCGCCCCAGAACAAGAAAGGGGACAGCCTTTAACCCAATCTGATTTATATGCAATCGGCCCCACAATCATCTTTCTCCTCACAGGGGAAAATCCATTTAAGTTTTATCGCCAAAAAGGACGCGGTTTCCGCTTTGATGTGAGTAAAATTCCCACTGTCACCCCTAAATTAAGGGATGTAATTGAGCGTACCACTGAACCTTTGCCACGCGATCGCTTTCAGTCTGCCAAGGAATTAGCTGCGGCTTTGGCTGCTTGTAAGTGAGGGGATTGGGGATTGGGGATTGGGGATTGGGGATTGGGGACTGGGGATTGGGGATAAGGGGTAATGGGGATTGGGGATTTAGTAAAAGTCCTTCGTAAAATTGATTGAAGGACTTTTGATTGGGATGACATGGGTGATAGGGGTTTTGAGTCTTTAGACTTCTATCAAGATAGTCTTAGGTTACTGAAAGCTGCTTATAGACTTGCAGATAGCCTGCCGGATCATGAGCATTACAATTTGAGCGATCAGTTACGTAGAGCAGCATCTAGTATCTTGCTAAACATCGCGGAAGGCTACGGGCGCTATCACTATCTAGATAGATTGCGCTTTATGTATATTGCTCGTGGCTCATTAGCTGAGACTAAAAGCGCCTTCGTTATTGCTGAAAGCTTAGGTTATTGCAACATAGACCAACTAAACTGGGTAACCCAAATAAAAGACCAAATCGAAAAAGGTCTTAACGGTCACTGTCGCTTCATTCGTTCCCAGCAACAAGGCAAAGAAGAATTCGGAACTAGGTTCAGGGATTGAAGATTAAGTATTGGGTATTAAGGATGGAGCATAAAAGATTGAGGATCAGCTGGAAATCACTAACTAAACATCAGTAGAAATTTTCCTAATCCCCAATCCCCAATCCCCAGTCCCTAACCCCTAATCTTCATCCCAAGATTCAACCGCGAGTAAATCGCCAATTGGATCTTGCATCGTAAATCCAAAATCTAGCAGTTCCTGTTTCCAGTGCTGCCAGTCATTACCATAGAGCAGCGCAATCTTCCAAATGCTATCAGTCGGCTTGATAATATTCGATTCAACGAGTGATTGCACGTTACGCTGCAATTTCACCATTGGGTGAAGTACTTGCTGAGTCATAACTCTCGATTCAGTTAAAAATTTTGTTGGGTAAATACTTAATCAAAACTGCTTTCCATTTTGCAATTGTCACCAATCCGTAGAGTGTTGTAATTGGCAAAGCTAGTCTTAACTTTCTTACTATACCATAACAAAATCTATTAAGTTGTGCCATGATTCGGTTTTGTACGGTAATTACACCACCGTACTTAGATTTCATCCAGCAGACATTAGGTGAACGTCAGGCGAAAACATTAGCCTTCTTAAAGATCGCTAGAAACACTACAAAAAGGTCAAACTGTTTTTTCTGTACCCATTAGAATCTGTGCAGTTATCAAAAAGCCCATATAGCGAGCGATCCACAATGCCAGAAATTTTTAGGTGTTAGGTGGCGATCGCTATACAGGATAACGCAAGCATCGAGCCTGAAATCAGAACATCGTAAAACCTAATAAAACTTAATATTTATCTATAAATTAAGCACATATTTTTAGATATGTTTGTCCTTACGTAAGACAATAGCAATATATGATACTTAAACAACCGCATTTCATTTGGCTCAATACTTAAGTATTATCATTTCTTCTTTATGTGCATGAGCTAAAAGGTAGCAAATCATTTTCGATTGAGAATACTAATAGGCGGTTAACATATCTTTACTTGAAGGCGAATTGCAGCATAAAAAATTTTTAGTTGAAATGTTAGTTTCCGTGAGGTAATGGGTAATCTCTTATTTAGGAGATTACTGTAACTAAGTATTTACCACAGTCCGGATGCAAACATGGCTAGTTCAGGTGAAGACTACATAACTACTCGTCAAAAGCAAATTGCAAGGAAAAAAAGAATTTTAACGATAATTTCTTTTATGGGTTTCGTTGGTTCGTCAATTTTTGCACTTGTTCCAGCTATTCAACGAGCGATTCAAAATCCGCAGCCAGTAACTCAAACTGTATCTGCTGAGTCTTCATTGCAAGAAGAAGCCAAGGGTTATGAATTAGTTTTACAGCGAGAACCAAATAATCAGATAGTTTTGGAAAAGCTGTCTCTTATCCGGTTACGTTTAAAGGATAAAAAGGGAGCGATCGCGTTGATGGAAAAGTTAGTGCAGCAGCATCCTGATAGACAAGATTATAAGACTGTATTGGCAGATATGAATAGAACATCTGCAAGTAAGTAGAAATTGATTTTTTAGATATTGAACTAATTAGAAATATAAAATTCATATAGTGTTCATTAACAGGATTAAAAATTACTGTAATGATTAAGAATCTTTCTGAATTTGCATTTTTTGGTGGTGAACCCAAGTTCCAAGAAAAGCTGTTTGTGGGTCGGCCCAATGTTGGCAATAGAGATCGATTGTTAACCCGTATCAACGATATGCTTGATCGTCGTTGGTTCTCTAATAGTGGAGCTTTTGTTCAAGAATTTGAGCATAGAGTAGCTGACTATTTAGGGGTTAAGCATTGTATTGCAGTTTGCAATGGAACTATTGCTTTAGAATTAGTTATTCGTGCGCTGGAGTTAAAGGGAGAGGTTATTATTCCTTCTTTTACCTTTATCGCTACAGCCCACGCGTTGCAATGGCAGGAAATTACCCCTGTGTTTTGTGATGTTGATCCCAAAACCCACACGCTAAATCCTTGGCGCGTAGAGTCTCTGATTACACCACGTACATCAGGAATTATTGGGGTGCATGTGTGGGGACAGTCTTGTGATGTGGAAATACTAACCGAAATTGCAGATAAACACCATCTCAAGCTAATGTTTGATGCCTCTCACGCCTTTGGCTGCTCGTATCGAGGAAAGATGCTCGGTAACTTTGGTAGTGCTGAGGTGTTTAGCTTTCATGCCACTAAGTTTATTAATACTTTTGAAGGGGGAGCAATTGTCACTAATAATGATGAATTAAACCAGAAAATTCGCCTGATGAAAAATTTTGGATTTTCTGGTTTCGATAATGTCATCTACTTGGGTACTAATGGCAAGATGTCTGAGATTTCAGCCGCTATGGGGCTGACTTCGTTAGAGAGTCTGCAAGAGTTCATAGAAGTCAATCGTCGCAATTATAAGTGCTATCAGGAAGGTTTATCTGAGATTCCTGGGGTGAGGTTATTTCCTGTAGATGATGCACAGCAGCATAACTATCAGTATGTTGTACTGGAGATAGATGAAAATCAAACTCGCGTAAGCCGAGATTTATTGGTTAAAATTCTCCATGCTGAGAATGTGATTGCCCGTCGGTATTTCTATCCCGGTTGTCATCGCATGGAGCCATATAGGTCTTATTTTCCTCATGCTGGTTTACTGTTGCCAGAGACGGAAAAGTTAACTCAGAGAGTTTTGATATTGCCTACGGGAACAGCGATTTTAGAAGATGATGTGAGTAAAATATGTCAAATTATTCGGCTTATAATTGCCAGCCAAATCAATGAATATGAGCTAACTGGTAATTAAACGGATGGTACATTAAAATAAATAAAAATTGTTTTATATAAATGAATATTGCAATAACCGCAATTGGCTCTATGTCAGCAGAAGCTGTCATTAAATCACTCAGAAAAAGAAATTCAAATAAAATTATAGGATTTGATATTTATCCCCAAGAATGGATAGTCACTTCAAAACTAGTTGATTTCTTTTATCAAGTACCTTTAGCTAGTGACGAGAAATATATGGAAACTATTTTACAAATTTGTTTATTACATGAAATTAATTTTTTGATTGCTTTAACCGATCCTGAGATAGATTTTTTATCTCTTCAAATACAAGATTTTAAAAATAATGGAATTATTTTATGTTTTCCAGATTTGCCATCTTTAGAAATAGCACGAGACAAGTTTATATTTTTTAATTTTTTCAAAGATAACAACGAAGTTTTAGTTATACCAACTTTTGACACTATAGATAAAGTTGATATTAATGAATCCAAAAATATAATAGCCAAACCTCGAAAAGGTAGAAGTTCTGAAGGTATTATTAAGTCTATTAACTTACAATATCTTCAGAACTCTATTTGTAAAACAGAAGATTATATTTTTCAACCAATAATTCAGGGCAATTATATAACAGTAGATACTATTAGAGATGATTTTAATAATAAAGTTTCTATTCCACGCAGAGAGTTGCTCAGAACAATGAATGGTGCTGGTGTAGTTGTTGAGATATTTAAAGACGAAAACTTAGAAAATATAGTAAGTATAATAACAGATTCCTTAAGCATACGTGGCTGTATTAATATTGAATTTATTTTATATGATAACCAATATTTTCTCATGGATATTAATCCTAGATTTTCTGCTGGAATAGCTTTTTCAATAATTGCAGGCTATGATTTTGTTGAAAATCATTTAAGGTGTTTTCAAGGTATTGCAATTGATGGATTTATACAATATAAACAACAGATAATGTCTAAGAGATATGCAGATATTGTCTACTAACTAAACTATCACAATAGAGAGTAATAAATGGAAGTATTAAGTAATAAAGAGTACTGGGATCAAGCATGGTGTAATATTTTTGATAAATATCAGAATGATCCCAGATTTGCACATTATTTATATGCAATTTTAGAACCAAATGATACAAGGATTCTAGAAATTGGTGCAGGCAGTTTTCGAGATATGGAAAAGTTAAACAAATGGGGTCTTGAATGTTACGGTGTTGATTTTTCGGATAAATCCATTGAAAAAGCCAAAGAACAATTTCCTGAATATAGAAAGCTTATAATTCAAGCTAATGCTTTTAATTTACCTTTTGATGATAAGTATTTTGATGTTTCTTATCACAACGGTTTTTGGAGTTGTTTCTCCAATAGTGATATTGATTTATTAGTACGTGAACAATCTAGAATTACAAAAAAAAGGATAATAGTGGCTGTACATAATGCCCATAATCCTTCTTTTGTAGAATATTTCAATATGCTAAAAGTTGAAGATCCGCTTTACAATGCACGTTTTTTCACAATTCCAGAAATTACTTCCTTAATGGAGAATTACTGCTCTGAAATTAAGATAATTCCTGTTGGTAAAGGCAAAAAATTATATGAAGATTATTTAATTAATTTAGGTTTAGGATCAGCAGACAACTTGAAAAAGTGTTTTGATTATCACAAAATGGAGCTACTAGAAAGTAGTGAAAGATTACTGTGTATAGGAGAAATCAAGTAATAAACATCTAAATATCCGTCTTTTTAAGCATGAGTTTCAAAATGTTAATCTACAAATAAATTAAATTAATTGTAAAAAAATGAATCAAATTGCATTTAAACAGGATCAACTGAACTTTGTTATATTTTCTCCGGCCTTTCAAGCTCATGTAGGTGGGATAATTGCTCTTTATAATCTTGCTTGCATTATTGATGAAGCCGGATTTGTTTGTAAAATATTTGACATGAATGGTTTAAATTTACCCAATAGTATTTTTGCAAAGTATGCGACAGAAACTGATATCAATGAGAATACAGTTGTTGTCTATCCAGAAATTATATTTGGCAATCCTTTGAATGCAAATTATGTGGTTAGATGGATTCTTTGCAAACTAGGTGTTCACTGTCCTCATGATATATATACGACTTGGAGTAACAACGACTTTGTTTATCACTACGGTACTTATAATCCTGAAAAAGACTTAAAAAAGTATAATATACTCTCCCCACTATACTTGAACCCAGCATTAAAAAATCACGGAAAATCAAGGGACGGATATTGCCACATCATTAGAAAAGGAAATAATTTTCACAAACCATTGAAATATATTCATCCACAAGACTCTTTATTTCTAAATGACAACTTATCTCAAGAAATCTTAATAGATATTTTTAATAAGAAAGAATATTTAATTTCTTATGATCCATATTCTTATATTAATTTTATGGCAGCTTTGTGTGGATGTATCCCTGTAGTAGTTCCTATTGCAAATGCCACTAAGACATCGTGGTTGAAAAGTTCTACGGTATCAATAATTTTAGAAAAATATGGAGAAAATGAGTTAAAAGGAATTGCTTATGGCTTAGAAGAAGTAGAATATGCGCGAAGTACATTACAGGAATCGAGATATCAACAAGAACTATTCATTCAATATGGTAAAGAAACAGTTCATCGCTTTATCAATGATATGGTTAACATAGTATGTTCGGATACAGAAATATCATACAGGAATGATCAGGTTTTAAAAGTTATAGATATATTTCCTACTAGTACAGATAGAATTATTGTAAAAGAAATTCAAGAACAATTACAAAATAATTCGGAAACTTCCAACTGTGAGCCATTAGTTAGTATTTGTATTCCGACATATAATGGCGAAATGTTCATTCATACGGCTCTACAAAGCATTAAGGCACAAACATATAACAATATAGAAATCATAATTTCGGATGATGCTTCAAGCGATAAAACACTAGGAAAAATTAATAATTTTCAATCGAATATAAAAAATAACATTAATTTATTTACTCATGAAAGATATGGGTTAGCCAATAATTGGAATTTCTGCATTTATCAAGCTAAAGGCAAATATATTAAATTTCTGTTCCAAGATGATATTTTAGAGCCTGATGCTATTAGCAAAATGGTTGCGTTGGCGGAAGAAGATGAGGAAATAGGTTTAGTATTTTCACCCCGTAAACTATTTTCTAATTCTCAAGAAGTTAACTATAGTCAAAGATATTTAGAACATCATGAAGCCAAAAATATACATAAACATTGGTCAAATTTAAAGACAATTCAATCAGGAGAAGATCTCTTACAAGACCCTAATATTTTTGATAATCCTATTAATAAAATTGGTGAGCCAAGTACAGTTTTAATCAGAAGAGAAGTTTTTGATAGAGTAGGCTTATTTAATACTGAACTTTGTCAACTAGTAGATTTAGAAATGTGGCTCAGAATTATGAGCAAATACAAAATCGGATTTATTGATCAAGTTCTATCACACTTTCGTATACATCCCCAACAACAAACTCGCCGGAATATAGCGTTAAAAGATGCAATTTTATTAGATTATCAAAAACTTTTTCAGTATATTGCTGATGATAGTCGTTATCCTGATATAACCAGACAAATGGCTGCTGTTAGATATGCTATTTTGAGCAATGATCATACTGAACTAAATCGGTTGCGAAAACAAACAGCAGAACAATGGCTGAGTATTCCAGATGAAAAATTAGCTGAGATGTATGGCGGTTTGCTGGGTAAAACACATCAAATGCTCCTCAGTAGTAACATTAATGATAGAAATTTCGATAATAGAACTTTCTTTAATGAGATAATCATTTCTCAAAAATCTCAGCCTTCAAAAGCTGTTCAGCATTTACTAGTAGCTATGCTATCTGGTGATTTTAATCAATTACTATCTAACTTCTCGCAAATACCTAAATGGCTGCTATGTGACTATCTAGAATTTTTACTATCGTCGCGAGGTTATTTTGAAATCTTAGGAAATTCACAAAGATATTATGAATACATGAAGAAATGTATTCATTTATTACATGAATATATCTTTAAGGAATTAGATACTTTTTCGTCTCATGATGTTCTTGACTATTTCACTCAAAGTGCTTTTTTTATAAATATTTATTTTAATGAAAATAATCTAAAAGAAATATATGTTAAACGAGCAGAAATAATAGAGTATTGCCTGAAACTCAATGGACATGAAATTGATTATGAGTTTGCGGACAGACCTACAAATAGAAAAAAAATTAGACTGGGTATACTAGCAGCAGATTTTACACCATCAGCAGAAACATTTGCATACCTCCCTGTTTATGAGTATATAAGTCGAGATTTTGAAGTAATTTTATATTCGCTTACGGCAAGAGGTCATAGGCTAGAGCAATATTGCCAACTTTCTGCCAATTTATTTAAAGTCCTACCACAGCAATTATCAGCACAGGTAGATATTATTCGTAATGATGATTTGGATATACTATTTATAGCTACTAACGTAACTGTAGTAACTAACCAAATCTGCCTGTTAGCAATCCATAGATTAGCAAGAATACAAGTTACTAGTGGTGGTTCTGTGGTGACAACAGGAATAAGAAATATGGATTACTATATTTCTGGTACATTAACTGATCCTTCACCAACAGCACAAGAGCATTATCAAGAGAAATTAATTAAGTTAGAAGGAACTGCTCACTGTTTTAGTTATGGTACTGAAGAAGGTAAGTCAAGAACTCCAGTTGAAAGAAATAGCTTAGGAATTGCCGAAGATGCTGTTGTTTTCATCTCTGGTGCTAATTATTTTAAAATGATTCCAGAATTGCTGGAATCATGGGCAAAAATCATAGCTAGAGTCCCAAATTCTGTTTTATTGCTTTTACCATTTGGCCCAAATTGGTCAAAAAATTACCAGAAAACAGAATTTATCAATCACCTAAATTCAATATTTTCTAAGCATGGGTTAGCGACCGAACACTTAATAGTTTTAGATCCTCAGCCAGTTCCAGACCGTGAGGACATGAAAGAATATTATAAAATTGCAGATGTTTATTTAGATTCTTATCCATTTGCAGGGACAACTTCATTAATAGAACCATTACAGGTTAATCTACCAGTCATCGCTAGACAAGGAAATTGCTTCCGTTCTGCAATGGGAGCAGCAATAATACAAACATTAAATATTCCTGATTTAGTTGCTGATAGTGAAGAATCTTACATTGGATTAGCAGTTGCATTAGGTAATAATTCTTCATTAAGGCAACAAAAAAGCAGTCAAATCAAGGAAAGAATGCAAAATAATCCGAGTTTTTTGGATAGTCGCTCTTATGCAGCTAAAATTGGAAGTCTATTTCAAGAACTTTTTAGCGATTATATTGCAGATACTCTCAGTCAGAATTTACGCTTAAAAGATATCAACTTAATTATTTTTCCTGATTGGTCAGAATCAGAAGAGTTGATTAGTTCAGAACTGGAACAGGTAATTAAAACTGTTGCGACTCATCCTGACAGTGAAAAAATTACGTTATTAATCAATATCGATAATATTAGTGTTGATGATGTAGAAATGTTGTTATCGGCTGTGGCAATGAATCTGCTGATGCAAGAGGATTTAGATGTGACTGAGGGATTGGAAATTTCTTTAGTAGAAAGTTTGAGTGATATTCAGTGGCAGGCTTTATTACCTTGTATTCATGCACGAATTGTTTTAGAACATGAAAATCAAGACGCAGTAATAGAAGCGAAAGCAGAAAAACTCATATCTTGCGAACTCGCCGATTTTAGCCAAGTGAGAGAGGAAGAGTTTTTTGTGCCTGAGTCAAAAATTATCTAGTTTAATATCAATTCTCTATGAAGTTGCGCCAAATAAATGATGTAGAGACGTTGCATGCAACGTCTCTACAGTACTGTACTAGTTGGTAGTAAAAGCTTTAGCCTTGAGATGAGTAATAAAGTCTTCACTGCGAATTCATATATATTTCCCACATTTGGGTGTAAGCTTTCTCCATCTCGTGGGTGAACTGCTTACCATTCCATAGAGGAGAAGTTTTTCTTGATTGTCTCAACTTCCAAGCGATTTGTTGTCTTAAGACTTCATCCTTACCCAAACGCACACCCCACTCTACATATTCCTCATCAGTCCAAGCAATACCTTCTGTGATTCCAGCATTCATCATCATGGTATAGCTGTTACGTGCTGCAAATTGTTCACCTACTTTTGTTACCATAGGGATACACATCCACAATGTTTCTAAGGTGGTTGTAGCGCCATTGTAGGGATAGGTATCTAATACAATATCTGCGATTCCTAAATTAGCACGGTGAACTGATTCAGTCGCCACGATTGGGAGAAATCGCAGTCTTGATATATCAACGCCTTCTTCTTCTGCTAATCCATCAAAGAATACTTTAATAGATTCTTCATCAGAGATTCCTTTAATTAAAAAGTAGCTATTGGGAACTTCTTTGAGTATCTGCAATTGCAGTCTGCTGATATCTGGATGTCGTTTAAAGCCTCTTTGTCCACATAGATAAACAACTGCATCATCAGGAATATCTAACTGATCACGACGGACTGTAGGCACACTCACCTCAAAACCATCTACTGCTACATAAGTTTGGGGTAAACGCCAAATTTGTTCTTTATAGTATTCTTGTGCTGAATCTGGTAAAACGTAAGGATCAGCAATAAAATAATCGACTGATGAGCTTCCTGAAGCATCCCAACCTAACCAAGTGACTTGAACTGGTGCAGGTTTGAGGGCTATAATACAACAAGTAGTATCCAAAGTAATACTATCTAAATCAATTAATATATCGATTTCATCTTGATAAATTTCCTCAGCGATCTGTAAATACTCATTTGACTTGTAAACTTTATCAACTTTGGTAAGATACCATTCGTGTAATGGATCACATGAAGGATTAGTATTAATAAAATAACCATTAACTTGAAATTTATCTTGGTCATAATATTGAAATAGCCATCTTGCTAGCCAACCTACAGAATGACTTCTCAAGCAATGTGATAGGTATCCTATATTCAGTTTTTTGGTGGTTTTACTTTGTTGTTTCCTTGCTAAATGACCCTGAAAATATCGATTTACTGACTGTTGTTCATAATTGGCTATATTTTTTTGACAGACCTGCATTAACTGATTTTGAATATTTCTACTTTCTCTAGGATTGTCGTGAATATATGGAGTAAAAAAATTAGCATTAAATAGTCTGGATATTCTAGCTGTGTCAAGGTGTTTAGGGTTTTCTTCTATGAGCAATCTTACTAATGATTCTTGCCTATGATGTACAGAGCAAGATTCTTGCCAATGTCCACCTGCTGTCATTAATCCCCGCAAAATTTGGCGATTGGCAAAAACCTTATCAGCTACTTCCTGTACTAGAGAAAAGAATAATTTAGCAGTTTCTATACCCTTTTCATATTGCCCTGAATTTTGATAAAAACTAGCCAAATGACCAATAACTTCTGAGTTGTTAGGATTTAACTTTAAATAAATCTCACATAATTGCACTGCTGTACCATATTGCCTTTGAGAATAACCAATTTCTATGGCACTTGGTAATAGAACAATTAGTAAAGCTTGGGTATTATCTCTGCAATAGGGTAAACAGGCTTCGGCAAAATCCAAGGTTGAGGGATGAGCAGGTGCATAATCTAAAACACTCTTGAGTGTTTCCATCAAAAGTCCTAAGTTGATTTCTACCCTTGGCTCAGATTGGAGAATTTTAATTATCCCTAGCTCTTGTAAATCTTGACCTGTATAAATTTCTAACTTGATAGCTAGCTGTAGTAAATTTAATAAATTATGGATATTTTCAGGACAGACTTCTTTAATATTTTGGCGAATTTTCTCAGCAATTGAATATTCTGCCAATTTCTCCCGGCGTTGGGCTTCTGTTTGTAAAACCTCAACTAATTCTGCATTCCATACTTCAACTTGTTCTGCGTCTCCTTCCATTATCGCCATTAACCAAGTTGTTTGGGCTTCTACCTCTTGTCCCTGCAATAACAACATTAACCCCAAATACCAATAGTAGGATTTAATCTCAGGTTCTATGGCAATTGCTTCTTCGTAGAGACTAGCAGCCTGATGGTAATTTCCTGCAAGAAAAGATTTTTCAGCACGTTTATACCATTGGTTTGGGGAAGTTATAGAGAGCATAGTTAAACTTCAAATATTAGGTGACATGGAAGGATTTATGAGGAAAGCAATTTGAGGATGAGCAAACTGCAAAAATTGGGTAATGTAAAAAACACTACCCAAATGAAAAAAACTTTTATGTAATACTGCTTGAAAGTCTTAGCAGGGAAACTGTTGTGTGATTCTATCTAGATAAAGAAACGAAACCACCAGCACAACCTGACGCAAATGTGTCGATATCATCGACTACGCGAGAGGGAGCATTCGTCTCACAAGCTATTGCTACTGTGAGTGCTTCTGAAGTTGCGCTATTTCCTGTTTGTGTCCCTACTAATCCGTAGTAAGACTTCAGGGCATCTTTAACAGCTTTCCCTCTAAACTGAGCAGTTGAAGGCGCACTACCGTTAACATAGATGTCATACGCATAATTTTCAGATGGCGTTTTAATACCTACTTGCAATTCAGAGAGGTCAGTGGCAAATCTTTGATATTCCAAGAAGAAAGCTTGTTGAGAACGGTTAGCTGTACCTACGTAGTTTCTCGCTTCTGACTGTTTGGCTTTGTTTACCTGACCAAGTAGCGAAGGTAACGCGATCGCTGCAAGTACACCGATGATAATTACTACAACTAGCAATTCAATTAAGGTAAAACCTTCTTCTTCTCTGTTCTTACGGTTGCTGAGGTGGCTGAGGAATTTAGCTTGTAATTCTGGCTTGAGCATGGGTTTCTCCTGAAGTTTGGGGTTAGTAGAATGCGATCGCTCCGTTCTACAACAAACTTACCCAGTTGTGATTTGTGATCTATCACTCCAGTAAAAAAACTTTCTTACAGAATTACGATTTACGTATATTCACTAACAATTCTAAGATAGGAATAGAGAAATAGGGCGTGTTCCCTGATTTATACTTAATGCTTTAATTTAAGGCTGCTCTAAATCTGTAACGACGAATGACATAACACAGGCGGAAATACTCTTGTGTTGATTCAACGGCGTGTACCCTGCGATCGCTACAGTATATTACTAGCGGAAACTTAAGCTGTGGGTTAATGTCCTAAAGTCTGAATACATAGAGATACGAACATGAGAAAAACGCTGGCTTTGTTTTCCCTGAGTTTAGGAATCACCTTTTTTAACCCACTGCAACTTGCTGTGAGTCAGGTACCACCCATAGCACCACCTTTAAAACTTGTTGATATTGGTACTAACTGCACTCCTCATCATGCTTGCTTGGGTTGGGATGAGCAACTTTTTTCAGGACATAGGGGTTTAAAAAGCGATCGCCAAGGTCTATTAAACTCAATAGATAACAGTTTGCGTTACTTAGAAACTCCAAAAGCAGTTACAGCTTACGATAATTACCCAATTAAAGAAATTACCCGCGACAGAGTGCGTCGGAGTTTGCGGCGTTTTCGTCAGCTGGTGGCTACTGCTAAATCACCAGCACAATTACAAGCGGCGGTGCGGCGGGAGTTCGCTTTTTACAAATCAGTTGGTGATGATGGACAGGGTACGGTCAAGTTTACCGCCTACTACGCACCAATTTATCAAGCCAGTCGTGTACGCACTGCACAATATAAGTATCCAATTTATCGAGTACCACCAGATTTTGAACAATGGACTAAACCCCACCCCAAACGGGTTGAATTAGAAGGGGTAGATGGTTTGTTGGGAGAAAAAAGCCAACTACGGGGTTTAGAGATGTTTTGGTTACGCGATCGCTTTCAAGCATACATGATCCATATCCAAGGTTCTGCTAAACTCAACCTAACTGATGGGACTCAAACGAGTGTCGGTTTTGTGCGCGGAACAGATTACCCTTGGACAAGTATCGGGCGGCTACTGTTTCAAGATGGCAAACTAACTAAAGAAGAATTAAATATGCCGGGAATTATTCGCTATTTCCGCAAAAGTCCCCAATCTATGAGTAATTATTTACCACGTTGGGAACGCTTTATTTTCTTTAAGGAAACTAAAGGTGAACCAGCTACAGGCAGTATCAGCGTACCTCTCGTACCAGAACGTTCTATTGCCACAGATAAATCTCTCATGCCACCAGGAGCATTGGCTGTAATGAACGCAACATTTCCTTATCCCGGACAGCGTAATCAATTAATTCAGCGCAGAGTCAGCCGTTTTGTCCTGGATCAAGATACAGGTAGCGCCATTAAAGGCCCTGGCAGAGTAGATTATTTCCTTGGCTATGGTGACTTAGCAGGCGATCGCGCTGGTATTACCGTTACTACTGGCTCTATATATTACCTACTACTAAAGTAATTTGTAATTCGTAATTAAGTTTTTAATTACGTAGAACTCACACATGAAAACGAAAGATTAAGGGTTTGAATAAAGGTATAGGGAAGGGTATAAATGTTTGAAGCCCTTACACCCCTGTACCCTTACACCCTTACACCCTTACACCCCTATACCCTTACACCCGGTCTCAACAGACAACCTGCGTGCGTAAGCCTATTACAAATTACTAGCTTTACCTTGCTTGTTGCCGCATATATCTACCATCTAACCCCTGCTTAATCCAACTGAGGCATTCATACTCAGATTTGAATAATTTGGGTGCAGCAATATTATTCAATAAATCTGGTGGGTAATGGTCATAAAAGTATCGATCATTCTCATGAAAGACAATAATCAAATTGTTGCGGTAGATATAGCGAGATTGAAAGCTATCTTTTTGACTTACAAAATCGGCGTTTTGGTCAATATGCTCTTTAGCTATCTCAATGATATTACTAATGCTATTGCCATATATTTTTGCTGGATTTTCTGCTTTATGCAGCTTACTTTTTTGCCCAATTTCTGACAAAAGTTTATAGGAATAGATTTCATACCTATCTGCTTTGCCAAAAACAAATGGAATGATGAGATATCCTTGATATGAAACTGAATTTTCATAAAGAAGACGACTCATCTGAACCTCCTTTGGTATAACTGCTTAGACAACAAGCACTCAACAAATTCGCATTAGCAATTAACGCATTTTTACTAGTTAATGCTCGACTTCAAAAACACTTTATTGGTGATTTTGTAAAGAGGGGTATGACCCCCTATTTGAGCCAATAATCTTTGATCAGGTCTCATCAGAGAAGGATCACAGAAACTATTATTACTCTTTTTGAAATCGCTCAAAACGGAGTAGGTGACAAAAGTCAAAAAATCATGAGTTTTATCAAGAAATTTTGTAAGTATTTAACTGCATTTTCTAGATGATAAATGCTAGAAATGGGTGAAGAGTGAACCATCATCAATTTGGCTCACTAAAAGCTGGATTATTAATAAATGTTTCATCAGTTAAATTTTTCAGGAAAGCTCACAGATTATTTTTATCATCTTTAGAGAATTTCAACCTGTTAATGAATTTGTGCTGCCAAGGATTTTTGCAGACAAGCCACTCAATTTGCGGTTTATGGCAGACAACAGGCTGCATAAAGCCAAAATAGTCCACCTATTGACTGAGTGAAGGCAATCAAGTCCAACAACTCACATCCAAGGGAAACAAGACCATGAGAACGCAAATATTAATGAGCCTAGCCTGCTCTATTTCTCTTTTAGGTTCACTAACATTCCCTGTTGCAGCACAACTTCCTACCCAGCCAACACAGACAGAGGCAGCTACTCTAGAAGTTAGTATTCCACAAGATACGGCAATTGTGGTTTCTTTTCCTGCACCCATTACAGTAGATGTAGGGCAAAAAAAGGATTATCCTCTAACTGTAACTTTGGCAAATGCCATTAAAGATGTTCAAGGTAATACTATAGTGGCGGAAAATACGCCTGTAACTATAGTTCTTAAACCAACCGAGGGCGGTGCCAGAATTGTGGCACAGTCTTTAGTAATCAATGGACGCATTGTTGCGATCAAAGCATCCAGTCAAACAATACCCGGCACTACAATTACCCATAAAGGAGCTAATGACGCAGTAGTGGAGAGTGGATCTATTTGGGGTAAGATTGGGGGCAGCGCCCTGGGTTTCTTAAGCAACGGAAATCCTGAACAATTTGACCGAGGGGTAATGTTAGGTAGTGCTATGGGTTTGCTTTCAGGTTTGCGTTCCGCAGAAAACACCCGTGTTGTCCAAATTCCCCAGAGTAGTGTTTATGTTTTATCCCTCGAAGCTCCTATCACTTTGTCTTCACGCTAGTGTCAACTATGGATTATTAAACGACTAAACAGGGTGGAGTATTGTTAAATGAAAGTTATGCCTATTCTCGGCTTTTAGGTACTGCTCTTGTAAAGGTTGCCACTGTTGCCACCACTGGTAGCGATTTTCTGCTAGTAGATTAGCAAGTGTTGGTAATTGATTGTGGATATCTGACTTGAATACATCTACCAGCCAGTCACCCATCACTACACTGTCTTGAATGTTACCTAAAATATCTTGGATACTTTTGATCTTTGTAATGTAGGTGGCATAAGAATCATCATATAACTCAGTAAATAATTCCATTTGATAGCGCAGGCGTTTGGCTTGTTTTCTTAAGCTATGAATAGTTTCGCCTTTTGTGGTCAGTTGTTGTTCTATCTTGTCGGCTGGCCAATCAGTAATAATTTTAACTTCATAATCTACAATATCGGTTCCTACTAATAACCCAGGATGCAGCAAGAAACTGCTTACTTCAGGTAACAATAAATCTGGTAATACTTGCTTTATTGGTAGAGAAGCTAAGGGTTGATAGCTAGGTTTTTCTAACCATTCCTCTAATGTATGTTTTAAGGACTTATAAGACTCATCTTTCAATGTTTCTTGGGTTTTATCAAGTACACTTACTCGTTGTTTAGCTAAAGCATCAAAAGCTTTTTGTAAAGTTTTTTGCTCTTTTTCTGGTAAATGTGGTTGATAAAGGGTTTCTAAGGTTTGTTTTAATACGTCTAAGTCTCGGAGATTACCAAGCCGACGGGCAATTTTACCAATATTTTTATCACTGGCGGGCTTCGATAAATTTAATGCTATGTCAAATCTACTAATAGCTGTACGTAAACGTCTCATTCCTACTCGCATTTGGTGTAATGCTTCTGGATCTTCATCTTTCTTAACAGCTTTTTCCCACTTCAAGGTTTTCTTAAAGTGTTTTTGAATGGCTTCGTAAGCGTAGTTTCCTAGAGTTTTTACCGTTGGTTCTGTAGCTAACGTCATCGCTGATAGTAATTATTTACTTATTTAAACAGATTATTGAATGATAGCAAATGATAGGATTTGTGAAAAATTTATATCTAACCTTTGATATGTCTTTTTAAGAAAGTTATTTCTTTGTGAGTATTATTATGCTTCCTTATGGATACAAGGGTATATATGTTAAAGATTCAGAGTTAAGAAAGAGGGGTTTTTACATAATTTGTGTATAAAATCCATGAATTGCCGGATAGATAAAATTACACTGCATATTAACAGGACTCAAAGAAAAATAGGAAAAATCTTGGGGACTTGTTTCTTGCTGTGTATGGAATCAGTCCAGAAAATAACTTATTAACTTATCCTTAACCTGGGAGGCTAGGCGACATGGTAAACTTCTATCCGCTTCAACAAGTCAGTCTGATATTTAATAATATTTTTCAGCAACACAGGGAAGATATTTCGGCTATATTACTTACTCAAGAAAAGCATTTATGGCTTGGGTCGGATGAAACTGCCACTATTGAGCGTTTATATTTGGTTGATGGAGATAAATTTAGTGATCACAAACAATTTCGAGTGGCTGAATTTATTGATTTACCAGCACCAGAAGATGAAGAAATTGATATTGAAGGATTAGCTTATGCTGATAATTACCTGTGGTTCACAGGTTCTCATAGCTACAAGCGTAAAAATATTAAATCAGATAATACAGATGAGAAAAATATTTCTCGGTTAGCCAAAGTTACGTCGGAAGAGAATCGCTACGTATTAGGACGAATTCCCCTTGTCAAGGGTCAATTATTTAAGTCTTGCCCTCATCCGCAAGATGCAGGTAAGCGGTTAGTTGCTGCAAAATTAGAGTTAATCAAGCAAGGAAATGTTTTGATGTCAGCTTTGGCTGATGATCAGCATTTAGGTTTCTTTGTCAAAGCTGCAATACCAGGTAAAGATAATGGCTTTGATGTTGAAGGCTTAGCCGTGTACGAAAACAAAGTTTTCTTGGGTTTACGTGGCCCTGTGTTGCGAGGTTGGGCGATTATTTTGGAAATTGCGCTACAAGATTCCCAGCCAGGTTTAATGAGACTATGGGAGCCTGGAAAAGGTGGAAAGACGTACAAAAAACATTTTGTGTGGTTGAATGGCTTAGGAATTCGTGACTTATGTCTGGCTGGAAAAGACTTGTTAATTTTAGCTGGGCCAACGATGGATTTAGATGGGCCTGTACAAGTTTATCGATTGGAAAATGGTGTAAATCTACAAGAAAATATTCTCAATAAACCAGAATTAGTCCAAGAAATTCCCTATGGCGATCGCAATGATCATGCGGAAGGTATAACATTATTTGAGGATGTATCCGGTGTACCTTCCATATTGGTAGTGTATGACTCTCCAGCCCAGAATAGACTAGTGGGTGATGCTAGCGTTATCGCTGATGTGTTCCCACTAGGTTAAAGATTCGTAGATATTGCTTGTACAGGACAAGTAGGAATACACTGCTCACAGACAATGCAGCGCGATCGCGTGAATGTTAATTTATATGTTTCTGGGTGCAAGGTCAGGGCTTCTGTAGGACAAACCCCAGTACATAAACCACAGTGGACACATATATCTTCATCAACGACAATTTCCCCTAGCGTTAGAGAAACATTAATATGGCGCGATCGCATCCATTCAATAGCTGCATCTAACTGATCAATATCTCCCGACAGTTCCACTACCAGTTTGCCAATTTGATTAGGCGCAACTTGAGCGCGGATGATATTCGCAGCCACATTGAACTCTTTCGCCAGCACATAAGTCACAGGCATTTGTATAGCACGTTTGGGAAAGGTGAGGGTAACTCGTTTTTTCACAGATTTAGCAGAGTCTTTTCTTGTTCTGTTCTAGCGTAAGGGGTTGGTTATTGGTCAACAGTCATCAGTCCACAATCAACAGTCAACAGTCAGTTACACTAAAAATGAGATTACTTAATAAGATTTAATAAATTGTGTTATGACTACAGACTCACCTATTAAGCCGGAAACTACTGCGGGAGAGCGGTTGAGAAACTTTTTAGTTGCAATGGTGGCGATCGCTCTCACCGTTGCTTTAGTCTTAGGGTTACGGACGGAAACGGCTGCTGTATCGCTGGATAAATTATATGCAGCTTCTACTCCTCTAGACGTGGCTATCAGCAACGGCAAACCTTCTATGGTGGAATTTTACGCTAACTGGTGTACTGTCTGTCAAAAAATGGCTCCAGATATTGCAGAATTTGAACAACAGTATGCTGACAAGGTGAATTTTGTCATGCTCAATGTAGATAATACCAAGTGGTTGCCGGAGATGCTGAAATATCGAGTAGACGGTATTCCTCACTTTGTATTTTTAAACAAAGCCGGGGAAAGTCTAGCCCAGGCGATCGGTGATCAACCCCATACAATTATGGCAAGTAATTTAGAAGCCTTGGTGACTGGTTCCCCTTTACCCCATGCTCAAACTAGCGGACAAGTTTCTCAAGTCTCCCCACCAGCTGCACCTATCGGTAATCAAGACGATCCTCGCAGTCATGGTAGTCAAGTGGTGAACTAGGTCATGGGGATAAGGGAAAGAGATGCTGTGATTTTAAATAGATTTTTCCCTAATACCAATTCTCGATGAAGTTGCACCAAATAAATGATGTAGAGACTTTGCATGCAAAGTCTCTACAGTTCAGAATAAAGCACACCTTCATTAAGAAACGATAACCCCTATTTCATTCCCCTTAGTAGGTGTAGCTGTTAAACAACTTCAGAAACAGTTGCAGAACCAACTGGTACAGAAACATCCGCCGCACCATTAGTTAAAATAGGCTTGCGAGTTTTCAAATCAAACTTGTAGCCATGTGGCAAAATGTGTAGTTTTGCGCCACAAATTGCTAAAGCTTCATCTCTGAGGATTTCATCCATATTGTTGTATGTGGACTCTGACTCATCCACAATTGTGACTGAACCTTGGCCAATGATTTCAATTTGGCTGTCAGTCACGACCATAGCTGTATTTTCATCAATCCCAAACCCTAGTACGGCTGGTTCTCTAATCAAGGCTGTAATTAAGCGTCCCAAGCGTCCGCGCTCAGAAAAATGCTGGTCAATAACTACCCCAGGGAGAAAACCTAAACCTGGCCCCATTTCGACAATCTCTAAACGAGGATTGGTTTGTGAGTCACCTTCCACAATCATTTTATCTGGCATGACTGCCGCACCAGCACTTGTACCACCAACAACGATACCTTCAGAAAAGCGTTGGTGAATTGCTGCATCAATTTCGGTGTTTTTGATGATGCTGGTAATGCGAGCTTGATCTCCCCCAGTAAAAAATATACCAGTTGCTTTGGCGATCGCTTCCAGTGCAGTTGATGAAGACGCATCTTCACGGGTTTCTGTATCAATTATCCGAACTTTTTCCGCACCTAGACGTTCAAACACTCTAATGTAATTCTCTCCCACATCCCTGGGTAATTCTGTCGCCGCCGTCATGATGACAATATTGGCTTTTGTACCACCAGAACGGCGCACAAACTCCCGCAGTATTTGCGAGTCACCATCTTTATCTTCTGCACCACCAATAATTACCAACTGCCTTTTGTTTTCACTTGCAGTCATAATATCTCCAACCATAGATTTATTTATGTAATATCAATAAAGCATGACATTTATATGTATAAAATCGCCCATAGGACTGATTAAAGCAATTCAAAAAATAACTTAATTATCTCTTATGAACTATTACCTAAATTCTGGTTGTCAGAAAATTATATTTTTATTATGTGAGAATTTAAATGTAAGTAAAAGCCAGGTATACTATCCCCATTTTATCTGAACTTTGGGGATAGTATATCTCACTATCAGTTTAGTAAAGTGATGCTACTAAAGTGGTTTATTGGGTTAAATTTCTGTCAACGATGAGTGAAAATTTGTGCAAATTGATATTTAATTAAAGACTTTTAGTGAATACGATTTCTGTAGAGTAAGTTTGTGAGAAACAATCTTGCTTGTTCCAACGGCAAATGTCTGGGTTTACCTTGGTAGACAATTTGATACTCTTCTATATCTGGCCCGTCTCCGTGTCCAGAAATCAGTTTTAGGTGAAAAGCTTCCTCTGCAAGTTGTCTAACTTCATCCCTTAGATCAGCTTGTGTGCTATTCATATCTTGATTGTCTCGCGTAACCATCCCTTCCTTTTTACAAACTTTCTGAGGATATTACACCCTTCAAAAGTTATATTTTTTGTAATTGATAGGTATTTTTTCATGCTTAATCAACCAATAGCTAATCACCCATTAATTACTTATTACCTCCCTCTACCATTTATAAATCACATATAGGAGTCAAATTTGATTATTAAAAATGTCCAAGTATCTGTAGGGTGGACAATGCCCACCGTATGATAGTTGTGGCGGGTATTGCCCACCATACCTATATTTCTAGGTAGGTGTATTTTATAAATCAAATACTCGTCCTATGGAACGACTATATACTGAGCTAGGTATTAATTTAATTATGTCTTGGGATAGGTGCAGAAACCTATAATTAAAGTTAGATTCAGCCAGAGCAACTGTAGATTTAAAACTTTCAAAATTATTATGTAAGATAATCTTAAATTATTAAGACTCCTTACAGGAAATTAAACGTTACATTTATTAGGTGTTTAGCCAGAGGTTTAGCATCAATGGTTCAGGAAACAAGCACCGATTTAGTCCGCATTAATGCCAGAAAGACGGATGTATTTGATATCTTCAATTGTCGGTATTATGTTGGTTCAAATCCTTATTTAGATACAGGGGCGTTAGTGTTTGATTTTGCTGTAGTAGAAAATAGAAAGCCTTTACCTATCGAAGATTATATTACTAGAGTAGGCGATCGCTATCCCCATCTACGAGAGCAAAACTACGAATCTTATGCCCACTTATTTGCCCAAACTGTGTCAGAAGTGGGCAAGCTAGACATGAATTTACACTTCCATCGCTGGAGTGTGAAACCGTACAGTAAATATACAAAAATTGCTGTTCAAGCACTGCACGAACGCACAATCAGATCAGTAGTTTACCTGGTATGGGACTGGTTTGAAGCCATTAACCAAGATGATGATTTTTTCTGGGATGACCAGCTTGTCACCTTGCAAAATCGGTTCCGCCAATCTGTATACGGAGGCCCCACAGTTTACGCCTTATTGAGAACAGCCTACGAAAAAGGCATTCCCACCTTTTATCTGTGGGACGAAGGATTAATGCAATACGGCTGGGGAAAAAAACATATCCGGGGTGTAGCCACAACCTTTAATTGCGACAGCCATATTGATTCTGACTTCACCACTCGGAAAGATGACTGCAAAGCTTTTCTCCACACATTGGGTTTTCCAGTACCACAAGGTGAAATCGTCTATTCCCAAAAAGAAGCGCGACAAGTCGCCAAAGACATCGGCTATCCAGTAGCAGTCAAGCCGGTAGTAGGTCACAAAGGAATTGGTGTCACCGCAGATATCAAAGATGTAGACGAACTTGAAGTTGCTTATGATAGAGCATTGGAAGCGATTCCTGAAAACGAACCCGCACGGATAATTGTTGAAAAAAGCATCAAAGGCAAAGATTTTCGCTTGCTATGCGTTAACGGTCGATTTGTCGCCGCCACAGAACGTCATCCCGCATCGGTAGTTGGTGACGGTGACTCAACAATTTGGGAATTAATTCAGAAAGAAAACCGCAAAGCAGCGCGTTTAGACACTCCAACTTCACCGATGAGTAAGATTATCGTTGATGACGCAATGGAACACTACTTAGAAGAACAGCGCTTGTCATTAAAAACAGTACTGGACAAGGGTGAAACTGTTCACTTACGGAAAGTTGCTAATCTTTCAGCCGGAGGGATGAGTATCAATGCTACTCATACTATCCATGACGACAACATCATCTTGGCGCAAGATATTGCTCAATATTTCCGTTTGACTTGTCTGGGAATTGATGTCATAGCTGAAGACCTTTCTGAGTCTTGGAAAGTTGGTAACTTTGCCATCATCGAAATCAACGCCGCACCAGGTGTAATGATGCACCTTAACCCAGCCGTAGGTGAAAGCGTTGACGTACCTTCTCACATTTTAGAAACCTTTTTTGAGTCTGGTTTAGATGCCAGAATCCCGATTATGACCTTTAATAAAATCTCCGTTCAGGAATTGCAAACCACAATTGACCACATTTTGTTGCAACATCCAGAATGGACAATAGGCGCTGTTTGTCGTGATGCCGTTTTTGTCAACCGATCGCAAAAGGTACTACGCGACGATTACAATAGCAACATCCAAAGTTTGCTACGTCATCCCAAACTCGATTTATTAATTGCTGAATATCCAGAGGATACCCTAGAAGAAGACGGAATGTTTTATCAAGGGAGTAATTTGGTAGTTTTAGATAATCCCAGCGAAACAGAAATGATGTTAGCGCGGGATGTGTTCGATGGTTCTACTGTTGTTATTAAAAAAGAAAAAGATGTTTCCATTCGGCGCAAAGGACTAATAGAAGACTACACATTAGGCGAAGATGAACCATTCACACGGGTTTATCTCAAAGAAATTGGCTCCATCCTCTAAAAACACCATAGAGACGTTGCATTGCAACGTCTCCACAAAATTACCACAAGGAACAACAAAAAATAAATTCTCCGCAATTTATGGTTTAGTAGGGTGCGTCAGTGCCATAGAACCTAACTATACTCAGAAATTATTCATACTGACGCACACTACATTTTGGCTATTGTTTTTATCTGGAAGTCCCTCAATTAAGTTTTTCGTAAGCAGCCAAGATAATTTTTTCTGTTTGCTCCCAACCGATACAGGGGTCAGTTACAGAAACCCCATATTTCAATTCTTCCCGTTTGCAGTTAATGGGTTGATTACCTTCATATAAATTTGATTCCAGCATCATCCCTACAATCGATGTATTACCATCAACTATTTGCTGTATGACGTTTTCTAAAACATCAGATTGTAACCTGTAATTCTTATTAGTATTACCATGACTACAATCAATGACAATTCTCGGAGGCAACTTAGCCTGTTTTAATTTTTCTTCCACTCGTTTAACACTTTCAACATCGAAATTAGGTTGATTTCCCCCACGCAAAATGACATGACCGTAAGCATTACCTTTCGTTTCAAACACACTTACCTGTCCCTCAGGATTAATGCCCAAAAAATTATGCGGCATTCTGGCAGAATGTAAAGCATTTAAAGCTACTTGAATATTACCATCAGTGCCATTTTTGAAACCCACAGGCATAGACAGACCGCTAGCCATTTCCCTGTGAGTTTGGGATTCCGTTGTGCGTGCGCCGATCGCCGCCCATGTGATCAATTCACCAATATATTGCGGTACAATAGGGTCTAGAGCCTCTGTAGCGGTGGGTAGCCCTAACTCTGTTAACTTGATGAGTAAATCTCTGGCTAGCAATAAACCATTTTCCACCAGAAAAGAATCATCCATTTCTGGATCATTAATTAATCCTTTCCAGCCTACAGTTGTGCGGGGCTTTTCAAAATAAACCCGCATAATTAACAGTAATTTATCCTGGACGCGTTCAGCTAATTTTTTTAACTTATGGGCGTATTCCAATGCTGCATTAGGGTCATGAATAGAACAAGGCCCAACTACTATAAACTTGCGTCTATCTTGAAAATCTAATATTTTCTCTATTTCACATCTAAACTGTAAAACTATTTCTGCCGCAGTTTCTGTTAACGGTAATTTTTCTTTTACTTCGTTTGGAGTTAATAGAACGTGATAATTTTCAATATTTGCGTTAGTTAATTTATTGTGCATGGAGGATTGCTCTAAATTGTCTGGGTAGGATTTTAGGCAGATTGGGTATACATATTGTAGATGAAATGTACAACACAAATTCATCATTTATGCTAGTAAAGTCAAAAATACTAGACATAATATTATGTCTGCTTAGTTGCTGATTTCTAGCGCTGTGGTGCTATTGCTAGTTATGGAGAAATTTCCGTACTTGATACTCCCTAAATTCCACTAGCTCATAGATATCTCCCACAGCCTGCTTAAACCTTTGCTCAATAGCCTCTAAATCTGCTGCTGGTATGGTTTTCCAGTGTTCTTTAGTTTCCCAATGAATGATAAAAATCACTTCTGTGGATTCTAGGGGATTTGTCCAAACTTCTTTACCTAAAAACCCTGGATGCTTGGCCAATGCTGTTGTCCAAATCTCTGCATCCTTGTGGATATAACTCTCTCGCAGGCTAGCTTCAACTTTAAACCTCAGAAATTCTATAACCACACCCATTCATCCCTTGTGTTTGCCAATCTGCCAAAATAGAACTGTAGGCTAGAATAACTACGCTTCCAGCATAGCTTGATTGCATACACTCAGGAGCAAGGGTCGGCTGGTTTGAAATAAGGAATAGGGAAAGAGTATGGACAGCAACAACTGGTTGCAACAAATAATGATGCTTGGTATTGGTACAACTTCTTTGGTGGCAGAAAAACTCAAGGAGGTTAGTGATGAATTGGTCAAGGACGGTAAGCTCAATCCAGAGCAAGCTAAAGCTGTCATGGATGACATTGTACAGCAGTTAAAGACCGAGCAGGGAACATGGGATGCCCAAATGCAACGACAAATGCGAAATATGATGCAGGATTTAGGGGTAGCGCGTCAGTCTGAAGTGGATGAATTGCGGGGAAGAATTGACCGTTTAGAACGTCAAGTGCGCGATTTAGAAAATAAGCTTTGGCGTTAGGATGTGCTTCTGATTTAAACTAATTGTGTCCTGTTGGTAATTTTCATTGCCAAACTACCTCAGTGGGGAGGGCTAATTTTGAAAGCAATTTTACTCAGCATAGGTTTGATGCTGGTTTGTGTTGTGGTTTTGGTGTTGGCACAAGTAGGGAATAAACAGGACTCTGCTATTGCTGCTAATTTACCGCAAACTCCACTAGCCACCATTAGCGTTACTGAAAACAATACTCCAATCAAGAGCAATATTATGTCTGATGCCTCTAAGCCGACTGTCACTACCGATTCTGGCCTCAAATATGTGGAAATAGAAGAGGGAACTGGCGCGACTCCCAAAAGTGGACAAACCGTCGTAGTTCACTATACTGGTACTTTAGAAGATGGTACCAAGTTTGATAGCTCACGCGATCGCAATCGTCCCTTCAGCTTTACCATCGGTGTTGGACAAGTCATTAAGGGTTGGGATGAAGGACTTAGCACCATGAAAGTAGGTGGTCGTCGTCAATTAATCATCCCCTCAGAATTGGGTTATGGCGCTCGTGGTGCTGGTGGGGTGATTCCACCTTACTCAACCCTACTATTTGATGTGGAATTGTTGGAAGTGAAGTAGGGGAATAGTCCATAGTCAATAGTCCACAGTCAAAGGTAAAAACTCATGACTGTTGACTGTTGACTGTATTCATCATCATTTAATAGCCCGATCTGGCTAAGTTTTTAAATTTGGTAAACTGTGGGTCAAATAGGAGTTTTACTGTACCTGTTGGGCCGTTGCGATGTTTCGCTATAATTACTTCCGCTAGGCCGCGATCGGGGGTATCACTGTTATAGTAATCATCACGGTATAACATAATAACTAAATCCGCGTCCTGCTCAATGGAGTTGTGAACAACGATGTTATTAGCAATAAAATTATGTAGCTCAGGAACTGTTAAATCAAACACTTCTTCCTCGCCACTATATTCAATTGAAACTATTTCATCCCAATAAACATCACTCTTGGCAAGAGTGAGTAATTCACTAGATTGAACAACTTCAGCAACTTTCAAAGCTCTTTCTCGACTCAAATTCGCTTTGTAAAGCGCCAAGCCACAATAAGATGTGCCAATGTTTGAATGTAATTGTCTTGTTGTTAATTGCACAGATTGCATTGCAGGTACAACAACTTTTTTCCAAACATCTTTGGGGATTATATCTCTATTAGTATTGTGAATGCAATTTTCTAGATGTTTAAAAATTTGTTGTAGTGAATTTAGTTTGTATTCTCCTACTGCTCCAACCTTTTTAATAAATAAATCAAGGTCAGGCTTACCAGTTATTTTTACATGATACTGATTTCTCCCTTTGCCCACTTGAGGAACTAGCTTGAGTGTCGCATTAATACCAAGCTTTAACAAAAGAGTTTGTACATCAACAGCTAATCTGTAACTACTAGTTGCATAATATGCAATAGGTCTTGGTTTTTTCCCTCCGACTAATTTAATTGAACCATCTGTACTCCACAGATGTCTAAGAAAGCAAGATATTAACTCTATTGGTTGTGAGAACAATTCTTGAGGGACAAATTTTTCGTAAGACCTTAAACCAAAAACACCAAGAGAGTCTAGCCATTTTGCTACAGGATTTCTGAGATTACGAGTTAAGCGTTGTGTTGCAGACAAATAAACTTGATACCAGCTGCGTTCAGGGGAAATTCTTGGAGTAATTTCATCCCCAAAAACTTCTTTTGCTAAGAAAACAACATTCTCAGCTAAATCTATCTCTCTGGTAGTGTACTGTATGGCATGACGTGGCAATGTACAACCATCGCCAATTAAATGCCCTAATAATGCCACTTCAGCATAAGTCATGGTTTGTTTACCAAAACTGGGTATATGCCGTGGTAAACATAGATGTTGTCTAATACTTAACTCATCTAATCTACGCCAGCCATGAATTGTCAGGAATTTGTGATTAGCTGTAGCACGAATTTTGCACCCCTTACGAGTTGTTAATGTAAATACGGGCTTTACACCTGTAGAAAAGGCATGGCTAACTATTGCTTTTTCTAATTTTAATGTTGATTGATTTAAAGCCCAAATAGCAAAACCAGACCTACCTACTAATTCCTTAATTGGTATTTGTAAACCGTCCGGAGCTAAAGTTACTAAACTATCACCAGTCAGACAACCTGATTCTCTCAAGTCAGACAACATAGGACGCTTGTTGGTGCGTGCTTCTACGCCACGACTCAGCTGAGATAGAGCTATTACAGGTACGGATAATTCTCTAGCTAAACCTTTGAGAGAACGGGTAATTTTCGATAATTCTTGGACGCGATTATCTCCGCCTCCTTCCATTAATTGCAGGTAATCTATCACTATCAAACCTAGTTCTACACCCTGTTCGGCTTGTAGTCTTCTAGCTTGAGAGCGCATTTGGGTGACGGTAATATTCGGCGTGTCATCAATAAAAATGGGCATTTCAGACAGCATACTAATCGCCCGGCTTAATGGTTCCCATTGTGTTTGACTGAGGCGACCACTCCGCAGATAGCCACTTTCGATTTGGGCTTCACTAGCCAGTAGACGTTGTACTAGTTGCTCTTTGGACATTTCTAAACTGAAAACAGCAACAGGTAGCTTCATGGAAGCGGCGATATTATGAGCTAGGTTCAAGCAAAATGCTGTTTTTCCCATTGACGGTCTCCCAGCGACGATGATTAAATCAGAACGCTGAAAGCCACTAGTCATCGCATCTAAATCATAAAAGCCGCAGGGAATACCCGGTAAAGCAATGCCTTGATTGCGCTCCTCAATTTCTTGGAAGTTGTTAATTAGGGTGTCTGCAATGTGAACTAAACCTGATTGGGGTCGTTCTTGAGTAACGCCAAAAACTTTCTGTTCTGCTTGGTCTAGTACTATGGGTAATTCTTTTTCTGTCTCGTAACCGAGATGGACAATTTCATTGCCAGCTTTAATTAATTGCCGTCGCAGGTATTTTTCCATCACTAACCCTGCTAAGGCATCGATATTCACAGCTGAGACTGTGCGGTCTACCAAGGTGGCTAATTTGTTTCTACCACCTATGCGGGTCAGTAAGTCATTATCAGTGAGCCAACTTGTGACTGACAGCAAATCTGTGGGTTTACCTTGACCGTGGAGACGCAGCGCGGCTTGATAGATATCCCTGTGGGCGCTAATATAAAAAGCTTCGGTAATCAGAACTTCGCTTACTCGACCAATCGCTTCTGGATCTAGTAAAATGCCCCCTAAAATTGCTTCCTCTGCCTCGATGTTTTGGGGTGGAAGGCGATTACTGCCGTCGCCTTGAAAACTCAATTCTTCAGACATAGGGGGAGTCTCAGGGTGTAGGGGTGTAGGGGTGTAAGGGTGTAAGGGTGTAGGGGTGTAGGGGTGTAGTAAGTTTAAGTCTCTTCTGCTCCCCTGCTCCCCTGCTCCCCTGCCCCCTTTAGCTAGCTACAACTTCAATATCAATTTGTGCTGTAACGTCTGAGAACAGCTTAATTTCAGCTTTGTAAGTACCCAGTTTGCCGATGTCGGGAATGGTAATACCACGGCGGTCTACTTCTTGACTGGTAGCTGCTTGGATAGCGTCTGCAACATCTTGGCTGGTAACTGTACCAAAAATCGCTTCATTTTCACCAACTTGCTTGGCAATTTTCAAGCTGCCAACTTTTTCTAAAGCTTCTTTCTGCTCTAATGCTTGTTGTCTGAGTTCTAATTGACGTTGCCGTTCTTGTTCGCGGCGGCGTTCTACTTGCTTGAGAATACCAGGGGTAGCATGAGTTGCTAAACTCTGAGGAATTAAATAATTCCGAGCATAACCAGGAGCTACGTCTACTAAGTCGCCGGATCTGCCTAGCTTGCTGACATCCTTAGTTAAAACTAATTGTACGCGTTTCACCATGTTTTCTATTTTTCCTGTAAAATCTCATTAACTTGGGTTGCAGCAGGAGCGCTCACGTTAGTGTAGCCTTATTCCCAGCATTTCTATACCCTAAAGCTTACAGATCCTAGCGAACTGCCGGGGGCGATCGCAACTCTTTGCTATAAATTTTTTAGCCGGACTAGGGATTGAGGAAGCAGAGGAGCAGAAGAGAACAACTTTTAACCAATTACCAATCACTAAAACTTATCTTTCAATCCGCGAATGCGGGCAAAGGTTTGCACGGGGTCATTACTATTAACTGCTGACTGTAAGGATGGTTGTTCCCAACGTAAAAAGGGATTGGTCAGCTTTTCTACTCCCAATAAGGAAGGGACTGTGGCTATTCCTTGACTACGCTTTGTCTTAACTTCGTCAAGGCGTTTTTGTAATTCAGTGTTCTCACCATCTACACTGAGTGCAAATTGTAAATTTTTTAAGGTGTATTCATGAGCGCACCAGACACGGGTATTTTCTGGTAAGAAACGCAGCTTAGTTAAAGATTCCACCATTTGCGCTGGTGTACCTTCAAATAAACGACCGCAACCACCAGCAAACAGAGTATCACCGCAGAATAATTCTCCTGGTGTATCGGCTGTTTGAGGAGGGAAGTAGTAAGCGATGTGAGCGCGGGTATGTCCTGGTACAAAGATAACTTCAGCTACTCTATCAGCAAATTGGACGCGATCGCCTGGTTGTAAAAATACCTGTTGTCCTGGGATTCTGCCTTTATCTTCAGCGCCACCATAAACTTTTAGTTGGGGAAAGTTTTGGATTAATTGCTGATTGCCACCTACATGATCATTGTGGTGGTGTGTGTTAAAAATTGCTACTAATTCTGCGTTTAGCTGTGCAAGTTGCTTAAGTACTGGCTCGGCTTCTGCTGGGTCAACAACGGCGGCGATATTTTTTTGGCTGTCGTGTAATAAGAAGATGTAATTGTCTGAAAGTGCGGCCAAACGAATCACCTGCATAATTTTTATCTCCGTAGCCAGTCAATATTTTTAGTCTATTAGCGATCGCTAATTCTGGTCATTAACTTAAGCTTGAGACAAGCCATATAAAATACCAGGATTTTATTTTTGCTGTTTCACTTTTTATAAACCATGATATTATACAACCGTAATTACACTGGAAGTGTAATCAGAAATTATAAATATACTCATTATTTATCAGTGATAATTCTCTGGGAGAGAGTATAAATGTAAAGTTAGATTAAATGTGTTCTTTTTTGCTCCCAAAATGCCGAAAATCTATAAATATACAGATATTAACTTCTATCTTTAATTATAAGTTTTGATGAAGTTGCAATATTGTCTACGTATCTACTTTTTAGCCAGAGGAGTAGAGTCTCATTTCCAGATAAATTCACCACTATAGGAGAATATATGACTACTGACTACAGATACACTTACACCAGTGTTTATAGTCAAACAGAAACTACAGTTAAGCAAATCGTAGATAGAATCTTACGTTCCGGTAAAATGAGTCCCCAAGACCATGCTTTGCTAACATCTGCCGTTTTTAATCATCTTGATATTGATGAACAAGAACGCCGCCAAATTAATCGGATTTTTGACCATATTCAGACAGGGCAGTTAAAGCTAATTAACTGGTAGTATAAAAATTTATTAGTAGTATCTTCATAAGGGTAGGCAATGTTTCCCTATATGATTATCTTGATGGATATTGCCTACCCTAGATATATTTCAAACATTAAAGTATAAATCCCAGATCAAGATTTATCATTAGTATCAGGACTTAGTTAAATTATCACAACAAAATTGCATCGTGAATCTACAGGCTAACAAATCCAAGCTAAAAGTTTCCATAGTTGTCAGCGACTTATCCAGTGCTGGAGCAGGAAGATGGGGAGGCGGTTCTGTACGTTCTTTTCTTTTAGCTCAAGCCCTACAAAAGCTAAACTATCAAGTCGAAATTTTAGGATTTGTCTTTGGCGAAGCAGCAGTGTTTCCTCAATCAGAAATTCAGATTAATCAATTCATAGGTTATAACTATCCAAAATTTTTAGTTTCAGCCAATCAACTCTTGAAGAGAATTGATGGTGATATTATTTATGCGATGCGACCTAAACCTACAACATTAGGTCTATCTTTATGGAAAAAAATCAGTACTCGTCAGCCAGTAATTTTAGATATAGATGATTGGGAATTAGGTTGGCACGGTGGAGAAAACTGGCAATATCGCCCTTCGTTAAAACAACTTTATCGAGATATTTTTAAGCCGGATGGAGCATTACGCAATCCTGATCATCCTTTGTATTTAAAGTTTGTGGAAGGAATTGCACCAAAAGCTAATGTAGTTACTATTCATACTAAATTTTTACAAGAACGCTTCGGTGGTGTATATATACCTAATGGTAAAGATACTGATTTATTTAATCCTATTCACTACAACGCAGAAGAAAGCCGAGCTTGTTATGGGTTATCCGACTACAGAATTTTAATGTTTCCTGGCGCACCCAGACCATATAAAGGTGTGGAAGATGTCTTAATGGCGTTAGACATTCTCAATGAGCCTGATTTGAGACTAGTGATTGTTGGTGGTAGCCCTTATGATGACTATGATGCTCAACTGAGGGAAAAGTGGGGACGTTGGATTATCCAGTTACCAAAATCTCCACCAACGGAAATGCCCAAAATTGTGGCTGCTGCTCACATTATTGTTGTTCCCCAAAGGAATACACCAGCAGCTTTAGCACAGTTTCCCTTGAAACTAACTGATGGGATGGCGATGGCCAAGCCAATTCTAGCCACAAGAGTGGGGGATATTCCCGAAATCGTTGGGGAAACGGCTTATTTAGTTGAACCGGCTTGTCCTGAGGAAATAGCAACGCAAATTAAGTTGATATTTGCAGATTTGGATGGAGCGAGCGAGCGCGGTCGCCAAGCTAGAATAAGATGTATAGAAAAGTACAGTATATCTGCTATGGCAACTACTCTACAGTCGGTTATTGCTAATTTGTAAGTATAAATAGATATTGCTGGCAAATAAAAGGAGAAATTAATGAATGCCTGGATACTTTATGTTAAAAATGACTCTAGTGTTACCCTCATAAACTAAATGCTTACCAGACGCATCTTACTAAAATTTGCGAAACCCTACCCAGGATTAATTCTACTGACGATAATATTAGGATTTTCTGGAGCTTTATTTAATGGGATTAGTACAGCACTGATTGTACCAGTAATTTTACGAATAGTAGGACAACCAGTAGACTTGAAAGGCGCTCCGGGGTTGCTCAAAGCCATTATGACCCCATTCGATAATGTGCCAGAAAATTATCGGATTGCAGCAATGGCGGGAGCAATCATCTTGACAATTGCCTTAAAAAATTTAGCCACCTATACCAGCACACTATCATCAAGTTCTCTAACACGCAGGCTGACTGCGGATATGCGAGAGGCAGGTATAGATTTACTACTCAATATTGACATAGATTATTATGCCAAAACCAAAGTTGGTGACTTAATCAATCGTTTGGGAGGTGAAATTGGCCGTGCCGCTAGTTATGTAGGCAATATCATCAAATTAGTTATTCTCAGTATTACAATTTCTGTTTTTATCTGTCTATTACTATCAATATCTTGGCAATTAACTATCATGGCGGCAATCTTGCTGTCGCTCGTAACCTTAGTTAATCAATTTGCAATTAGCCGTTCTCGCAAGTTTGGCAAGATATTAAGTGAAATGTCGAAAGCCTACTCCATTGCTGTGCTAGAAACTCTCAATGGCATTCGTCTTGTCAAGACCACAGCGAATGAAAGAAAAGAATTTAATAGAATTAAACGGCTAATCCGTGAGCGCGAATTAGCAGATTTTAAAGCTCAGATGAACTCCAACGCTATCACTCCCTTAAGTGAGTTTTTGGGAGTTACATCTTTGCTGATAATTGTGCTGTTAAGTAAAACTTTTTTTGCTGATCAAATTAGTACGCTTTCGGCTGTTCTCTTAACATATTTACTAATATTATTACGTCTGCTACCCCTAGTTTCCCAACTCAATAGTCTCCGGAGTAGCTTCGCTAGCATGAATGCTAGTGTGGACTCAGTAAATGACCTACTCAGATTAGATGATAAACCATTTTTAACCAATGGAAAAATTGCCTACAACGGCTTACAAACAGGGATCAATTTTAAATCTGTTTCCTTCGCTTACCCTGGTCATGATAAGCAGGTACTTAAAGATGTAACTTTAAAACTACCCCGTGGCACAACATTGGCACTAGTAGGAGGATCAGGCGCAGGGAAATCTACATTGGCAGACTTGTTACCCAGATTTTATGACCCAACTGGTGGTTGTATTACTTTAGATGATGTAGACCTGCGTGAATTTGATATCAATTCTATACGTAAGTGTATGGGAGTTGTCAGCCAAGATACCTTTCTATTTAATAATTCAGTGCGAAATAATATTGCCTATGGTAAACAAGAAGCAACAGAAGAAGAGGTTGTAGCAGCTGCTAAACGGGCAAATGCCTACGAATTTATTAGTAAACTGCCCCAACAATTTGATACGATGATTGGCGATCGCGGTGTCATGTTATCGGGAGGACAAAGACAAAGATTGGCGATCGCTCGCGCTCTTTTACAAAACCCTGATATTCTCATTCTTGACGAAGCAACTAGCGCTTTAGACACCGTTTCGGAACGTTTGGTACAAGGAGCGCTAGAAGAACTCAGCCGCGACAGGACAACTCTAGTTATTGCTCACCGCCTGTCTACAGTCCGCAAAGCCGACCAAATCGCCGTCTTAGAGCAAGGAAAAGTCGTAGAGGTGGGAACCCACGAAGAGCTACTACAAAAGGGTGGTTACTACTCACGCCTTTATGGAATGCAGTTTAGCAATAATTCTGAAACCACCAATAGAACCAATCAAAGCTTATTGCGAATTTCCCATGAAATCCGTACACGCCTCCACTCCATGATTGGTGTCTTACGCTTGTTATTAGATGATGTTACAGACAATAACCAAGAACACCAAGAACTGATTGCAGACTCATACAAGTCAGCATTTAAAATCATCAATACTCTAGACATTTTTGAAGATAGTCTACAGCAGCAAGTCCATTATTTATCTACGTCACTATCAGAGGATAATCAGAATAATAATACCCTGCTCGAACACCTGAAAAATATCAATGAATTTCGGATACAGTTTAACAATATATTAGTTTCTTTGCGGTCATTAACTGATAGCACAGGAGAGTTAGAACAAAGTGAGTATTTATTGTTAAAAGAGTCTCTAAATGTGTCGATGAATTTACTCGATTGTTTGGAAAATGTTGAAACAGGCATTTTCTAAAACGCTTACAGAATTATTTGCCCTAAAGTAAACAATGAAAAATAAATATATTTTCTATAGTAGAATAATCTCCCAGAAACCAGATACGGCTCACGAAATTCATGACGTTCTTTGTGCTAATGGCGCAGCTAATTTAGGATATTCCTCTGTTTTAGTATATCCAGAACCTAGCCGAGGTTCCGGGAATACATTAGATTTACTTAATCCTTTCCAACCAAAACAGCCAGATCAAAGTTTTGTAGATTTTTACGATGTGCAAGATAAGCTAAAAGTGGCATCTTTACCAATGCCCTGGCCGATTGATTGTGTAGGGGGTAAATTTACAGCATCTAGTACAGTGGTAACGCGATATTATTTACCATTTCATCTCCTAAAATATACAAAAATCGTTCACACTAGAGACTGGAACTTTGTCCAAGCAGCAATAAAAAACCGCATTCCCACTATCTACGAACGCCACTATTTTCAAAAGGAAAAGGTTCCCAAAGCCATTGCTGAAAGTCCATTTCTACAAGTTGCTGTCACCCAATCAGAAATTATTAGACAAAGTTTGATTGAACAGGGATTTCCCCCAGAGAAAGTTGTTTGGGTACATAACGGATTTGATCAATCATTCTTATTAAGACAATCGGAACAAGCCACCGCATGGCGCAAAGAATTACTCAAAGATGAACATCAGTCTCTAGTGGTTTATTCTGGCGCTTTATACCCTTTTAAAGGTATTGATGTTTTAATTGATGCAGCCAAAGAATTACCACAAGTTCAGTTTGCTATTACAGGCGGTAAGACAGAACAAGTGACAGCTTATCAACAATTGGCTCAAGATAAACAAGTAGAAAATGTCAAGTTTCTAGGTTGGATATTGCCTCGCCAACGCTTAGTCAGCTTATTTCAAGCTGCTGATATTTTGGTTCATCCCCACTGCTCTGGCAAGTCTGCTAATTTCACTAATCCTGTGAAATTCTTCCAATACATGGCTTCTGGAACTCCCATAGTAATTACAGAAATTCCTCCGTTAATGCTTTTTAAAGATATGCCTTTAGCTGCTGTGTGGTGTGAACCTGATAATCCTTACCAACTGGCTAAAGCACTGAAACAAGCATTAGAAATTTATCCAAGAAAAATAGAAGGTTATACAAATAATATTGCATTAGCTAAACCATTTTCCTGGGAAAATAGAGCCGAAAAAATTCTCAGTTACGTTGATGAATCTTTGCGTCCCCCACTCATAGCTTAAATTCAAAATTAAATTATAAATTAATGAATATTGGCTCTATGGATATAAAGAAAATTGGCATGATTACCAGCTACCGCAATCTGGCAAAAAGAGCAGATTGGCTGTGGCAACAAACACCCCAACAATTTGGTATTTGGCAGAATATTCAAATACAAGCACTGTCAGGAAAGCCAGATTTTCTGTTAATGTATCAGTTTGATTTTCCTAAAAATAATCAGCAAACATCTTTGATAGATAAACTAAAGCACAAACTACAGAATCCACAAATTAATGTTGAATCTCTACTCAGGAATGTTCCCAAAGAAAAAATTATTTATCTATTACGCGAACCTCCCCTAGATGAGATTGTAGAGAAAAATAAACGCTATTATCAAGAAGCACAAAAGTATTGCGGTTATATTTCTGGCCCTGATGATTTTGCTCCTAAGCCTGATTATATGCCGGCAATTTGGTATCATAACAACTCATTTCGGGAACTAAATGAAATGCCTGTCCCCGAAAAAGTCTTTCCTTGCAGTTGGATAACTTCTGGTATTAGTCGGACTGTTAACCATCGTCGCCGATTAAAATTTTTGGAATTACTACAAGCTAGCGAAGTTAAGTGTAATTTATATGGACGTGATTTACCTATATGGGCAAAATCATTAGGAGAATTGGGTAACAAGTGGTATGGAATGGCTCCATATTATTACAACTTATCAATTGAAAATTATGCTGACAATGATTGGTATGTGAGTGAAAAATTATGGGATGCTCTGTTGGCGTGGTGTTTGCCGATTTATTATGGTGGGCCAGCCGCAGATAAGCTATTACCACCAGGCAGTTTTTTACGCTTACCCAGTTTGGATGAAAAAGGTATTGCTTACATTCAAGAAGTGACGGCTACCCCTGATGCTTGGTATGCTGCCAAGGATGCGATCGCCGAAGCCAGACAAATTATCTTACACAAGTTAAACTTACTCAACTGGCTGTCAGAATTCGTTACTCAATTTTCCTAGACAGTGTTTGATAAATCTTATTAATCAATGGTGACTAATATATGGATGGTATTTGTACCCTTGCAAATGATCGAGTTTACGACCAGTTAATTGCTCTACTAAATAGTATTGAAGCAATTTACGGGGCACAAATGCCTGTTTGCATTTATCCCTATGACAACGAGACAACGGAAATTGCTGCGGAAATTGCCCGTCGTCCTCATGTACAGCTTTATGATCATCAAGATTCAATCAAACAATGGGATGAATTTGTTTGTCGTGTTTGGGATACTCATCCTACGGCTAAAGCACATTGGCAAAAAATTAGTGAAGAGACATATTTTCGAGTTGGTACTCATCGCCGTTTCTGTGCCTTTGATGGGCCTTTTGACCGCTTTGTCTATATGGATGCAGACACATTATTAATGAGTCCCTTAGATGCGGTTTTTCAGCAACTAAATCACTATGATTGGGTAGTTCATGACTTCCAGTATAAAGATTTATCTCATGTTTATGATATTAATTCTCCCAAATTGACAAAGTTATTTACCCAGGAACAATTACAAACAGAGATATTTTGTTCAGGATTTTATGCTGCTAAAAAAGGGTTATTTACTGCTGAAAATCGAGAAATTATTCTAGATAAACTGGCTCAGGGAGAAGCTGAAGTTCTTTATGATATGGCTCCTGACCAAACTGTACTTAATTATATGGTTATGCGGTTAGGCATTTCTAATTATAATTTCGCTCGCAGTTTATCCCATCAAGAAAAAACAGGTTGTTGCGTAACTTCCCCCCATTTTGAAGTGCGAGATAACATTTTATATGATAAAGGTAATCGACTCACATATATTCATTATATTGGGCTAAGATCAGCTTTATTTAGACAAGTTTGTACTGGAGAAAATATTGACTTTCCCTATCGAGATGTCTTTTTGCATTACCGCTATTTGCATGAACCAAATCAAAGGCCACAGTTCACAACAAAGCCAAAAGTTATCAAGACTTATCCCAGTCTAGGTCAAAGAATTTTGAAAAAATTAGGTTTAACAGTGTGAGGTGAAAGATATGAGCCGGGGAATGTATATTATAGCCAATGATAAAGTTATTGATCAGGCGATCGCACTACTAAATAGTATCCGATTACATGACACGGATACGCCAGTTGTGATGATTCCCTATGATGATAATTATCACAAGATAGCAGACATTCTTAAGCAAAACTATGGAGTCCAGCTTTATGATGATTTAGCTTTTATAGACCAACTTTCTCAAAGATTACACGAAACTTTCGGTGGGCGCTTCTTTGCCCGTCCCAATCAATTTCGTAAGCAGGCTTGTTGGTTCGGCCCATTTGATGAATTTTTATATATTGATACTGATATTGTTGTCTTTGAAAAAATCATTGATAATCTTAACTACCTTGAGTCAGCAGATTTCATTTGCTGCGATTATCAACATTCTGGAGGTATAAAAAACGTTTTTACATCCAAAGTTCTAGAAGATAAAGTGTTTACTGAGTCAGAAGTTAAAGATATATTTAACGGTGGCTTTTGGGGTTCTAAGAAAAACTTAATCTCGGCAGATGATTTATTTGCCACTTTTAGCGAGTGTGCAGCCCACCCCGAATATTTTGACTTTTCACAAAAGACTTCTGATCAACCAATCATTAATTATATGTTGCTCAAGCGCATTCCACGCCGCTTCAATATTGTGCGCCGGGAAGGTAAAGCACCAGGTAATTGGGCTGGTTCTTCTCACTTCCAAACTCAAGGTAACTTAGTATTTGATCCTCATATTAATCAACCTCTGCAATATCTGCATTGGGCTGGTATTCGTATTCAACCAGGTTGTCCCTACTGGGAAATATGGGAACATTATCGAAATCTGAATCCTGCTTTACCCGCACTGACAGTACCTACACCAGCAAAACAAAGCCAGTGGGAAAAAACTTTGAACCGCATCAAAACTCAATTAAGGCAGCTTACAAAGTAGTTGATATTAAAGCCAAAAAGCCGGATTTTAAAGGCTTTTTGACTTTAACAATCTATGATAATTGATAAACACCAAACTCTTTTCTAATAGATGAATTTATCGGTCTAAACTTTAGTGCTTCTTTGAGGAGGAAAAATATCTTATTTTTATTTTCATTGTGTATACTTGAGAAACCTTTCTGATAAATATTTTCTCCATTGCCAATAATATAAACAGCGCCGATAAATGGTAGTTCTTCTATTACCAGACCCTTCTGAATCATAAACTCTGGTAACTTTTTATGTGCGATATAAAGATTTACTAAATCCTCAGGATACTCATCATCTTGGCTAGGTAAATTGCAGGTATCAAACTTTAGAATATTACAAGTTCCGCACCAAGAGTGAAAATGTGATTTTCTATAGTAAATAAACGCACTTTTCTCCTGATAAACATATCCTTTATTCAAATACCAGCCATTAACATTTGGATGCTGATTTGTAAACTCAGCAATACGCCCACTAAGACAATCATCAGCATCAACGATCATGACATGAGTTGGTGAAAAATGCCGGGCATACATCAACCCTTTAATGATTTTTTTTCCTTTATCTTGCCTTTGTTGAAGGATATTGCGCTCAGGTATGGGAAAGTCAACTTCAACATAATTAACATGAGGATGGTTAAACTTTATCTCCGGCTTTTCATGACAAACAACAACTACTCTAAAGTTGGTATCAGTTTGTTCACAAATTGAGCGGAGGCATCTCTCAAAGAGTTGAGAAACATTCTTCCAAGATTTAGCAACTTGTTGGCTTTTTAGAGGTATTACAAAAACAAGCATAAAATTGACTTGTAAGAAATATTACTTGCGAGGGACGGGAACCCAAAATACTTCACTCAATAGAGAGCTTAAACCCGTCACTTCGGTAATAAGTAATTTCCCTATTAAGTAGGTAGACTTAGATAAATATAACTATGTTCTACCATCGATTCCCGTAGGTATCGCAATTACATCTTACATTTAATCACGCATAACTACTTACGTATTACTAAATCTTCATCAATTTCTTAAGTACGGATGTTGGTTTTTGCTAGTCGTCTAAGAGACCATTTATAAAGTAAATCTTAAGTAGGGTGTGTTACGGCTATGAAAGAATTTGGGATTTAGAGACAGGAAAATTTAGCCGTAACGCACCTTCCATGAGGCGGTGCGTTGGGCGCAATGATAGTTATTTTGTGAGCAATCATCAGGGAAATGAGGGCCTAACACAACGCCAGTTGCCACAACTTTGGGAACCAAAGCAACGCACTGGCTCCCCTGCAATAATTTTATTTTTGCTTTATAAATAACCTCTAAGGCAGAGTATCTAAGTCTAGTGATTTCATCCCTTGGCGTTCTGCAAAAGTTAACATACTACCTAATTGCAACCAAACTAATAGACAAGTCAACAAACTGAGAGGTAAACCAATTCCTAAAGCTAGAGAACCAGGAAAGCCAAATATTTCTAAACCAGAAGATAAAAATAAACAAGTACCACTAGTTATACCTAAAAAGGGTACGGATAAAAGTTTTTTTAATGATGAACTAGCTTGAGAATTTTCGACGCTATTGACTTGCCACTTCTGTACTACTAACTTTAGTGTCCCAGATAAGGCAATACCGGAGGTTACTGCTACGAATAGACCTAAAAGTAGTAAGAAATAGGGTGGTTGTAAAGGATAATAGTACATGAAAACTACCAATGAGAATTAATGAAATTTTTTAAAAATGTCAGAAAAGTTGATTTTTAATTTTTTGATTGGGCTTCATCAAAAAATCCAAAATAAGTTGCCTTAGGTAAAATAGCGGCAACACCTTCTCTAGATAAATCTGTGAGCAAACCGATCGCCACATTTAATATGCGATTTGGTTGGAGGTCATCTTTTACCAAAGACCACAGGCGTTGAACTTCTTCTGTGTGCAAGCGGTCATCTTCTGTAAGTGCTAACACCAACTGGCGGCGGAGAAACTGACCTTCATCAGACAAGAGAAATTGCAAACCCATTCTGGCTGTGGGTAATACATCAAAATTGTTATCACTGCGAGCGATCGCAATCAAATTCTCCAAGCGTTGCCATTGAAATCTACCATCTTTGAATAGCACATTCAGCAACCGCCTTCTTAATTCGGGTGATTCTCCAGTTAGTAACCGTCTGGCTACGTAAGGATAACCCACATCCACAATTTTGAAATTGGGATTAAGGCTCAAAGCAATCCCTTCTTGTGTCACGAGAGAGCGAATAATTAAAGCAAACTTGGCAGGAACTCGAAATGGATACTCATACATCAGTTCCGAGAACTGATCTGTGATGGTTTTAAAGTTAAAATCGCTGACATTTTTACCAATGGCATTTCCTAATACTGTTTCCAATGCCGGAATGATAGGAACAATATTAGTATCTGGAGTCAGAAAGCCTAAATTGACAAAATCTAAGGCTAAATCACTATAGTCTTTGTTGACTAGATGCACTAGTGCATCTACCAAACTTTCTTTACTCTTTTCTTCCAACTGATCCATCATGCCAAAGTCAATATAAGCCATACGACCGTCAGGCATGGCAAATAAATTACCTGGATGGGGATCTGCGTGGAAAAAGCCATATTCCAACAACTGCTGCAAGCCTGAGGTGACACCAATACTGATAATCGCTTCTGGGTCTAAACCAGCTTTGCGAATACTGTCAGTATCTGTGAGCTTGAAACCGTTAATCCACTCTAAAGTTAAAACCCGACTGGTAGTAAAGCGCCAATAGATACTCGGTACTTTTACTTGGGAATCATTACGGAAGTTGTGAGCAAATTTTTCGGCGTTGCGACCTTCATTCAGGTAATCAATTTCTTCAAATAACTTGATACCAAACTCATCCACAATCAAAGTTAAGTCATGACCAAGGTTGAGTGGTAGCCAAGGCGCTAACCAACTAGCAGCCCAGCGCATCAAATAAAGGTCGAGGGTGAGGGTAGGACGCAGATGAGGGCGCTGTACTTTGACCGCGACTTCCTCACCACTAATTAAACGTCCCCGATAGACTTGACCCAAACTAGCGGCGGCAATGGGAGCAGGGGAAAGTTCGCTATATACTTCTGAGATGGGTCTATCTAACTCAGATTCAATAATGTGATAAGCGATCGCATTATCAAAAGCTGGCAATTGGTCTTGCAGCTTGATGAGTTCTTCTAGGAAATCCTTACGTATGAGGTCTGGTCTAGTGGAGAGAGCCTGACCAACCTTAATAAAAGTAGGACCCAAACGGGTAAGTAGTTGTCGCAACTGGGTAGCTCGTTTTCCCTTGTTCTGCTCTACTTGATTTTGCCATTCATCCCACTTCAAACCCAAAATAAACGTGGCAAAAGACCAAGTTATTTTGAATAGCCGTCCCCACGCTAACCAGGGACGAAAACGATAGTAACGAGCGATCGCATCGGGATTGTAGCGCTTTAGCTGACCAGGTTGATACTGACCCACGCCTTTGTCTGCCTCTTCTTCTGGGAAATTTACAGTGTCCTTTAGTGTGTTGACCCGCAAGTTGTTTGCTAGTCGAAGGTAAGGGTAGTTTTCTGTGAAAAAAAACTATTAATCTTGATTTTCGGGCTTGTTCGCGGCTATGCTAGCTTATTGAACTGCCCAGATATTTCTATCTTTTTATTAATTATACTTTATAAAACTACAACTTCTTCACTGTTATTTACAATCTCAGTCTGGGAAGACTATCTTCAAGTTATATTTTTTACGCACTTCGCAGCAGAATTTCATCATGGGTGTGCAGATAAATCGCTGATTCTAGTTTTCTAAAATATAGATAGCAATGTGTTAGCTCAACAGTCAAAAAAGACGACTATCACCTGAATTTTGATGCTTAGTGCGTAAGTTATAGCTTAGTTCCCTTAATCAACTTCTCTAGGCTAGATTCTGATGAAATTGTTTTCCTTCTGGAAATACCGCAAGCGTCAATTACGTATATTTGCGGTAATAATAAGTATTGGATTGACTATTTTCTCTACAACGTCAGCTACTAATAGTCAAACAGTTACAAGAGATCCTTGGCTATGGCCATTTTCCACCACATCAATTTGGAATATGCCCATAGGCTCAGATGCTAAATATATACCAGCAAATATTCAAAAGGCTGGTTGGTTTGGCCCAGATCGAGAGTATTTTTACAAGTTAAAAGCTAGTGATCCTTTACGCCCAGTCTATTCTCCTGGTAGCTGGACTAAAAGGTGTGCTGGTACGAATTATATGAACATATCTCTACCAGTTCCCAATAGTTTAATCATTCCCGACGCTACCTTAACTCCCTATAGTACGCCGAACAATGCCTCCGCTTTTTTGATGCCAGATGGTAAAACCTTAGTGCAACTTGAACCGTTAGCTCGTTGTCAAAAGAGTGGGCCGATTTATGGTTGGCGCTATTACCCTGATTTGAGTTTATCTGGTCAAGGCATAGGTGGAGCGCATTTCGGATCTGGACTTTCTTCTATTGGCGGTTCAATTCGTAGAGGCGAACTGACTAATGATCTACCAATTCGCCATGCTATCAAGTTTGTCCTGTGGGGGAAAAAATACTTCTATTATTCCAGTAGTCTTCCTGGGTATCGCTGGCCAGCAGACCGATCTGACAACGCCGCCGCCACTAATTATGGTGGGAAAAACCCTGCTTTTGTACAAGGAACCTTACTAGCAATTCCGCCATCTGTCACCGAGTCGAGTCTGCAATTACAAACTCCAGTTGGCAAGAAGCTTTTTCGTGCATTACAAAATTACGGTGCTTACGTTGTTGATGATGCTGGATGGGACGGTCATTACATAGCAGTAGAAAAAGGAGTTCCAGAAGAGTTTAAAACAAAATATGGTTACAGTTTCGAGGCTTCATCTGGCACTTTTTACAACGACATCATGAAGCTATATCAGGCAGTTTACATCGTGGATAACAATAGCCCGACTAGCATAGGTGGAGGTGGTGCTACAAGACGCGCACCTCTAGCTCCACCGTTACCATAATTGCTACATATCAAAGGACTCATGCACTTGTGATCTATAGGGTTTGGACAAGGGTATAGGGGTATAGGGGTGTAAATCTTGAAAACACTTACACACGCCAGTTTGCACCCTGGGGGTTCCGCTTTAGTGGTACAAGTCGGGAAACCTGCCCACGCAACTGGCTCCCCTATACCCTTACCCCCTTACACCCAGTCTCAACTGACAATCTGGATGCGTAAGTTCTAATATCATTACCCATCACCAAATTTGATATTACTGTTTAACAGTCTGGGATTTAGCCTCTAAATTTTCTAGACGGCTTTTGAGTTCTTGGTTTTGTTGTTTGAGTTGGTCAAGTTCCTCCCGTAATTTTCGTAAAGCGTTGTCTGTACCGATGTTTTTCTGCACATTAGCCAGTTCTTCTTCGGCGAAACGGCGCACACGGCCATCGGCTGTTTGGTCAGCAAGCGATCGCAATACTCCCATCGCCTTTGGTGTCTCCATTTGCCCTAATGCAGCGACAACTGACATCAGGGTTAAAAAGAAGTGTTCTTTGGACAGTTCCCCCAGCCGGGCAATAATCCGTTCTAAATTTACTGGATTTTGGCCCGTGGAAATTTTGCCTAATGCCCGAATTGCTGCTAGGCGTAATGGTTGGGGTACACCGAGTTTGGTATACTCAAGGATCAAATCTAATGCGGCTTCTGAGGTTTTGAGTTCAGCTAAACCGCCGATCGCCCCACTGCGAACTACTTCATTCCAACCAGCCCTTTCTTCTAAAACCGATTGCAAAAGCTTGATAGCCTTTTCTTCTTTGGATTTATCATCAAAATTCATGGCAGCGATCGCACCTAAAGTCAGACAAGCTGCCGACTCTACGTAGTAACTAGCATCACCATCTTTGACTATACCTTTGACAGCTTTATAACTAGGGCGAGTTTTGATTTTTGCTAGTGCTTGCACTACAGCCCGCCGCACATAAGCACTTTTATCTGCCAAACCCTCAACTAATCCATCAAAGGCTTGGTCTAGCTTAATTTCTGCCAACTGTTTCGCCACTTCCACCCGTACACCCCAAAATGGTTCATTTTTCAGAGATGCTGCTAAGGCTTTAGTTGCTTCTAATCCGCCTTTTTTCGCCAAAGCCGCCGCCGCATATATGCGTGAAATTGGGTCAGGGTCAGATGCCAACTGTGCTTTTAACTCTGGGATGGGATATTCCAAGGACACGGTTTTCAGCCAGTGATTTCCCACATCAAAGCTGATAAAGTCTGGTTTCTCTGTGAGTGGGAAATAAAAACTTTGTTCCCGTTCATGTACCCGCACGGTAAAAGTTTGCAGTTTTGCTGCTTCTGTTTGGTTATAGCCAAAACCAATGGGGATTCTCAGGTCAAATACATCTTTATCCTTATCTGCGGGGACTTGGGTTTGGGTGACTGTCACTTTGGCTAACTTCGCTTCCCCGTCCCAAGAATAAGCAACTTTAAAATCAGGATGCCCACCGCGATAAACGTATTGGTCAAACAGGAAAGCGAGATTGCGTCCAGTGGCTTTTTCAATTGCCCGGAGTAAATCTATTGTCTCTACAGTTTTGTGGGCATTATCTTGGACAAAGGTCTGCATTGCCTGCCAAAACAATTCCTCTCCCAATTCCGCCCGAATCATGTGATAAACACAAGACCCTTTTTCATAGGTGTGGCGATCATAAAGTTCAATGGCTTCTCTGTAAACATGGGTTACCATCGGTCGGCGGTAGCGTCCGCTATCTTCACTCAAGTAACTCCGCGCTTCTAATAAGCGGTAATATGCGGCTTCTTCGGCGCTATATTCCTGTTCAGTCCACATCACTTCAGAGTAGGAAGCCATTCCTTCCTTAATCCAAGCATGAGACCAATGTTTAATCACCAGCAAATCACCAAACCATTGGTGGGCTAGTTCGTGAACCACCAAACTTTCAGTGTTGCGATTATCTAAAGCGGCGCGTTCATCTAGCAGACATCGATCTGTTAATAAGGTGGTGGAAGTATTTTCCATACCCCCAAAGATAAAGTCGCTGACGCAAACTTGGGCATATTTGGGGAAAGCATAGGCGTAACCATACTTTTCACTCAAAAACTCAATCATTCTCGGAGTTTTGCCCATGCTGCGTTTAGCATCTGCCTCTCGTCCCTTTTCTACATAGTAGGTGACTGGTTTACCGCGCCATTCATCCCGAATTTCTGCAAAATCGGCAACGGCGAGGGTCATCAAGTAGGTAGGATGAATCTGTTGTTGTGACCAGTGATAGATTTTATGCTTGCCGTCTTCTTGAGTGTCAATCAGTTCACCATTAGAAATCGCCATGAGAGATTTAGGAACACGCACCCGAATTTCTGAAGTAGAAAGTTGTCCTGGGTAGTCGAAACAGGGGAACCAGAAGCGGGAGTCTTCATCTTCGCCTTGAGTCCAAACTTGAACGGTTTTATTCGGGTAGTGTGAATCTGGTTGAATAAAGTAGATACCGCGCTGGGGCTTTTCCACAGCATAGGCGATCGCAATTAATATCCGTTTGCCAATCTCGGTGGGTTGGGATAGTTGAATTACCAACTGTTCGCCATCATAATCAAAGTTCTGCTCTACCTCGTCTACCTGTACAGATTGAATTTGCAAGTTAACCGCATTCAACGTTAAGCGATCTATACCGTTGCGGATAGGCAATAAACGAATACTACAACTACCTGTGTAACTTTGCTGAGGAATATCTAAGTTCAAATCGAGAAAAATATGCTCTACTTGTCCGGGGCGATCGGGGTTATAGTGTGGCCTAGCTCCGGGTAGTTCAAATGATTTATGTCCGTTACTATCTTGGTCAAAAGAATAAGAGTGTGGCATTGATGCTAACTGACCTTTTTATTTTGAAGATTTTAACTGAGTATATTTTTCAAAAATAGCGCTCTTTGGTAGATTTCCCAAATTTAGCAATTAAAAGTGTCTACCTACAAGCAAAGTCGTGATTTTGTCAGTATGTATCCTGATGGCTAAATTTGTGCATTATATTGGGATGCAATTAAACGCAGATAGACGCGGATGGAATTTCGGTTATTGCACAAATTTAATTGTGTCAGTCCAGCAGGGTGTGTTAGGTCAGCCTTACACTTATACCAATTCTCCAAAATCAGTTAACACACCTAAACCTTAAAACCCAGACCAAATCTGACTTTCTTAATTTTGAATTTTGAATTGGTATTAGTCCCTCTTTTTGAATTGTTAATGTCGCTAGAATTAGGAGACAAAAATATAGTTTTGAGTCCTCTGGCAGAATGTTATTACAGGAATCGCTGAAATCTCAAACTCAAGATGATTATCGTCATCTATCTCATGATTACTCTTTGGTTCGAGCAGTACATACTGCTGTTAAGGGTAGAGCAAGATTTAAAGTGAAGGGGTTGCATGGTTCCCAAGAGCTTCAAAGATATATCGAATTACGCTTATTAAGGATAGATATCATTACCCAAGTGAGTGCTAATCATCTCACGGGTAATGTGTTGGTAATTTTCGATCCAAATTTTAGCCCAGAAGGTATTGCCTCTCTCCTACAAGATATTGTTTTGGACTATAGAAGCGTCTTGGTTAATCTCAGCCCAATTGCAGGTTCGTCCACACAAAGCATCATGCCGCCGCAATTAGAGAATCTCAACACTCAAGTTATTCTCGGAGCAGCCACAGCCACTACCTTTGCTTTTAGCGCTGGACTGTTATTTAAGTATGGTCTAGATGAAAGGATTTTGCTAGAGCTTCAGAGGCTGCACAATCCCCTACTTGATCTGACCATGCAGTCTATCACATTTCTAGGTGAGCCATTACCCTTTTTATTAATTTCCTCCGGGTTAGGTTCCTATCTCTGGCGCTACAATCGCCGTCGAGAAGCAACAGGCTTGGGTATAGCTACAGTAGGTGCAATAGGTCTAAATTTTCTGTTAAAACAGCTTTTTGGCAGGGCGCGTCCCGCCTTGTGGGATTATCTAGTGAATGCGATCCACTATAGTTTTCCTAGTGGTCATGCAATGGTTTCTACAGCCGTTTATGGTTATATCGGCTATGTTTTAGCCAAAGAATTTCCTCAATGGCGCAAGCAGATTTTAGCCTCTACTGCTGCTTTAATTTTGGCAATAGGTTTTAGCCGGCTTTATTTAGGTGTACATTGGCCTACGGACGTGTTAGCTGGTTATGCAGCAGGTTTATTGTGGTTAATTGCTTGTATTGTTTACTTAGAAAAGTACTGAGTTAGGATTTTTGCCAGCTTCCCTACCCCCTTATACCCTTACACCCCTACACCCCCCTAATCCCTACAGCCAAGGAAGCCACTAAAGACACTAATTGATATGGTTCGACGGGTTTAGCAAGGTGCATTTGAAAACCTGCTGCTAAAGCCTGTGCATATTCTGCATAGCCAGCATAAGCTGTCAGGGCGGCGGCGGGAATCTGACCCCCAAGTTCTGGACTCAGCGCTCTGACATTGCGAATCAGTGCATAACCGTCTTCTCCCGGTAAACCGATGTCAGATAGAAGGATGTCATAGCCGTTGGGGTTTCCCGTCAGGGTTGATAGTGCGGCACTGGCTGAACCAACTGTTGCCACTTCCACACCGTATTCTTCCAGTACTAATTTGAATAACAGACGTATATCTGGTTCGTCATCGACCACAAGAACCCGCAGCCCTGCGAGAGAGGCAATGTTTTCGGTTGATAATTCGGTTTTGTTTGTGGAAGCTAAGGAATCGCTGGTGTTAAGTACAGATGTCCCGCCTTCGGTAGTTTGTAGGGGTAGGCGAATTGTAAAGGTTGCTCCTAGCCCTTCACCTGGGCTTTGCGCTGCCACTGTACCGCCGTGGAGTTCTACTAAGTGGCGGACAATGGAAAGCCCTAATCCTAAACCAGTGTTGGAGCGGGTTCTGCTGCCATCAGCTTGGCGGAAGCGTTCAAAAATAAAGGGGAGAAAGTCAGGGCTGATACCTTGACCAGTATCACTGATTTGAATTTGCGCGTGGAAGTCAGTGTACTCTAGTGTGATATCAATTCTGCCTCTGACTGGGGTGAACTTGATGGCGTTAGAAAGTAAATTCCAAATCACCTGCTGTAAGCGAATTGGATCACCTACTATGGTTTTTTGTGTGGGGTCTAACTGGGTTTCAATGTGAATGTTTTTAGCTTCTGCTGCTAGACGGACAACGGCGATCGCTGCTTCAATTATTGGTATCAGTTCAATTGGCTGGGCATCCATCCGCAGTCTACCAGAGCTAATGCGGGAAACGTCTAACAAATCACTGATGAGGTGGGCTTGAGCTTGAGCGCTGCGCTCAATAGCTTCTAACCCTTGTTTAACTGTATCTGCTTCCAATTGGTGGGTGCTGAGCAAACTAGCCCAACCAAGTATGGTATTGAGGGGATTTCGCAACTCATGGGAGAGAATTGATAAAAACTCATCTTTGGCGCGGTTGGCTGTCTCAGCTGCCTCACGGGCTGACTGTTCTTGAGCGAGTAATTGAGTCCGTTCTGCTTCTAATTGCTTTTGTTGAGTGATATCTTCAATGAGCAGCAAAATTAACTGTGTATCATCGATTTGGGGCATTTTTCGGGCATTGAGCCGTAAAATCTTGTATCCCAGTTGCTCGAAGTTATGCCCTACCTCAATATCTTGGAAGGGGGCAATATTAGGAAGAATCTCTTCTAAGAGCGATCGCAATTGGGGAATATTCCATCGTCCATTACCTACGTCAAATATCAGGCGTTGTTCTGTTTCTGTAGGCTGAATCTGGAATGTCTCGTAGAAAGAGCGATTAGCCCGCACTACCCGTAAATTTAGATCCAGCACCACCAAAGATTCCCGCACCGTATCAACAATGGCTTCGGCATAATCGCGGGATGCTCTCAGTTGTTCAGCACTGCGTTTGAGCGCGTCAATGTCAACCAATACCACAACAGCACCGTCAATTTTGTTGTCCATTGTCCGGTAGGGACGGATGCGTAAATCATACCAATGCCCCTCGTTGTCTTGTACTTCTTGCACTTTAAAGGTGAGGGTGCTTATCACTTCTTGAATTTGCTGTTCTAAGTCAGAAATATTTAAGTTGTGATTAATATCACTTAATGGTCTCCCTATATCCGTAGGAATCAGGTTATAGATTCTCTCTGCTGTTGGGGTAAAGCGCCGGATTCGCAAATCCCCGCCCAACATGAGGATAGGAATATTTATACTACTAAGGAGGTTTTGTAAATCATTACTGACCTGAGTGGATTCAATATTCCGCCGTTGTAGTTCGTCGTTAATTGTGTTTAATTCTTCATTGGTGGCTTGAATTTCTTCTTTAGCCGTTTCTAATTCCTCGTTAGTGCTTTGTAATTCTTCGTTACTAGAAAGAATCTCCTCGTTAGCTGCTCTTAGGTCTTGATTTGTGGCTTGCTGTTCTTCAATAATTGATTGCAAATACTCTTTAGTGCTGGCTAACTCCTGTTTGAGTTGGTTAATCTCCTGAGCATTATTAGCTTGTTTTTGCTGCCGAGTCTCATCCCCAGCCACCCCTAACATAGAAGTTGCTGCCGTTGGCATCTCTGCAAACATGACTAAAAAATAGCGTTCTGTTCTGCCTGGGGCTTTAAACGGCACAATATCGAATTTTATCAGCTTGACTTGCTCATTATCTTTAATTAATAAGCCTTCTTTTTTGACAGCAATTCCCCGCTTTTTGGCTTGATGAATAGCAGTACGTAGTTCTAGCCTTAACTCTGCTTTTGCCATCTTTAGCAAATTAAAGCTGGGTCTACCGGGTGGTGATTGCAGATAAGCACTAGTCTGTCCGCGAAACTGGACAATTTCCAAATCGTTATCAATAATCACACCCACTGGAGCATATTGACTCAAGACAATTCGGTCAGCCTCTTTCTGCATTTGTAAATCGTTCCAACCATCTTCGTTGACTGGTGGTTGGGGTTTTGCTGGTTCTGTAGGATAATGACTAGCTAATAAATCCATCCCCAATCTAGCTGGAGCCATTTTCCGAGAATAAATTTTATGCTTTCTGTCAACGAGTGCAAACAAATCGCTAAACTCGCCTACTGTTTCTGAAGTACCTAGCAATAAAAAGCCCGTTGACTTCAGCCCATAGTGGAACATGGGAATCAACTTTTTCTGTACGGTTGCTCCTAGATAAATTAGGACATTGCGACAGCTAATCAAATCGAGCCGAGAGAATGGCGGTTCGCTAATGAGATTTTGTCTGGCAAAAACACACAATTCGCGCACTGGCTTGCTGATTTGATAACCACCTTCCACCGGCACAAAAAAGCGTTGTAGGCGTGCTGGTGAAACATCTAAAACTTGGCTAGGCTTGTAAATACCGATTCTCGCTTTCTCAATTGCTACCTCATTAATATCCGTAGCAAAAATCTGTACAGTTGTATTAATGGATTGATTAGACAAATATTCCAGTAAGCAGATAGCAATGGAGTAAGCTTCCTCACCAGTGGAACACCCCGCTACCCAGACTCGAATGGGTTTGTCAGGAGTTTGCTCCCTGCTAATAATCTGCGGAAATACGGTAGTTTTTAAAGCTTCAAAGACTTCAGGATCTCGGAAGAAATTGGTGACAGTGATTAGCATATCTTGATACAGTGCTTTCACTTCCGCCGGATTTTCCTGAAGATAACGCACGTAATCCTCTAAGCTTTCTAACTTATATAAAATCATCCGTCGGAGGATGCGCCGCTTCAATGTGGTTTGCTTGTAGTAATTAAAATCAACGCCTGTAACACCTTTGAGCAGATTGAAGATTGCGTAAAGAGCATTTCCACCTTCTGGGATGATTTCCACTGATTTGTCGGGAGTTGCTGGCTTGATATATGGATGACGGCTAATTTTTGCCAATTCCTGAGCGATCGCTTGTGGTGTCAAAATAAAGTCTACACTACCAGAAGCTACAGCAGTATTAGGCATACTACTAACTCTTGCCGATTCCTGACACTCAGCAAAGGTAATCCCCCCAGCCGTCTTGATTGCTTCCAGTCCTCTGGTACCATCGCCATCTCCCCCCGACAACACCACAGCAATAGCTTTGTTTCCCCTGTCCTCTGCTAAGGAAAAGAAGAAAGTATCAATTGACATCACTTGTCCGCGAGTCTTCTTACGGGGATTCAGGTACAAAGTTCCTTGAGAAATTGTCATCATGGTATTGGGAGGAATCACGTACACATGATTTGGTTCCACAACCATCCCATTTTGTACCTCTACCACGGGCATTTGAGTTGTCCGAGACAAAATCTCACTCAACAGACTTTTTTGATCTGGGACTAAGTGCTGAATCAACACAAACCCCATCCCTGTATCGGTTGGCAAATTGTTGAGTAATTCTGTGAATGCTTCTAAACCTCCCGCAGAAGCCCCCATGCCCACAATAGGAAATAATTCATTTTCATTCCCCTGCTGCTCTTCATCAGGGGTATTAGATTGAGATTTTTTCGCCGGACTTGAATTCATTATCTATACACTGATGAAAAGTCAGAGAGTTGCATTATTTGACATTACAGTATGATATTTCCAGCTTTATACCAATTAAAAATTCAAAACACCCTATGGGTACTCTTCGAGAACGCCTTTCCTACGGAACGCTCCGCGAAGGGCGAACGCGGTAGCATGGGTGCACCAACAAAATGCTTTTCTCCTGTCGGAGACGGTACGAGTAGCTTGCTTCCCGGTGGGGGTAAGGGTTCTCCGCAGGAATACCAAATTAAGAAAGCCGAACACAATCAAGGTATGTCTGTATGTAACTGTTGCACTCTTGTTTCAAATTGATGTTAGTTTAGCTAAATATAATTACACCATTTTGATAGATGATAAATAAAATAAAAGAGATATATTTTTAGAAGAAGTATTTTCCCTCATAAAATAATTGCATCTATCTTAAGATATAAAAATTTTCAGCACTCCCAGAAAAGGTTATTTTAGAAAATATTGGCATAACTGTTAAATATTTTCCCAAATATAAGACTACTATTTGATTTTTGAAATGTAGTAAGGTGGGCATTGTATTACACGGGTTTACCGGCATTCACGCAAGTGGCGTTGGGCATTGCCCGCCCTATAGATACTGAGAACGTTTCAATAATCAAATCGGATTCCTAGATTCTTCTCTGTTCCACAAGAATAATATTGGCAAATCAATAGTCACAGCTAGCAACTGGCTAAAATCTTGGTTAATTACTTACGGATGTAAGCACTTACTTTCGCATAAATTTCCATCCATATTTTATCAAGAGAATGGGTTTTTCAAGCCCCTGCATCACTTTCGACAACTTGGCAAAGCTGTCACTTGAAAACCCGCGCAATCCAGTCGCCCCTCTTTTCTCAGGAGGTGTTTGGCAGAAAATATTTAGTAAGTTTTACTCTTTCTAAACATTGTCTGACTAATTTTTAAGATGAAAAGTTGTATTACGCTAAAATTTTCATTAATTCAGCTTCACTTAACTGTTTAATTCCTAAAGTTTGCGCTTTTTCTAACTTAGAACCTGCATCTTCACCCACAACTAAATAATCTGTTTTCTTACTAACTGATTCCGTTATTTTTCCCCCAGCTTTTTGAATTAAGGCTTTAGCTTCATCGCGTTTTAAGGTAGGTAAAGTCCCTGTAATGACAAAGGTCTTACCCACCAATTTGAGGTTAGCATTATCGACGGCTGATATTTCTTCAGTGTTTGCAAATTGTAACCCTGCTGCTTGCAAACGCTCAATTAAACGTTGATTGGCACTAATCCGAAACCACTGGTAAACAGATTGGGCAATTTCAGCACCTATGCCATAAATACCTGCAATATCTGACTGCTTGGCAGACGATAATTCTGCGACTGCGCGATACTTTTCACTCAATAATTGGGCATTGACACTACCCACATGACGAATGCCCAAACCATATAGTACTCGTGACCAAGGCTGATTTTTTGATTGAGCGATCGCCTCAATTAATTTCTGTGCCGATTTTTCTCCCATTCTTTCCAACGCAAACAATTGTTCGTTTGTCAAGCTATATAAGTCGGCAACGGAATGCACCAATTCTTTATCGACGAGCTGATGTACAAGTTTTTCCCCCACACCTTTAATATCTAAAGCATCACGACTCACCCAGTGTTCAATTGAGCCTTTAAGAATCGCCGCACAGGAAGCATTCACACAGCGAGTCACCGCTTCCCCTGTCTCCCGCACCACAGGCTGTCCACAGACTGGACAATGAGTAGGCATAATAAATGGTTGGGTGTCAACTGGGCGCAATTCTTTGAGTACCCTGACAACTTCGGGGATGATTTCCCCGGCTTTGCGGACAATGACAGTATCACCGATGCGGATGTCTAATTGAGCGATGCGATCGCTATTATGTAAAGTAGCCCTAGACACAGTAGTTCCCGCCAACTGCACCGGGCGCATTTGAGCCAATGGTGTTAACGCCCCCGTCCTCCCCACATTCACCGCAATATTTTCTACACGGGTGGGTGCTTCTTCGGCGGGATACTTCAACGCCACCGCCCATCGGGGAAATCTTTGGGTAAAACCTAACTGTTCTTGGAGTTTAAAGGAATTGAGTTTTAATACTACCCCATCGGTCATGTAGGGCAAATTTAATCTTTCCGTATCCCAATATCTATAATAATCGGCAACTTCTGCGAGCGACTGGCAAAGTTGATGCTGGGAATTCACCCGAAAACCCATTTTTTGCAACAATTCCAAGGCTTCCCATTGGGTATTGGTAATACTTGCGTCATCCATCCCCGAAATATGCAGGGTATAGGCGAAAAAGTCTAACCGTCGTCGCGCTACAATCTTTGAATCTAGCTGTCTGAGTGTACCAGCCGCCGCATTGCGCGGATTCGCAAATAACTGTTCCCCGGCTTTTTGTCGTTCTTCGTTGATTTGTTTAAACACTTCCAGAGGTAAGAAAGCCTCGCCCCTGACTTCCACCTTGGCAATATTTTCTATATCGTCAAAACTTAACCGCAAGGGAATGGAGCGAATAGTGCGGACATTTTGGGTGATATCTTCCCCCGTCACCCCATCACCCCTAGTTGCACCCCTGACTAAAATACCATTTTCGTAAGTGAGAGCGATCGCCGAACCATCAATTTTCAGTTCCGCCACATATTCCGCCTCTGTTGGTGCTACTTGTCTCCGCCAACGTTGATCCCAAGCTTGCAACTCTTCTAAATTAAAGGCATTCTCCAGACTGTAGAGGGGAATATTGTGGCGCACAGAGAGAAACTGTGTTGCTGGTCTTTCCCCGATGCGCTGTGTCGGACTATCTGGTGTAACTAATTCTGGATGCTGAATTTCTAGTTGTTGCAGTTCCCGATACAGTTGGTCATAAACTGCATCCTCCATGACGGGTGCATCCAAGACATAATAAGCATAACTAGCTTGTTGCAACAACCGACGTAGTTCTTCTACGCGTTTGACTTCAGAGTGAGTTTGTACCATTAGACTTTTGCAAAATACCTAGCGGATAAAATATAAAGACGATAAAACCTGCCAGTAGCAGGCTTTGGATACCAAACCCTAGATTAATGGTCTTTGAGTTCAGCTTTTAAATAAAAAATACCTACATTTCTAGGTTACTCAGTTTAATACAAAAAATTGCAGGCAATAGGTAATCCGTAAGCCATTATGCTTTTAAATTACATAGTCACTTGTATAATTTTTTGACGGTTGACGGTTAACTGTCAACTATTAACACCCAACACAAAAAGATGTACCAGTTAAATATGCGACAGCTTAACGGCTAATCGGTAATAAATCAGAAGACTAAATCTACTATCAGCTTGTAAATGGGGTTAATAAGAGCCATAACCGCAGATATCAGCATATAACTCTTCATTTCAGCTACTCAATAATATTAGCCTCTGGTCTCTAATTCTTTTGTGGGGCTACTTAAAATTAGTAACTTCGGTTATATGTCAAAAGTTAAGGCTGAATCATACTTTATTCCCACTAATGGGACATGAAGGTCACTAAATTACTTGGCTAAATTGATAACGAATCATATAAAGATTTTCACTGCTGAAAAGTCAACAAATCTGCTTAGTAACAAGGAGCAAGATTATGTCAGATACAAGTAAACGTGGCTTTGCTTCTATGGATGAAGATAAGCAACGTGAAATCGCCAGCAAAGGCGGACAGGCTGCTCACGAAAAAGGCACTGCTCACGAATTTACCCCCGAAGAAGCTCGTGAAGCTGGACGCAAAGGCGGCGAAACTGTTAGCCAAGATAGAGAGCATATGGCGGAAATCGGCCGTGAGGGTGGTAAACATTCTCACGGTGGTGGACGCAAGAAACAAGGCGGCGGAGAAAGCGAAAACACCGAAGAAATTGAAGATAGCGGCGAGGAAAAGCAAACTCGTGGCGGTACAAAAGAACAGCACTCTGAAGCTGGAAAGCAGAGCCATAAAAATACCCAGAAGAAGAAATAGCTCTTGTTGAATTTAAAGCCTCGATAAGCTAATGAGTGTCTAAATTGCATAACTACTAATAAGGGCAGTTGACTGTTAACTGTCAACTTTTAACAGCCCTCGTGATGGATTGCGCAACTTAAAAGCAGAATAGCTTAGTTTCTTTGTTATATAGGACTAGTGTTTGATTTCTGAAATATACGTAGTATCAGGGTTTTGGTGGGCATTGCCCACCCTACAGATACTTAGATATTTTCAAAAATCAAATATGATTCCTATAGTTGAGCATTGGTCATTTTTTCATAGACTAATTACTAATGCTCAACTAAACTTGCCATCTCAAGTTCCAATACCAATTTTAAAAAGTTCCAGCATTCAGTCCGCCATCTACTTGCAGCATGACACCGTTCACAAATGATGCCGCAGGTGAGCAAAGAAATACCGCCACATTAGCAAACTCTTCTGGTCTTCCCATTCGTCCCAAGGGAACAGCCGCATTAATATTAGCAATTTCTACATCTTTCGTCTGACCAGTTTTAGCCATACGGGCATTAATTAATTCTTCCACTCGTTCTGTATATGTCCAGCAGGGTAAAATACTGTTGACACGAATTTGATCTTTGCCCAATTCTTGGGACAGAGTTTTTGTCAAACCAATCACCCCTAAACGAATCGAGTTCGATAACACCAGATTTTTGACTGGTTGTTTAGTGGAGGTGGAAGTGATGGTGAGAATTGCGGGTGCAGTTGATTGACGCAAGTGAGGTAAGGCGCACTTTACCAAACGCACCGCACTGAGCAAATTTAAGTTAATGGCTGTTTCCCAGGTTGCCAAATCCGTCTCATCAAACGTACCCGACGGTGGCCCACCGGCGTTTGTCACCAAGATATCTAACCCGCCAAATCTTTCCACTGTCTTATTAATAACTCGTTCGATGTCACTCGGTTGAGTAACATCTGCACGCACAGCCAATACCTCCGCACCAGTTTCGTTGGCAATTTCCGCCGCCGCTTTCTCAACTAACTCGCTGCGCGCACTGATAACCACTTTTGCGCCCTCACGGGCAAATTGCCATGCTGTAGCTTTGCCTAATCCTTTACTGGCTGCTGTCACTAAGGCTACTTTGCCCCTGAGTTGCAAATCCATAGGTATAATTTTTCTTAAATATGTAGGTAGGTGTAAGTCTACCCGTAGGCTATTTTTAATTGTGAATTGATTTATTTCTAGTGCCTAATCAAACAACTCAGGTTCTTCTCGGACGATTCTATCGTAAAGAGGCTGGAAACTAAACCAACCTGCTTTCGGTTCCCCTACTTGACTATGGGTTAAACGTGCGGTTTCATGGCCAATTATTTTAGGTTGACCCGCAGCTTCCGCTAGTAGTTGAGCTTGGCAAGAACGCTCTAGGCTAATGTACCAAAATGCTGCTTCATCTACTGTATGTCCTACAGTGAGAATGCCATGATTCCGCAGAATCAGCGCTTTGTTATTACCTAAGGTTTCAGCCAGTCGTTTACCTTCAGAAGTTTCTAAAACGACCCCTGTATAGTCATCCAGCAAGGCGTGGTCTTCGTAAAAAGCGCAAGCATCTTGGGTTAAAGGGTCGAGTAGACGACCTAAACTAGACCAAGCTTTACCATAAATTGAGTGAGCATGAGCCGCCGCAACGACATCCGGACGAGCTTCATGAATTTGGGAATGGATAGCGAAAGCAGCTTGATTTATGAGTGCGTCGCCTTTGACCACATCACCATCTCGATTCACCAATACCAAGTCAGAAACTCGAATGTGTCCAAAATACTTCCCTAAGGGATTTACCCAAAAGTGGTCTGTAAATTCCGGGTCACGAGCTGTGATGTGACCTGCAATTCCTTCGCTGAAGCCAAACTTGCCAAACAGGCGAAAAGCTGCTGCTAGACGCTGTTTACGGTGTAGGCGTTCCTCTTCAATGCTGTTAAATACGGGGGGTAGGGGTCTACTAAATACGGACATTTTCTTTTTCGGATACTTTTTTGCTAACGTTTATTAACAAATACCGTAAGACATAGATAGAGATAGATAGACTCCCAGATGTAGTTGTGACAGCAGGAATCATACCCTCTTATCATCTGGTTGTAGCGATCGCACTTCCACTACTTCTAATTCTGCGTATCTTTCTAAATTACCACCATCTACCCTGCTGTAGAGTGTTTCACCTTGACTACCTTTGCATAAAAAATCAACGCCCAAGCAATCATCGTGAATCGGTGTTTTAGAACCTGATGGAACCCCCAAACACCAGATTTTAATTAACTTTTACTATCCTCTGGTTGCGAGATATCCCAGTTATACCAGTGACGCACCGCCAACCAAATCACAGACAGTAAACCTGCAACACTCAAGGTCAGACCACTGTATGGTACTAATAACGCCAATACTGGTACTATTGCCCCAGCGATGGTACAAATGATGGCAGCCAAAGCAGCACTACGAGTAGAACCCAAGCCCCAAGTTAAGGTAAGTAGGACAAGGGAAATCATCGTCCATGCTAATTGAGCATCCATAAAGCGGCTCAAGTAGGTTAAGGTCAACAAGCAAGCAAAGTAGATACCACTGGCGATCGCTACGTTTGTTAAACTCATCGGTAGAGATAAATATAGCAATAAGATCCACCACAAAAATAATGCTGGTGCTAACAATAATAAACGGGGAATAATGCCTGTTTGGCGGATAGGGTTTGTATTGGTGAATACCCCAAATGGGTTTTTCACAGAAACATTATCATCAAATATCCAAGTATATTGAGTGCTGCGTCCATCAGCTTTCCTATCCTTAGGTACGATACCACTGGCAAAATCAGCCCCAGCAAAGTTGGCTATCGCTGTCAGGCGAAAATTAGATAATAGCTGTCCGGCGCTATTGTAAACCCAGCGCGGCCCTCCTTGCGCCTGATAAGTAACGCGAAAACTGGTTTCTTGTCCTGGTTCCAAACGAAAGGCAAAGCTATAATTCCCTGGATTGACCGTTTCTAACCTGGTGCGATCGCGCTCTACTTTATAGTTAGATAGTAATGAGTAGCCATTGGGCGGCTGTATTTCAAAGAAGAAATTATTAATATCCTTGAGGCGGTTGACTACTTTGTAATCAGCAGTGTAGTCTGCACGATAAACCGCACTACGTCCTTGTACATCGGTACTTTGTTCCAACTTTACCTGAATTTGCGAGCCTGCCAAGGATAGTAAGCGGCTTACCTGTTGCGTATCATTGACCTTGACTATTTTGCCATTAACTTGAGTTGTGTAAGTATATGGTTCTTGGGTGACATAGCGCACTTGCGGCGCAATTTGTTCTAATTTATCCCCAGAAACGCTTTGGACTACTTGGGCAATTTTTGCCTGTTCCCAGTGGTGATAACGATTACTTAAGGTAGCAGAGAGAAAAAATCCTCCCACCAATAAGATTAATACTAAGGTTAAGTGTTGCAATCCCCGCAAGATTTGGGCATAGCGAATAGCCCATTCACCAATAAAAATAGTTTGTTGTGACGAATTGTGTCGCAAAGCGAAACTCATCAGAGCGATCGCAATTCCCAAAGCTATGACCAAAAATACTAATAATAGAGAAGCTGTAATTAATTGCGACCCAAGCTGAATTAGCTCTGTTGGATGGGTCAAATCGGGCAAACCTGGAACGCCCTGACTAGTAGAAGACATTGTTGGTTTTTCACATAATTTGAAACATCAGACTTCTGAAACATCACAAAAGTTTCAAACAAAAATCCCAGACTTATCGAACAAGTCTGGGACTATAGTGATTAGTAATCGAAAATTAATTTTTTTGACGATTATTTGCTACTCGACAAACAATTTCCATAGAAGCAGCATCAGCAGTTTTTGGCTTAGGAAAAATTTCCTGCTCGGTTTTATCTTCGCTGGTTAACTTACCATTAGCAGCGTAGAGGGAAAACTTTTTAGTAAATAATCTACCTTGACTACAAGCTGCATGAAGCCTTCTTTTAGCTATACCTTCGCCATGTTGTTGGACAAGAGTAAAGTTAGTCCCACTGATAGATGCCAAATCTAAAGCAATGGGAAAACCTCGTTGATCTGCGCCTACTTGAAGATAAAAATTATTATTCTTGGTTTCGGCGATAGCGCTCCGCCCACCGTCGGTAATTGCTATTCCACTCAATGACAATGAGGCAATTACCATTAAGCCGCTAAATGGTTTTAAAAACATCAGATATAAATTGAATAACTATATTTTCTTTGTATTCATAAAACTTATTTTTTGGCGCGGTAAAATCACGGGAAATTGTTAAATTCAAGATACAATCGTGATTTCTTTTTGTCTTTTAGCAAAAAAATAACCGTAGCGGGAGAACTACGGTTGTTTAAGTAAAATACTAACCTCTAATTTTTGCCAAAAATTCATAAGATGTAAATTCATATATTTAACTGTCTGTTATATCTTCTGAATATACATTATAGCTATTGTAGGTGTATTTGTCATCAACGAATTCAGCTATTTAACAGGTGAATATTTTCCCTGATTGTCTGTAATTTCTGTATATTTATCAAATTTTTAGGACATAAAATCTTTATTTTTACGGTGTTTTTACAGAATTTATTCGATCTGAAAAATACACTTAAAAGACAAAATACAAGATTTTCAGTTTTCATGAATACCCAGTAAGCATAGGAAGCCGATTTGATTATTGTTGGCGTAGCCTACGCTTGCGTATAAATATCTAAGTATCTGTAGGGTGGGCATTGCCTAACGCCACTTGCTTCCAGCAGGGAAATCCTTAAGGGCGCAGTAGCTACCATACATATATTTCAGAAATCAAATACTCATCCCATAACAGAAAATAAGTCATAACAATTTAAAAAATAAACATCAAGGGATGTGGGATGTAGGAACTTCAGGAGTTAAAAACCCTAACCATACCTATTGAACCAAGGATTACGGCGCAAGCTTTCACCGCTTACACCCAATCTCAACAGAAAATCTTTGTGGATAAGTCCTAATTAATATGCCAAGTGGGAATTTTATTCCTATATATAAAAAAGCGGTAAATATTACTAAATATATGTTCAATAGCTGTACTTTTAATTAATTACCGGATTTCCAGAACTCATATATCTAATAAATAAGATACAAAAAATACTTTTTGCGGTGAGAATACTTGTCACAATGAGGAGAAAGAATTTTAAATTTTGCATGAGTGAATTTTAAATTTATTCACAGAGAGTAGAGCTATAGTGTATTTAGCAATGCTGCTGTTAGTGTGGCTGAGGTTAACGCCGAAGCCCAGGCATTTTTTATGAATTAGTTTGGAAAGACCTACTCGATGACAGGCAAAAACGCAAGACATAATGCTTTTCTGCGGCTAGTGTCTGGTAACGGAGCAGCATTTGGGTCAGAATCTCGCTACTCGCTTACCAGTAAAGAAGTGGTAATTGGACGTGACCCCAGCTGCCAAGTTGTTTTAGATGCCATGATGTATCGGATGGTATCCCGTCGTCATGCTGTGGTTCGTCCCGTTGCTTCATCTGTAGATAGCAAATTTAGCTGGGTACTTTGTGATTTGAATAGTGCCAACGGTACTTATTTAAATGGTCAACGCTTGTACGGATGTCAGGAGTTACACGCAGGCGATCGCATTTCTTTGGGTGCTGATGGGCCACAATTCCTGTTTGAGTATGCAGTCGCTCCCCAACCGACAATCATCACCAACCAAGTTGCACCCCTACCCTCAGCCAAGCACCCCCCCAAACCAGATTCGGTGAGCTTCACCCAGCTGTTTCCGATTATTTCTACTGGTAAGGATTTAACACGCAAAGCTTATCTTGTCCCCGGAATACTGACAGTAGTATTTGTGGTGTTGATGTTTGCGACGGTGGGTAGGCCACAAGCCAATCAAGTAATCGTCGCAACTTATATAGCTTTGGCTGCTTACTATTTTATTTACCAACTTTGCGGCAAGCCTAAACCTTGGTGGGTGTTAGTTGGTGCAGCCTTGAGTACAACCCTGATTTTGCTCAGTCCTTTATTAAATTTATTTATTTTCATTTTTCGGGAAGTCCTTCCTGGTAGCGTACCACCCATAGATCAGCCTGTCAGCAGCCTCACAGAATTATTTGTGGGGTACTTTTTTGGGGCTGGCTTAATGGAAGAATTACTCAAAGCTTTGCCCATATTGGGAGTATATCTAATTGCTTTGGGACTACCACCCGCTTGGCGAGAACGTGTCGGTGTTTGGGAACCTTTGGATGGTATTCTCTTGGGAACTGCTTCGGCTGTAGGCTTTACCTTATTGGAAACTCTGGGACAATATGTACCAGCCGCGTCCTTACAAGCAGGTACAGAAGCGGGTTTACAAGTCTTGATTGCTCGCATCTTAGGCTTGCCAGCAGGCCACATGGCTTATAGTGGTTATTTGGGATATTTCATCGGTTTAGCTGCTCTCAAACCCCGTCATGCTAAACAGATTCTCGCAGTTGGTTACCTCAGTGCCGCCGCACTCCACGCTTTATGGAATACAGCCGGACACAGTAATAATTTGCTCTTAGTTGTTGTTGGGGTTTTGTCTTATGCTTTCTTGATGGCAGCGATTCTGAAAGCCAGAGCTTTATCACCAACGCGATCGCAAAATTTTGCCACTCGTTTTCTTGATCCTAAATAGAGTCCTGAGTACGGCTTGATAACTCAACTGAGCGTTCTACTGGGCGCTCACACCTAAATCTTTGCCGAAGTTCGTTTCTCTGTCTTAAGGTAGATTGCGCTAATTTTTGCATCAGCTTATGGTTACAGTATGGTGTTTTTTTGTGCCTAAAAATCTAACACTCAAAAACTAAAAAATCCGACAAAAGTGCCACCTGTGAGCAAAATCACTGTTCACAGTAAAAATATCAAGGTCAAAGTATATAAAAAAGCTGTAGAAGTTAAGATTCTGCCTGAGAATCATTGAGTTGTCTAATAGCATAGTAAGCGATCGCTACACTTAACTTTGCTTGCTCAACTTCTGATAGAGCAGACCACTCTTGATGATTAACATTATCAACTATAGATGTTAAGTTTTGCCCTTCGCTGCTCCGCATAGCGTAAGCATAGGGACGGGCGAAAATCAACAAGTCATCTGCTTCCCATGTGGGTAATACACTTTGTACACACTCTACGAGTTGCTCACCTAGAGATTGTTGAGAAGCGAAAATTTCTGCTGCTTTGGTGGCGATCGCATTTAGCCAATTTTGTGGGATACCAGTCGCAAAAGCTGTGTGTAAATTTTCTTGAAGATGATCTACAGCTAACGACGATGTATTATGATTGTAGTATGAAGAAGGTGTTACCCCTGACCATAGGTGATCGAGTTTATCGTAAAAAACCTGCGCTCTGGTGGTGAATTCTTCATCTGATACATCTTGAGCAAATTGCCGTTCTAGCTCTTCAAAGTATATTTCTGACTCATCGTCAGAGGGGTTCCAAGGATAGGCTGCATCCTCTGGTTCTAATAAAGCTGCTAATAAATCTAATTCCATTTGAGATACTACAGAATGGCAAGCATCTGAACCGTTAGTTTTATGAGTCATTGATTGCCTCCTGATAAATTGATTTAGTTGACATTGACAGCTACAGCAGTCAGATTTAGATTTCCGCAAAAAAAAACGTTTTTTTATAATCTTCAAATTGACCGTTTACTGCATTGGGTATCTCAGTTGTTAGTCGTCATTTGTTTTTTATCTGGTTTCATGCCTAGTCTCATTGTGGACTGTTTTTCTCAAACTTTGGCTACTAACTCATGACAAAATCTCCCTTACCTGATAAAAATTTTTCCAGGTAAATCCCCCAGGTTCAGATAAGCAGGGGAGGCAGGAGAGGAAAAAAGGTTATTTTCAGAATTCTGCTTTTCCCCCGCCATGATTTATTCAAGAATCTTCAATAATAAATTCCCAGATTTCACCTCTTGAACTACCAAACTTTAACTGCATACCTGATTTTAAAGGAACTTCCTCCCGCAGAATTTGTTGCCAACCATTAGAGCCTAAAAACCAAGTTGTACCATAAGTGGAAAAATCTTGGAGATAATAGGTGCGGGCTGGATTACCGGTAAAATTATTCCGGCATAAAATTTCGGCGTGTCGCTTAGAAACAGAAAGTTCCGGGATGACGATATCATTATCTTTCGTCCGACCGATGCGTGTGACACCAGTTCTTAAAAACCAGCTACGACCTCCGGGGGAGAGCGATCGCAAAGAGGCGATCGGCATGGAAGAATTAGAGTTAGGAATAGCAGTATCGGGCATTTCCGTTACACTTTCATCAAAACTTTTGATGAGTTCACCATCAAAATCTGGATGTAAGTAGAGAACGGGTAAAGTCCAAGCGGGTTGATTGTACTTATATAGTGTTAACAGCTCTTGCCTGGCTTCCGCCACTGCTTCATCGATGGGCTTGCGCGATCGCAATGCTTCGGCAAAGGCTTGAATAAAACTGTGGCTTTCATGGTCAGCGATTTCATCCCGCATCGCTAAAACTGCCGGCACACCATGACGAATTAAAACTTCTGCCAAACTACTAGCAGGAATAGCCTGATGATTAATAGCGGCTGGTTGCGCTCCCCAACAAGCGTTAAATACGGCCAACTTCAAAGCGCTGCGGGTTAATACTTGGGCTAGTTCTATGCCGTTCAGGCTCATTCCTGGGCGCAAGAACAACAATCCGCCATCCGGCCCTGGTAGACCATGACCAGCGTAGAAAAATACATTATATGCTTTCGTTTCTAACTCTTGAATCAACTCTTGGGGTGTAGGCTGGATGAGAGTTTTGACTGTACATGGTGCATAACCCTGACCATAACCAGCCACCTGAGCACCATTTAACAGGGTTTTTTCTAGGATAGCGGCTTCTGTTTGCAGTTGCAGGTTTTGATCATGTCCAAGAACCAGCAGCACCTTTAAAGCTTGATCGATACGTAAATATGGTAAAGCTTCAACTTCACTGGTTGTACGGCTAAATAATACATCTGGGGAGAGGGACACCGCAGGCTGTCCTGGTTCCCGTTGCATAATTTCCCAGGGTAGGGCGATTAAATCTGGATCACGAATTTCCAGACGAAAGCGCAAACGTGTATGTTGACCCATAGCGATACCGCGACTACGTTCCAGACTCCCCAGAATTGGCCCCTCGAATATCCAACGCCATAAATTCATCCCCAGGTATTGCATGAGGCGACTACTATAACCAGTGGTTTGCCCGGAGGGGAGGGAGACTATATTTCCCGGAACTGAGTTTGTTAATGGGGGTTTCGTATCTGAAGAAATGTGAATACCACTATGACCGGCAAACATTTGCTGCCATTCTTGCCAAATTTGACTGAGTTCGGCAGGCCAAGCACAGTCACGCAAAACATAGCCACTGGGATAGGGAGCCTTGACCACCCAAATGGCGAAACTATCTTTGCCAGTGTTGATGAGACGGGCGATCGCCAGATTCAGGGAGGGCATGGATTAGCACACTACGAGGTAAGAACAATTCAAAATTATGGTTACTGAGGCTGTCGCAGTCGAGATATTTTGCCTACGCGCCGCTATGGGTATTCAGTAGGGGAATTTTGCCCAGACTGAAACTACTTGTAGACTTAGCGCCAAGTCTGTAGCAAGATCCCGTAGAGTGCGCCGGCTGCCGGCGTTAGCTTAGCGGTAGCGAGTCCGCGTTCGCTTTTAGCGTCTCGTAGAGAGCTTCACAGAACTTTGTCAGAGAGGGGCGTTAAACCCTTGAATTTACGATAATAGCCAAGTGTGATTTTCCTTAAGAAAAACTTTTGGCTGGTAAATTGCGTCTTGTTATTATTTGTATTATTTCAGGTTTTTATCAGTTTATCGATTATTTGATTCAGCTGCACCTGGATTGTTAGGAGTATTGGCTGCTGGGGGTGGGATGTCTGCTGGTAGAGAAACACTATTACAAGGGCTATCTTGACTGGGTTGTAAAACTGTCACAGCAAATCGTTTCAGTTGAGCTAATTCCGTTTTGATTGGCTGTTCTGAAGGTGGCGGAGGTTCTGTAGCTAAATTATTAGCGCTAGCTGGCTGGGGGTTACAAAGACGTAGGTATACTTCATAAATCCCTGGAGCAGGTTGAGGATTGAATTTTTTATCAATCACTTCTAAAAAACTTTCTGGGGGTACTTGTTGTTGATTGAAAGTGATTTCACTGTTAGTTTTAATTATCCATCCAGGTGCGAGATTATTTAGCGATCGCTGCTGTACTTTGGGACTCTGGGTGGCTGATGGTATATTTCTAGTCGGGGTGACTGTGGGAATGGCATATTGCGATCGCAGTAACATTACCCAATATCCCAAGACACCAGCTGTTGCCACCAAAATTAACGGCACGATGAGATTTAGAGGCAGTTTGCTGATTCTATTAGGTAAGTTGCTGGGAACTACTTGAGTTTTTTGTTCTGGTTTAGCCTCTAGTAAGGTTGGCTGTAGCGCTCTTGATGTCAAATTGACAGTTTTGATATGAGTGCTGTCGGGAACAACTGCCTTCAGAGTTATCTGTGGTTCGGTGTATTTGACTTGACAGTTAACTAGGGCGATCGTCACATTATCATGTCCATTCTTCGTGTTAGCAATATCTACCAATCGCTCAACCACGTTAACTATATTATTTTCTTCACCCGTCAGAATTGGTAAGATTTCCGTTTCCCAATAGTCTTCTACACGGTCGAAATCACTTAACCCGTCGGAAGTTAACAGAAATACCCCATCTTCATCGAGGATAAATCTTTGGGCTGTGGGATGTAATGAACTACTAGGACTCATGCCTAAAGCTTGCACCAGCGAACCTGAACCGCCTTGTTGTACTGCTTCACGATACACAGCGTAGCCTAATCTCACTTCCCTTGATGCCACATCATCATCAAGGGTAACTTGATAACAACCGTGACGGGTAATCCAATAGGCGCGACTGTCGCCGACGTGGGTAATATACATTTCGTGGGCAATAGGTAAAGCCATCACCAAGGTTGTACCCATACGTTTTCGTCCTTGGCGATTTTCGCTGTCATTGCGCTGACTAATTTTGTCGTTGGCAACGGCTGCTGCCCGTTCTAAATCAGCTATCAACAGCGATGGTTCGATATGGTCTGGTGGTACATTTATCAGTTGTTGTACCTGCTTGTGGACAGTTTCAATTGCTAAATTAGAGGCAACATTGCCGCCCTCATGTCCACCAATGCCATCACAAACAATAGCTAAGGCCGTTGGTTGGGGTGGTTTGCTCAATAATGTCCCACTGGGAGGATAACAAGCATCTTCGTTCCGTTGACGGCTAGGGCCAGTGTCAGTTTTGGTAGCGATTTGAATGGTGGGCGTTTGTGATTTGCTTAGTTCTGCCAATCCTCTGTCTAAAACAGCAACTAGTACCTCTGAGGATTTGATTTCGCCTTGAATGAGCAAATAACTAATTTGCTGAACAAATTCTGCTATGGCTGGTTTGGCTTCCTGGTGTAGTTGTTGCCAAAATTCACCCAATTGTGGCAATTCTAGGGCTGTTGTAGGGTCAGAATGCAGCTCCAACAACCGTACTAATGGCCCTTCCACCCGCAACAGATAGGGGTTGAGTAGGCTAGATACAACGCCTTCACTCTTGAAAGGTTGCCAAAGATTGGCAATTTGCCACAGCCAATGTAGTTGGCGCATTGATGTAGCGTAGCGCCAAGCATCGGTAAATTCGCTACACAAATGCACCTGTTGAGCTAAATTGTCTGCGAACAGAGGAGATTTTTCTAACAATAAAACTTGACTGTGGACATACCCATCGGTTGCCGGCAGCACCCCATACACTTGGGGGATATTTAACCGATAGGGGATGAGCCGCAGATAAGGTCTGATGGGATGGGTATTTTCTAAATCGGGCGCTTGGGGTAGTAAACCGGGTTTAGTATCTAAAACAACAGACTGATTGATAATTAAATAGCGATCGGCTAATATTTCTCCTGTAATGCCCATACTCAGACTATCTCCCACCACCCACAAATAACGCTTGGGTAAGGGTGTGGAGCATCGCTGGCAAAACTTGTGTGTCAGGGGATTCGCAGCCTGACAAAGTTCGTTTGGACAGTAGAGCGTTGCCGCATCATTTTCCATAGTGTTCGCACCGATCAGCGATTGGCAATTGTTTCAACAGCACTGGTAGCGGCAAGAATGAAGACCGCTCATATTTCTTGAATTCGAGTTATCCATCGTGGGATCATGATTTTAGCTGGTAGATACCAACAGATATTAATACTTATCTGAACTTATGCAAACACCATACTCCTTTGTCAATCTTACAGCCTCATCATAGCTTTTATTTATCTGTTGCTTTCCCTTGCTAGAGCCGCTAACACTCGTCTTGTCTAGATTTTTTGCTTTGGTTGCGTTAATCATGAACGATCGCAAAAAACACAGATATTTCCATAGTTTATAAGTTGTGGAACAGTCATAAACTTTAATTAAGAATTAAGATACTCAACGCTCGACATCTGGACAATTCATCCTTAGTAATACCCTACAGGTGTGAGTGGCGTTCCGCAGGAAAGCAAAATAGCTTAAGTTTAGCTTGCGGCTACTCCTGTGGAGAAATCGTAGAGTAGGCTAACGCTTATATAATTCGTACAGCACTCCAATTGGATGATAAATATCTAATTGATTTAGTGCTGTTCAAATTAACACATTTATTAAAATAAGTCAGAACCCCTTCTTGCTCAAGAAGTAGAAGTCGGGGTTCTGGGGATCTTGCGTACTATTTATCCTCAACGGCCACTTGAGGAAGCCCTAAGCTGTAGTTAGTGACGCGAGCAGAGAGATTGTAGCTGATTTCGCCTTTTTGGAGGAGCGATCGCAGATAATGTTCTAAGTCTGACCCAATGCGGCGTAAGTTGTAGTCTGTCAGGTCTGCACCGCTTGAGGCTTCGACTAATTCATCGAACTTGCGATAAATCTTTTGCAAAGCATCTTCATTCCAGTTGAACTCGTTGTCCGGGTCGATATCCAAGGTCAAGACCTGATTGCTGGGAACTAGTTCACCATCCCGGTCAATTTCTGCTGCAAAAATGCGGATGTGTCGGGTTGTAGACTTGAGCAGCGTTGCGTTTTCCATAACAGGGTGTCAGATTCAGGTTAATTACACTGAAATAATTGTAGACGCTATATATGGGCTTCAAAGCACTCAAATTAAATGGGGCTGGGGACTAGGGAAGAATCTTGGAGTCAGTTCTCCCCTGTTTTCCCTGTTCCCCGGAGGTTGATTGGATTTTCTTCAGTTGAACTTAGAGTCTATGCTATGGTTTAAAACCAAGATTTTACTTTTGATAAAATCGCTCATCTACCACTCCTGAATTTGATGATGAACAAAACGTACATTGAGTAATTTTACGTAATTAGCATACAACTACGTCTAGCTTTAATAAAATCAAAAAAAATGAGGGATTTACTTACGTGTAAACACGAAAAGTTCAGTAAAAACTCAAACTATTGTTGACTTTAAAATAAAGTTGATGTGAAAAGCTTTAAAAACCTAGAACAACTTCTTACAGAAACTTTATTGTATATAATCTCAAAAACTGAATAATAGTTATGGCTTACCTGAAATACAACTAACACAGGAAGATTCGATCTTCGACAATAAAAGACTATCTAAAAAAATCAGGAGCATGGAATGGAAGATAAATGCGGTGAATTGAAAAGAAATTGTTAATTCAGGCAGAACGAATTCAAAAGACTATACAGAAATTTTGTAGGAGATATACCTCCTCAACCTCATACCACCAAGCACAGGAATCTCTAAAACTATGAACTCGAAAGCATTACCACGGCAAATAAATAATATAGAAGTCGGTGTCTATGAGTGCGAAATACATCTCAAATTCCGGTTAGTTGAGGAAAAAAGCTTGTTGGGCGATCGCGAACAACTGATGCAGATCCTGCTAGATGCTTTAACTGAAGGGTCGGATGACTTTTTAGAGATGCTACAAGCGTCTGTAAAAGCACAAGAAGTTTCTGAGTTTAAAGCATCACCTCAAATGCGTCGTCAATTGATGCGTTTACGTAATGCTGTTGATACTAATCAATAGTTAGAAATAAAGTTGCAATTTGAGTAGCGGCAAATCAAATACTGGGTAGAAAATCTTAATTTCTCATAAGTTAGCCCATTTACCTATTTGCTCTAAATATTGAGTTGGCTTGTATAACTTAATGCCTTTGTTAATAAGCTCAAATTTACCCTACTCTCCGAAAAGCTAAATAAAGCAACTACAATCGGAGTTTTTACCATTTACTGTACTTATATAGATGAGTAATTACTAGCACTAATGTTGCACTTCTGAGACTAGTAAAAGTTTTAGATGTCTTATTTATGAGGGCAATTGCTCTGACCAGGGTTTTACTTTTATTTGCGGAGATTAATAGTAAACATTGCCACAAATTCTGCAACGGCATCTCTCACATCTTGGAAAAAGTTGATAGTTGATGCTGCAATATCCTTAGTTATTAAGTGTAATAGTATTTTTACTGCTACATAAGATATTTCCGACAAAGCATTTGTATCTCTGTCCCATATAAAGGTACAGAGATGGGAAATTCTTATGGAAGTTTCGGAGTAGTTTATTTGGCTAGACCGTGTTCCAAGGCAAAACGAACTAACTCAGTACGGCTGTTAGTTCCTGTTTTACTGAACAAACGACTGACGTATTTTTCGACGTTACGCACGCTGGTTTCGAGACGGCGGGCGATTTCCTTGTTCATTAGTCCTTCAGCTACCAAGTTTAAAACGCTTTGTTCTCTGGGAGTGAGGTCAATTTTAAAAGGAGCAGGTGACTGGGAAATTGCATTCCTTTGAGTTAATAAAGCTTTGATTTGAGCAATTTGATTGGCTAGTTCGGCTATATCTGGTGTTTCGCCTTCTTCGGTGGTTTTTTGGGGCTTGCTGTTGCGGCGGGTAAGTAAGTTTTCGACGATCGCTACCAGTTCATCTGGGTCGAAGGGTTTGGGTAGATAAGCATCAACGCCGGCTTGATAACCTTGGATGCGATCGCTTGTCATCCCTTTAGCTGTTAAAAATACCACGGGGAGTGATTGAAAGCGGGGGTCTTCGCGCAATTGCTTGAGAAATTGATACCCATCTACCTGAGGCATCATCACATCAGAAATTACGAGGTCTGGTGTGCTTTGCTGCATCAAATCCCAACCCTCACGGGCATTACTGGCGACTTGAACGCTAAAACCACTTTCTTGTAAGTAGTCTTTGACGGCTTCTCTCAATCCGGGTTCATCATCTACCAGTAACAATTGTGCTGACATCTAAAAAATTTCCTATGGTTCACTTTGTTCCAATGTAGCGAATCATGGATCGAAAATTCAAACTTCCTACAACCATTCAATGGTCTTAGCCTGTTCTGGTAGTTGGGCATCCCGTTGTCCGACTGCACGCGCTCTAGCGGTGAACAGACTAATGGGAGTATTGAATACATCTACCAAGTTGGCTTTACCGGCGATCGCTTTGGCACTATCCCGTGGTAATTCTTTAATTAACCAACGTGTTAAACGGTAGCCAATATCTTTGAGGCTGATATCAGGCATTAAGTTTACACCATGTAGTTCGTGCAGATAACGATTGGAGCGTCCGTAGCGTCGCCATTGACTGGCTAGCTCCTTGAGTGTGGCACGGTGGCGGTGCTGGACAATGGCATCTGGGGCAAATTCTAAACTACCAATATTTGACCGCAAAATTCGCCAACAAATATCTGCATCACCGCCAGTAGTCAGATAGGGACGGAATAATCCGGCTTGAGTAAAGGCAGTGCGTCTGATTGCTAGGTTAGCCGTTTGACCGTAGGGACAAAAGCTATTAGCGAGGGTGTGCTTTTGTGAGAGCGTATCTTGGCGGTCTGCGTGTTTTTCTAATAAGTTTTTTCCTGGTAAAGCAGCGATTTCACCTGCAACAATTACCACTTCTGGATTGACAAAAGGTTGAATTAGTGAATTTAGCCATTGGGGTTGGGGACGACAATCAGCATCTGTGAATACCACAATTTCACTGACAGCAGCCCGGATTCCCATGTTACGCGCCGCGTAGGAGCTTTGAATTTTATTTTCGCTGAGGGGACGAATATTAATTGGGGAATTAACCGCAGATTTTTCTATGAAGGAGAGGGTGCGATCGCTGCTGTTATTATCTACCAATAAGTACTCTACCCTTTCTGGGGGATAGGTTTGAGATACAAAACAGCTGATTAACTCTGGTAAATCTGCCTCACCGTTATAAATAGGAACAACCACCGATACCATTGGCAAAAAGCTGTTGGCGGTGGTTGGATCATTTTGCTGATGATTCATAAAACCTGAGAGTGTGGGTTGGGAAATACTAACTTAGTATAGGAGTGAGTCAGATATTCTCTGCCTGACTTCTGTCTTTTTCTAGTATTCCCGCACCACTCAAGTTCTGATTATGGCTCCAGAATTATGGAACAGAAAAATGCTGATATATGAACACCTGGTAACTAATCACTCATAGAACAGATTTTTAAAACTTCAACTCATTAGCACCCAGACTCATTGGTTGATTGGTTGGATTGAGGGGAGGACGAGCAAAGTTATTGCCAGATAATACAGCGATCGCACGGGCATATTGCGGATCGTTTTGAGTAGCAATTAGTTTGGGATTGTTGGCTAGTTGGCGTTCCTGTGCGTCGGTTAACTCCAGTTTGATATCTGGTGTAATACCTTTATGGTTGATGTCTGTACCGTTGGGGGTATAGTAGTGAGCGATCGTCACTGCCAAACCTGAACCATCGGGTAATTCATGAACTGACTGGACTAAAGCTTTGCCAAAGGTTTGACCACCAATAACTACAGCTCGTTTATTATCCTTGAGCGCACCTGTCAGAATCTCACTGGCGCTAGCTGAGTTACCATCTACCAATACGGCCAAGGGAAGTTTTGTTAAAGCAGTCCGGTTAGCTTTTGTATCTTCGTTAAATCCCTGACGGTTAACGGTACGGACAATGCCACCATCATCTAACCACATCCGAGCGATTTCAATACTCGCCTGCAATAAACCACCAGGGTTTCCCCGCAAATCTAAGACATAAGAATCTACTTTTTGTCCGTTCAAATTGCGGATAGCTCGTGCCATTTGCTCGGCGGCGTGGGCGCTGAACTCCCGTAAGCGGATGTAACCAACCCGTCTGCTACCTTCTTGCTTCAGGTTGTAGGAAACAGTTGGTACTTCTATTTTGGCTCTGGTGAGCTTCAAATCAAAGGCACTGTTTCCAGTACGTCCTAGACGTAAAGTAATAGCGGTGCCTTCTTTACCGCGAATTAATTTAGAGGCATCATCCACTTTCATTTGCTGGGTGGGTTTGCCGTCAATTGCTAGGATTTCATCACCTGCTTTAATCCCAGCTTTCAAGGCTGGAGAGTTTTCTATGGCTTCTAGGACAGTCAGCCGCTTGGTTGTTTCGTTCAACTCCATGCGGATACCTATACCAGATACTTCCCCAGATGTTTGACTGGTGAGGACTTCAAACTGCTTGGGGTCCATAAACCTGGTATATGGATCGTTCAGCCTTTGTAGGGCTTCCCGAATTGCCACGTAAGCTTCTTCTTTAGATGAATAATCTTTGCTTAATAAACTTTTTCTAACTGCTAGCCAATCTTGTTGATTAAACTTGCCATCAACATATTCGTTATTTACTAATTGCCATACTTGGTCTATTACCGCTTTAGGACTATCTTGTAAGGCGGCACGAACGCTACGAGTCCAAGCTGGGCCAAATACGGATATAGTCGCCGTTGTAGCGATCGCTCCTCCAATCATAGCAACCTGGAGCAGCGAGTGATGTTTCGCAGATGAGTTCATGTATATCAGCAGGGATTTATTGTGATTTTGACAGTTTAGCAATCAGACTTTGGGTAAAGTTTTAAGTTTTTATACTCAATTTTCAGCTACACTCCCCTCATTAATTCTCCCCTTTAAATTATGCTAATATTTTGCATTAATTTATTAACAATCATTACTATTTCTTTGATTTTCTTAGCTAGTTTAATCTAGCAGTGTGACAATAGTGTGACAGTTTTGTTACTGTCATCTTTACACCCCATATTAATTTTATAAGATAGCACTTCTATTGGAGAATTGCTGGTCTTTTAAGCTTAACTAACCAAGCTTTTTTATCTTGTGTCATGAGGCGCAAATTCAACAGAAATTCATCAGTCCCTATAAGGGAAGACATAAGGAAAAAGTGGCGATTAATACAAAAACTTGTGGGGGTTTTATGTCTGGTGCTTGGCGGTTGGCTAATCATCACCACTATAACCCTAGTTTTTGCTTCTTCCCAGCCTCCAGATGCCTTTTTTGTCCTTGGCGGTAGTATTAGACGGGAAATTTATATTGCCCAAATAGCCAAACAATATCCACAAATCCCCATTTTAATTTCCCAAGGTTCTCCAGACCCATGTATCAAGCTAATTTTTGAGCGTGAGGCGGCAGATTTGTCTAATGTTTGGCTGGAAAAGTGCGCCAATTCCACCTTTGAAAATTTCTACTATGGAGTACCGATATTAAAAAGTTGGGGAGTACATAAAGTCAGACTAATTACTTCACCCACTCATTTACCAAGAGCTAAATGGATGGCACAGATTCTTTTAGGCTCTCGTGGTATTTGGGTAGAAGTTGAGGTCGTTAAAGAAACTGGTGTTCCTGGTAATCGGGAGTCTTGGATCAAAACAGGGTTAGATGTCACCCGTAGCATATTATGGGCTGGCTTGAGTCAAATCATTCAGCCACAATGCCCAAAAGTTATGCAACTGAGCAAAGTAAATATGTCAACTTGGCAAAGTCGAGGTTTTAAGTGTGAATATCAAGGGGACTTGAGGATGTGAGAGGTTATGGCTGGGGATTGGGGATTGGGGATCGGGGATTGGGGACTGGGGACTGGGTGAAAAGCCTCTTGGTGTCTAGGTTACATCATCTTATTGATGTCCTAACACTACTGGCGATAGCTATAAATTTTGACAGCACACATTTTTAAGACCTACGTATGAAAACGAAATATCAAGGGTTTGGAGAAGGGTATAGGGGTATAAATGTTTGAAACCCCTACACCCTTACACCCTTACACCCAGTCTCAAAAGAAAATCTGGGTGCGTAAGTCCTAATTTCATCGCAGTGCAGATACACCCAAGGGGCCGCGAGTTACACCTAGTTGATTTTGTAGTTTCAACTCTCGCCACAGTTGAGAACCTGTAATTTCACCTGCCAGTAATTGACGATAACGCTGTATTGTTTTAGTCACTTGTTCAGGTGTTTCATTGACAAACTCAAGGCGGAAGTGAATTAAACCCAAGCCTATCAAGCGCTGTACGTATTCGGCTCCGGTTTGGGCTGTACCATTGAATACAGTATTACGACAACCTGCGTCTGCTTGTAAGACGTGTTCACTACCCACGCGATCGCGCAATTTCACTTCGTGTTTTTCACAAGGTCTGCCACAATTGGTATAATCGGTTCCTTCTGAGAGAAAGGCACAAAATACACAATGCTCCATGTGAAACATGGGTATATGTTGATGAATTGTTACCTCAAACCACTGGGCAGGGCAACTGGTAAGTAAGTTTTCTAGTTGATTGATGTTTAAATCATAGGATGCTGTCAACCGGTTCAAACCGAAGTTTTGTTTAAAGTAGTCTGCGGTTAAGGGGTTGGCAACATTCAGCGAAAAATCACCAATGCAAATATCGCCTGCAAAAAATTCTAACTGGTCGTAGTTGCGGATCAGATAACCATCAGCGTTGGCGGCGCGGACTTGCTGTAAAATCCAGTTTTCGCCGGGTTTGGTAATGCGGGGTGGGGCGACGAAGATTTGGGGAGAAGCGGATTCTCTCCTTACTTCATGTACTAGTTGTACAGCTTCTTTATAGGTGCGGGGGTCTTCAAATTCGCAGTATAGGGTTTCGACACCAGTTTGTAAGGCGGCTTGGAGTTGCTTGAGGTTGCGGACTAAAACGATGAGGGAGGGGGATTGGGGGGATTGGGGAGATGGGGGAGGGAGGAGGTCTGGGAAGGAAACATGACTACGTAGTTGCCAGCGTTTGGGTTGACTGCGTAATTCTTCTAATTGAGTCACAACTTCTCGCCGCATCCGATTTAACTCACTGACGGGAACCATGACCGCACCATTGAGGTGATTGGTGAGGGTTCCTAAACGGAAGGGAGTGTTACCAAGACGACCGAATTGTTCTTGTAGACGTTCTGTATCTAAGGGTTTGGTGTGGGCTGCAACTAATGATATTGCTGACTCTACTTGTACAATGTTACCGAGTTCATCGCGGGCGATCGCCACTAACATCTGACCAATTTCACCATGAATTTCCCAGTCTATGGGACGTTGAAATTGGGGGTTATCTCCAGCAAAGCTTTGGCGCAATTGTTTATCAAGTTCTGGGTCGCTGGTTTTCCAAAGTTTATCTCCTACATGAACGCGGCGGAAGTTCACATTACCTTGACCAAAGCTTAATACGGCTTCTTTACCCTTCTGCACCACCCCATAGACTCGACCACCTTCTTCTTTCGCCTCTGGATGACCACAGTCAAACACCACACCATCCCCTGGCTTCACAGGTGCTGCTAATTTAATTGTCACCTCTTCATGGTGAATACGGCTGACTTCACCTAAGTAAACCCCGCGCTTCTTGCCAAATCTGGCATGAACTAGTTCTTGATTGTTAATTCCCTGAAACCAACCAGTGTAAAGTCCGCGAGAAAAAGCCATTTCTAAGTCGTAGCGCTCTTGATGTGATACATAATCCCTTTGTGAGTGTCCCATCACCCGATCTAATGCTTGTCGATAGACACGGGTAACATTAGCCACATACTCTGGAGCTTTTAACCGTCCTTCAATCTTGAGACTGGTCACCCCTGACTTAACCAAATCAGGCAAAATTTCCAATCCTGCTAAATCTTGGGGGCTGAGTAAATATTTGCGATCGCCTAAATCTATAATTTCCCCATCAACAGTTAATTCATAGGGCATTCGGCAAGCCTGGGCGCACTCACCACGATTGGCAGAACGTCCCCCCAAGGCTTCACTAGTCAAACATTGACCAGAATAGGCTACACACAAAGCCCCGTGAACAAAAACCTCTAGGGGTAGGGAAGCAGACCTTTGTGCAATCTGCTGTTGAATCTTGTTAATTTCTGCAAGAGAACATTCACGGGCTAGTACTACCAATTCACAACCAAGAGACTTGGCAAATTCCACACCAGCCGGGCTAGTGATGGTCATTTGTGTAGAAGCGTGAATGGGAAAATCCGGTGACAGATGACGGATAAGCCGACAAATCCCCACATCCTGCACAATCACCGCATCCACACCAGCAGCAATAATTGTGCGGAGATATTGCTGCGCTTCCCCTAATTCTTGGGGAAAAATTAGTGTATTGACGGTGACATAACCTTTTACGCCCCGCAGGTGCAGGAATGCCATTAATTCAGGTAAATCTGCCTCAGTAAAATTTTGCGCCCGCATTCTGGCGTTAAACTTATCCAAACCAAAATAAATCGCATCTGCCCCATTTTCTACAGCAGCTTTAGCACATTCCCAGTTACCAGCCGGTGCGAGGATGTCAGGACGTGGAAAGGAGGATTGGGGATTTTGTCTGTCAGCGCTTTTCATCAAGTTTGGCAAAGGTTATGTATCACCATAGTAATTTTATCTAAGAAAAACTGGCGACTGGAAGAGAATCAGCAATTACCAATGGTGTATTTGTATCAGTAACTTAACGTAATTAGGGGAGCGATCGCTTTATTTATTGTCAGGATGATCTTAGACAAAATAGGGTTATTTATCTCTAAAGACGGCAAACACCACATTAACGTTACGGTTGACCCTAATTACTCAAAGTATTAATTCTCATAAATTAGACAGAGTGACAGCAGTTTAATCCATGAACCAGCTAAAAACAAATTTTAAAATTAACCGTCCCATTCAAGGTTCGGGAAACCACCCTTCATGGACTGGCGATCCCTGAGCTTCAGTATATATATCAGCATAACTTGGAATTTCCCACCCAGGAAGACCAAATCAAAGGTTATGGATACTGAACTGACTGCTTTTTTCACTAGTTAGTTCAAGAATTAAGCCCTTTATATTCCCATTCATTTGTAGTTATACGGAGCCAGCACCTAAAATGGCAAAAGTAGTTGGAATTGACTTAGGAACAACTAACTCCTGCGTCGCAGTAATGGAAGGTGGTAAACCCACAGTTATTGCCAACGCAGAAGGTTTCCGCACCACACCGTCGGTAGTGGCATTTGCTAAAAACGGCGACACCCTAGTAGGACAAATCGCCAAGCGCCAAGCGGTGATGAACCCCGAAAATACTTTCTATTCTGTTAAGCGCTTTATTGGTCGTCGCTATGACGAAGTAACAAACGAAGCTACAGAAGTTTCCTACAAAGTTCTCAGCAGTGGCGGTAACGTCAAGGTAGACTCTCCTGGAGCCGGTAAACAATTTGCTCCCGAAGAAATTTCTGCCAAGGTTCTCCGCAAACTAGTGGAAGATGCTAGTAAATATCTTGGTGAAACTGTTACCCAAGCTGTAATCACCGTTCCCGCGTACTTCAATGACTCCCAACGTCAAGCTACCAAGGACGCTGGTAAGATCGCTGGTATTGAAGTCATGCGGATTATCAACGAACCCACAGCCGCTTCCTTGGCTTACGGTTTTGATAAAAAGAGCAATGAAACCATCCTCGTATTTGACCTTGGTGGCGGTACATTCGACGTATCCGTCCTAGAAGTAGGCGACGGCGTATTTGAAGTATTGGCTACTTCTGGTGATACCCACCTTGGTGGTGACGACTTCGATAAAAAAATCGTTGATTTCCTAGCTGAACAGTTTAGAAAAGACGAAGGTATTGACCTCCGCAAAGACAAACAAGCACTGCAACGCTTAACCGAAGCAGCAGAGAAAGCCAAGATTGAGCTTTCCAGCGTGACCCAAGCAGAAATCAACCTTCCATTCATCACAGCTACCCAGGACGGCCCCAAACACCTGGATATGACTCTGACTCGCGCTAAGTTTGAAGAACTTTGTGCTGACTTGATTGACCGTTGTCGTATTCCCGTCGAACAGGCGCTACGGGATGCCAAACTCAAGAAAGACAATATTGATGAAGTGGTCTTAGTGGGTGGTTCTACCCGTATTCCTGCGGTACAACAACTCGTTAAGAATCTGCTAGGTAAAGAACCAAACCAAACTGTTAACCCTGATGAAGTTGTGGCAGTTGGCGCAGCGATTCAAGCAGGTGTATTGGGTGGTGAAGTCACAGGCATCTTGTTGTTAGATGTAACACCATTGTCCTTGGGTGTAGAAACCTTGGGTGGTGTGATGACAAAGATTATTCCTCGCAACACCACAATCCCCACCAAAAAATCTGAAGTCTTCTCTACAGCCGTGGATGGTCAAACCAACGTGGAAATTCACGTCCTCCAAGGTGAACGAGAATTTGCTAACGATAACAAGAGCTTGGGAACCTTCCGCCTCGACGGTATTCCCCCAGCACCACGGGGTGTTCCCCAAATCGAAGTCGTGTTCGACATTGATGCTAACGGTATCCTGAACGTCACCGCTAAGGATAAAGGTACCGGTAAGGAACAGTCCATCAGTATTACTGGTGCTTCCACTCTGGATAAAACTGACATTGACCGCATGGTGAGAGAAGCGGAACAAAACGCTTCATCTGACAAAGAACGCCGGGAAAAAATTGAGCGTAAAAACCAAGCCGATTCTTTGGCTTACCAAGCTGAGAAGCAGCTACAAGAATTGGGCGATAAAGTCCCCGAAGCGGATAAAACCAAAGTTGAAGGTTTAGTCAAAGACCTGCGGGAAGCTGTTGCGAAGGAAGACGACGAGCAAATCAAGAAACTGACCCCAGAATTGCAACAAGCATTGTTCGCAGTTGGTAGCAACATCTATCAACAAGCTGGTGGCGGTGCTGCGCCTGGTGCGGCTCCTCAAGATGGCGGTACTACTTCATCTGATGGTGGTGATGATGTAATTGACGCTGATTTTACAGAGACTAAATAATCTTGGTAATGATTTAAGGTACATTAATTTGTACCTACTCAATATCACCCACCCAAATCGATGTTTGGGTGGGAATTTTTTTATGTTTAGATATTGAGAAAAGCAGAATACGCCTGGGGACTGGTGAAAATTTCTTAATGAAGATGTGCTTTATTCTGGATTGTAGAGACGTTGCAGGCAACGTCTCTACATCATTTATTGGGTGCAACTTCATAGAGAATTGGTATTAACAGTTGACCATCAACTGTCAACTATCAACCGTCAACAACCAAAACAAATTACTAACTATTGAGTGCAACTGGCTTTTGTGACTCCAGTCCGACTAGCTTTTCGCTCAAATCCCACAGGCGTTCGGCTTTTTCATCATCACGAGCTTGGGGAGAAACTTTTTGTACAAAAGACTTACCATCTTTCTTTTGACGATTTCCCCAACTCCAATAAGCACCAGATTGTTTGTATTCAGGCGCAGCAATCACATCTGCAACCCTCTCTCCTGCCAACTCTTGGGATACGTAGCCACCAGTGATGTACTTTTGGAACAAGGGGAAGATTTTCTGGAATAGGGGATAGTGGTTACGGAATAGTGGTGTTTCGGCCACACAACCGGGATAAAGGGAAGTGAAGGTAATGCCGGTGGATTCATGATAACGGCGATGCAGTTCCCGCATGGTCAGGACGTTACAAACTTTGCTGTCTTTGTAAGCCTTCACTGGTTCAAATTTCTTACCGTCAATCATAGAAATTGGTGGTTTAAAGCCTTGGGCAAACCCTTCCAAGTTACCCAAGTCTGGGCGCGGAGGAATTTTACCACCTAGTTCATCTGGGTTGTGGGTGACAGTTCCTAAAATCACAAGTCGTTTATCCGCAGCCGATGACTTCTGCAAATCTTCCAGCATGAGCTTACACAGCAGAAAATGACCAAGGTGATTGGTGGTCATGGTCAATTCGTAACCTTCTGGACTGCGTAAAGGCTCTTTGATTAAGGGCATATAAATGGCAGCATTGCACAATAAAGCGTCTAAGGATTTGCCAGTAGCTCTAAAGTCATTGACAAACTGGCGCACACTATCCAATGAGCCTAAGTCAATATGTATGACGGTGTAGCTATCCTTGGGGATGCCGACTTCTTGCGCGGCTTGTTCTGCTTTCTCTAAATTGCGGCAAGCCATGACGACGTGCCATCCTCTTTTAGCAAGGGCTTTTGCAGCGTACAAACCAACCCCAGAAGAAGCTCCAGTGACTATAACTGTTGATTTTCGATCCTGTGCCATTGTCTTAAGACTCTATGTAATCGCCTTTTACTATTTTCAGGATCTTACCTTAAGGAGTTGCTACCTCTGATTGGTTGATTACTGACTGTTACATAGAGTCACATCAATCTTAACTTTTAGTTCAAATTGCTTAATAAATCTGGTTGCTTGGCAATATGGGAAATTGTCTGAGCAAAGGTCTGGTGATTGACTCACATATAGGACTTACGCACTGAACCAAAAAAACCTTCTGAGGGTTGTACATTAAAGAATTATTTGTCAGTTTTAAAGAATTTAGTGTCCAGTCACTCGATTTTTTGAGTCCTTACGTAATAAAAAACTAGCTTCATGCAACTGCGATGTAGAACTTTGGGAAAAGTTTACCCGCCAGTGTCGAGATAACAGTACAACAGCCACTGCCGTACTAATTAATTTTATCTCCCAGTATGTAAATAATCCCTTAAACGAAGTAGTTAAGAGTTCAAGGAATATAAAAGATCCAGGAAAAATAGATTGGGAACATCTGATTAAACAACAGGTAGATAAGTACCTAGAACAACATTTGCCCTCTTACCTGGATAAACATATAGCTAGTAATCAGCAAAAAAGTCAAAAATGACAAATGAATACTCAAAATAAAGAGTATTGGTTAGTCAAAGAGCGAGCTAAGTATTTAGGAAGAGAAATAACTGATAATCAACTCATACATATCGAATTGTAGGACTTTTAAATAATCCTTATGATGCGATCGCCACAAGAAGACATTGTTTTTTCGTTGAAATGAAGAGTCCTTTCTGACTCCACATCTTCCAGAATGATGAGTGAGGGGGTACCCAAACCTGATAGATTAAGCTATCAGCGAGTAAAAACTGGTGAAAATGAAAGTCCTAGTTATTGGTGGCGATGGATATTGCGGTTGGGCAACCGCACTTTATCTTTCCAATCGCGGTTATGAAGTTGGAATATTAGATAGTTTGGTGCGTCGGCACTGGGATAATGAACTGGGTATCGAAACTCTGACTCCGATCGCACCAATTCAGCAACGTCTCCAGCGCTGGCAAGATTTAACAGGCAAATCTATTGACCTGTTTGTTGGCGATATTACCAACTATGAATTTCTCCAAAAAGCGTTGCATAAATTCGAGCCAAATGCCATAGTCCATTTTGGCGAACAGCGTTCAGCACCATTTTCGATGATTGACCGTGAACACGCAGTTGTTACCCAGGTCAATAACGTTGTGGGTACGTTGAATTTGCTGTATGCAATGAAGGAAGATTTTCCTGACTGTCACTTAGTGAAGTTAGGAACAATGGGGGAATACGGCACACCTAATATTGATATCGAAGAAGGCTACATCACCATTGAACACAATGGGCGCAAGGATACCCTACCTTATCCCAAGCAACCCGGTTCAATGTACCACTTGAGTAAAGTTCATGATAGCCACAATATCCATTTTGCTTGTCGGATTTGGGGATTGCGGGCAACAGACTTAAATCAAGGTGTGGTTTACGGCGTTCTCACCGAAGAAACGGGGATGGACGAACTCTTAATTAACCGACTAGATTATGATGGTGTGTTTGGTACAGCGCTCAACCGTTTCTGCATTCAAGCTGCAACTGGTCATCCCCTAACTGTTTATGGTAAAGGTGGGCAAACGCGCGGATTCTTGGATATTCGGGATACGGTGCGATGTGTAGAACTAGCGATCGCTAATCCGGCTCCATCGGGTGAGTTTCGTGTCTTTAACCAATTTACTGAACAATTCAGTGTTGGTGACTTGGCATTAATGGTGAAAAAAGCTGGCAATGCCTTGGGGTTAAATGTAGAGATCAATAATCTCGATAATCCCAGAATCGAGAAAGAAGAACATTACTTCAATGCCAAAAACACTAAACTACTCGATTTAGGCTTGCAACCTCATTATCTCTCTGATTCTCTGCTAGATTCTCTCTTAAACTTTGCTGTCAAGTATCAAGGACGAGTTGATCAAAAGCAAATTTTACCCAAAGTCTCTTGGCATAGAAATTAACAATAAGACTGAAGCAAAAAGCTTTTTTGTTCTCCCAGGGTGTAAAAGTATGAGATTGTTCAACACCTAGACTCTCATACCTTTACACCCTATTTTTAGATCAGAGAAAGTTATCTTTATGTTTCGTTGTAGATTTTCCTTTGAGGAAGACAGTCCTGAAGAAAAAACTTTCGCAGCCAAATATAAAAGCTGTATTTTCCCTACTCCCTACTCCCCACTTTCAAGGCAGCCGATCATTACATAAGCGCGTATAGATTTGGCCCAAAAAACAGCCCCATTTTTAGCGACAGAACAATCGTTCCAACTCCAAGGGAATACAGTGTAAGGGTTTTAAAGTCCTACACCGCTATATTCCTGCACCGTTGATTTTGTGTTCTTATGCGTGAGTCTTAACACAATTCAGTTCCGAGCGGACAACTCTGAGTAAAAATATCAGTCTCCAGCCCCTAGAAAAATTTCATGCTTAGCTGCGAAATTTACTTCATCATGACTGTCCATCTTTGGTAATAGTAAAAAAAATACAGTATTTAAAGATTTTGGAACGAATAAATATTACACTTTCATCAAAATAACTAGGAACCTACGTTATTATCTGACCGCAAAACTTGTTAACTTTTTACGAGCATACCTAATCATGAAGACTAACTTTACTGCATTGCTAATCATGCCCGTCCTTTTCAGCAGCTCAGTTAATGTACAAAAACATACACTTACATCAAGGATTGATACCAGTAATTCCTCTACTGTTCAAGAAGTCAAAGCACCTAAACACACTTTATTAGCCGCAGCTACTACACCAAAAACCTATTATGTAAGTGGTACGGGAAAAGACAGCAATAATGGACTCTCCAGAACTACTCCCTTTAGAACAATTCAAAGAGCTGCCGATTTGACCAACCCAGGGGATACAGTCATAATTATGAATGGACTGTACACAAATCCATACCCTGGTGCTGGCTATGCTGTATCCATAACTCGCTCTGGTAGCGCTAACGCATGGATCAAATTTCGGGCATCTAGTGGACATACACCTAAAATTAAGCATGATGCTTGGAATGGGATTTATATTGGCGATGGAGCCTCTTATGTCGAGATCCAAGGGCTAGAGATAGAAGGGAATAATGACAATATCAGCCTTGATTATGCTAGAGAACAGCAGTATAACCTTTATAATCCCTGGACAATCGGAAATTGTATCACCATTGATGGACGGAACAATGGTCATCCGCATCACATCCGAATCCTCAACAACAAGATACATGGATGCGGCGGTGGTGGTATTGCTGTAATTCAAGCAGACTATGTAACGATAGATGGCAATGAAGTCTATAACAATGCTTGGTACTCTCCTTATGCTAGCAGTGGTATTTCGGTCTATCAGAATTGGAATTATGATAGCAATAAGGGATACAGAATGTATGTTACCAACAATCGGGTTTATGATAATCGACAGTATATTCCCTTCGTATACAGTGGGAAAATTGAAGATGGTAATGGTATCGTCATCGATGATTTAAGAAATACTCAAGGCGGATCAACTTTAGGCCCCTATCTAGGACGTACTTTGGTTGCTAACAATCTTACATATAAAAATGGTGGTACGGGCATTCATACCTACCTCAGTGAAAATGTAGATATTGTTCACAATACTGCTTATTTGAATAACCAAAGCCCAGAAATCTCTCATGGGCAAATCTTTGCTAATGCCTCGTCAAATGTCAAGGTGTGGAATAACATTCTTTACGCTTATCCTGGCAAAAATGTCAACAATAACTGGAGCAATACAAATGTTAGTTATAACTACAATGTATACGCTAATAGTTCCTTGATCACTGTGATGGGAGCTAATGATATTATTGCGGACCCCCAGTTTGTTAACCCATCCCTAAACAACTTCCAATTGAATGTAACTAGTCCAGCAATTAACAATGGTTATACCTGGAGTCAATTAAAGAAAGATATCCTCAGTAATCCTCGTCCTTCTGGTATTAAATATGATATCGGTGCATACGAGTATCAGTTTTAGTAACTAGAGAGAAAAACAGGGGGTTGTGTGCCGAGAATGTGAATTATACAGAAAAACTTTTATCTTCTATTGGTTTTCGGCGCACAACCTCTTTTTTTACAATCGAATTGCTTTGTTTGATCAATGAGCAATCATCCTTGAGTCGAAGCAAATTAATCTATATTGCTCAGACGATATCAGGACTCAACACTGAATATTCAGCACTCAGTACTCCCTACTCCCTATTTTTAAAAACGCCGTTCTAGGATTGCTTTGATATTGGGGATAGCGGCGGCGATAGAGGCGAAATCTGGGGTTGTCTTTTGCCAACTTTCCCGTTCTTCTAGTCGTTCCGCCCAGGCTAGCAGACGGGGGTAATCATCTAAAGAGAACCCGAAAAGGGGGAGAGAAGGAATCAGTGTACCTGCAACCACTTCTGCCAGTGTGAAATCTTGGCCTGCAAAGTAGGTGTGTTCACCCAAAAGAGTTTCATAAAACTGTAAAATCTTCCCTACTGCCTCTTGAGCAGATGCGAGCTTTTTGGCATCGGTGTCTAATTCTACTAATGGCCGAGTCAAGATGACGGTAGCAGGCTGAAGCTCGCTGACTGTGATCATTTCTACCATCCGAACTGTAGCGATCGCCGCAGGCTCACTAGGAATTAGCGAGGGAGTGGGATATTTTGTCTCTAGATAATCCAAAATTGCCAAAGACTCCACCACCCGTAAGCCATTATCTACTATCACAGGCACACGCTGGAGGGGATTAATTACCGTGAATTCCTCCTGAAATTGATCACCATCGAGATTCAGCAACAATGGTTCAAAAGGGATTTGTTTTTCCAGTAAAGCTACCCAAACTCGACGAGCATTAACAGAGATGGGATTGTAGTAAAACTTCAGCATGGCAACCCTAAGTTATCAACTACGCTCAGGGATTATATCCTTTCGTTAAGTGATTGTACAAAATACTGGAAAATCTAGCACAATAAAATAACAAGTTTTACCTAAAATTCTCATTACCAAAAACTTAATAGATTTTCTTTGGTGTGGTGTGGTTCGTGCTGATTCACAACTAGACTTACTTACCCGCAAACATTGAGAGGTGTCCGTATGGATGCTAATAAACTCCTAGAGTTATATAACGCAGGAGAACGAAAATTCCACAGAGCAAATCTGCATCAAGCTAACCTTTATGCTGTTGATTTGAGGGGGGCAAATTTTGCCGAAGCTGATTTAAGTGGAGCCAACCTTAGTCAAGCTAACTTGAGCGGATGTAATCTCAGCCGTGCTAATTTAACTGATGCAGACTTGAGTGGAGCTAACTTAAGTGGAGCTAACTTGAGTGAAGTCAACTTCATCGGTGCAGACTTAATTAGCACCAATTTAAAACAAAGCACTCTCAGTCGAGCAGATTTACGGGGTGCCAATTTAATTTTGGCCAATTTATTCAGTGCTAACCTGAGTGAAGCGGAAATGAGTGGTGCTGATTTGAGTGGCGCTAATCTCAAGCAAGCAAACTTAATTGGTAGCAACGTCATGGAAGCAGAATTGAGGGGGGCAAATTTCTCTGGAGCTGTAATTACAGAGCAAGAAATCACTGGTAGAGTTGTGCGCTTAGGTCTCTCTCACAGATGGATAACTTGGGCTGGTTGTCATTGACTCAGACAACATACACAAGGGTAACAAGAGTATTTGTTACCCTAATAAGGGACTTCCAGATAAAAAAATACCCAAAATGTAGAGTGCGTCAGTGCCATAGAACCTAAATACGCTCAGAAATTATTCACACTGACGCACCCCACCAAACCATCAATTTCGGATAATTTATTTTTTGTGTTTCCAAATCTGGGGCAGTCGTTGAACAACTGCCTCCTGTATTTTTATAGCTAGCTTGCGTGTACAATTTTAGTAAACCAAAGGAGTTGCACCGCGCATCTGACGGAAAGAATTAATGCAAGCCGGACAGTCACAACCAAACAAGGCAATTGCTATATCGCTTTCTGCATCGTTGAACTCCAACATAGGCGCATCTTCTTGGGAAAATTCTATTTCCGGCTGATAGTTAGGCACTTGGGCTAAAACAGAAGCTCTAGCACAGACCAAACCAACCTTATGTTTATTTCTGATACAAGATAACTTATCTGTGTTTTTGACTTCTGGCTCAATTGCTTGTGTATGATTGACCATAACTGTCATAGACAGAATAGATGCTATCAAAACGGGACTAGAAATTAGGGTTAGGATAAATTTGTTCATGGGTTTCCTTGGAAATTAATTCTGACAACTCAGAATACTCCGATTAAATCTTACAGTGATACTGATTGTCCATCAGGAGATTATGTTGCCTAGTCAGGACTTTTGTCGAGGATAGAGTAGGTAAAAGTAACATTAGTGTTGTTACTTATTTATTATTTCCATCCATAAATTTATTTACTGATTGAACCAAGGCATAGCAATATTAGCAATGAGGCAACAAGAAGAATAATTAGATACTACTTTTGGGCTTTGGGTTGAAATATCAAGTATGTACCCCCCAAACCTTCCACAATTGTGCGTGTGTTAGCAATCATCATACTTTGGTAAGTGTCACCATCACTGGTTGTTTCTCCTAGTCCTTGAGTGTATAGTCGCCGTTCTGACAATTTTACTTCCGCCTCAGTAGCGACAGATTCCATCACTTTTAATGTATCGGTCATATCTGCAAAGATTGTCGGTACATTAGATTTTTGGATATACTGAGTCAGATTTTTGATTCTCTGATCTGTCGCTTGTTCTTCAGTGCCAATAGTAGCGGAGGGAATGCCATAGGCGTTTGTGTAATAATTTATTGCATTATAAGTTGTTACTAATTTGCGCTTTTCTTTGGGAATAGTGGCAATTTTTAATTTAATCCAATTATCTAGTTGAATTAATTCGGTTTTAATTCTTTTTGTATTATCACCATAAATGGCGGTATTACTGGGTTCTAATTTTCTCAGGTTGCTATTAATGACTTCCAACATCTTGATAGCATTTTTAGGATTATGCCAAACATAAGGGTTATTTACTCTACGAGAATTTGCTAGAATTTGCTGTGGCTGAGGAACTGCAATTTGACTCACAGCAATTTTAGGTGCAGAGTTTTTGGTTGTATTTATGAGCTTGATTAATTCTGACTCAAGATTATAACCGTTATAGAGAATTAGATTAGCCTGCTCAAGTGCATCTTTATCTTCTGCTGTTGCTTGATAAAGCTGAGGTGCTTTGTTAGGGGGGATTAAGCAGATGAGATTAATCGTATTTTCGGCAATCTGTCTGGTTAAATCACACAGTACACTTGTGGTTGCTACAACTTTGGGAAGATTTTCATCAACCACATTAGTAGTCTGAGTAAAAGATGCACTTGTAGTTTGATTTCTACATCCAACAAATGCAGTGGTGAAAATAGTTAAAATTACGCGTAATAAATTTTTAGCTAATAATTTCTTTGGCATTATTTACTGTTGCTGACTGGATAAAAAATAATAGATATTGATTAATAAGATTATACTAATTTTTAATTGGCTGGAAGATGAAACAATTTCCTATTAGCTATTACCTATAGGACTACCATTTGATTTTTATATTACAGTCGGCTTGTACTGGGCATTGTCCACCCTACTAGTACTTAGATTATTCAAGAATCTCATCAGATTTTTGTAGGAGTGCAATAAGAATAAAGGCACAGCATTGCTGTGCCTCTAAAAGTTTATGCTTTTTCACTTCACAAATTACCAGTGGGTAACTTCCCTTGTAGTAGCTGAAGCCTAGTTTGGACACAGTTGGCGCAGTTACAACCCAATTGATCGATGATGGGATTAGATGAACGAGTCAAGTGTAGAGTGGTCGATGGGGAAATGGGCTGTGTAGATACGGCTGTAATGGCTTGTGTATCAAGTACAGAGTTGATACTAACTGCCTTTGCTGGGTTAGCTACCAGCAACATAGATGCGATCAGTACAGGACAGGCCAGCAAAACTAGTTTGACTAAGTACATAATTCACAAATAATTACTATTTCTGATACAGCATAGCCAATTTATTAACTATCTTCAACTTTAGTAAATAAATACTAATTAACTACGCCCAAATCCTTGACCCCGCAAAATTTTTGACCAAATGATTAATTCTCCTTTTTCACCACCTGCGGCAATTAGTTTACCTTGGGGGTGCCATGCTAGGGTAGAAAATCCGTCAGCAACACCTGTGAGAATTTGGGATACTTCCTTGGCTTTGTTCCACAAACATAGCCAGCCATCGGTTGCAGCCGAAGCTAGTAAAAAGCTTTTAGGTGCAAAGGCGATCGCATTAATCACACCCACATGATTAGTTAAAACTCGCGCTTCCCATCCCAAGTTTTCATCTTCTAGCTTTTCCCAGACCACGATACCTTCCACACTGGAAGAGGCTAGTATTGGTGCGCCTAGTTTGGTGGTGGCTTCTGACCATGCTAGTTGGCGAATCTTACCGGGGAAGCCACGCATAACCCAAGGGTCGGGATTATTCCACTCCAACACGGTGACGCTACGATCCATGTTGCCTGAAGCCAGGAATTTACCATCAGGCGACCAAGCCATAGTCACACTCACAGTAGGCATATTCAGAATATATGGTTCTTCATCCCAGTCTTGGGCGTGCCAAATTTTAATTCCCTTGTTACCACCAATTGCTAGGTATTGACCATCAATCCGCCAATCAATACTCAATGGGGATGAGTCGGCAAAATTCAGGGTGGTGACAACCTCACGAGTATCAGCGTCCCAAACTTGTACATAACGCCCCAAACTAAAAGCCAACTGGTTGCTAGTATGACTCCAAGCCAGCTTGTCTACCCATGCAGGTGCATTTTCTAAGGTGGCGATTAATTCTTGTTCCTGCCAGATTTTCACCCGTCCATCTTGTCCACCAACAGCGAGAAATTTGCCATCAGGGGAGAAAGCAAGACAATCGACAGACTGGCCATTACCAGCTTGCAGGGTTGTTAACTCACCATCCTGCCATAGTACTACTTCACCATTTGCCGAAGTTGCGGCTAAAGTATTTCCTTGTGGAGACCAGGCGATCGCTGTTACATATTCTGCCAGCATCCCTGAATAGTGTTCTTCAAATTCCTTATTTTTGCTGGTTGTCACGTTCATAGGTTGTTGAGAGAGGTGAGAGAAGAGAGCAGGGGGAGCAGGGGTAGCAGAGGGAGCAGGGGGAGAGAACCCCCTAGCCTCTTGGTATCTTTTAAGCAAAACAAGCGAGAAAATCTTGCTTGAGTCGGGCTTCATCTAAATTGCGACCGATGAACACTAGTTCGTTTTTGCGTTTTTCGTTGGGTTTCCAGAGGCGATCGGGTCTCCCATCGAATATCATGTGTACCCCTTGGAAGACAAATCTATTATCTTCCCCGGCAATATTTAATATGCCTTTCATGCGAAATATGTCGGGGCCTTGGGTACGCAATAATTCGGAAATCCAAGCGTTTAATTTTTCCCCGTCGAGTTCACCCTCTTGTACTAAAGCCACAGAGGAAACAGTATCATCATGTTCGTGGGCATCTTCACCTAAAAAATTGGGATCTATCTCTAAAGCACGGTCTAAATCAAAGGCTTTCACACCCAACAAAGCGTCCATTGCTAACTCAGAATTGCGAGTACGGTAGATTTTGGCGATCGCATTCATCGACCTAATCCGTTTTTCTAATTCATCTAATTCTGATGGGGTAACTAAATCAGTTTTATTAAGTAAAATTACATCAGCAAAGGCAATCTGTTCTTGCGCTTCGTCTGCATCCCAGTGTTGCCAAATATGCTTGGCATCTACCAGCGTTACTACTGCATCTAAAGACAGTTGGCTTTGCATATCTTCATCTACAAAGAATGTCTGAATCACTGGTGCAGGGTCAGCTAATCCAGTAGTTTCAATTACTAGATGGTCAAACTTATCACGACGCTTCATCAAATTGCCAATGATCCGGATTAAGTCCCCGCGAACTGTACAACAGATGCAGCCGTTGTTCATCTCAAAAATTTCTTCATCTGCATCAATAACTAATTGGTTATCAATGCCTACTTCCCCAAATTCGTTAACGATGACAGCAACTTTCTTGCCATGCTCGTATGTGAGGATATGGTTGAGTAGGGTTGTTTTACCTGCGCCTAAATAGCCAGTCAGAACAGTAACGGGAACTGAATCTGTAATTACGTCGGCCATCATATTATAAAAGCCTCAAATCTTACCATACGGATAATCATTATCACCTATGATAAGTCTTTTTATATTTTTGTGCGAATCTTGTTCACATAAGACTGTTAAAAAATATTTTCCGGTGACTCAGTTACATCTTTAAAATTTGTGTAGCTCACTAAACTGTATTAGGTATCTTTTCTATACATCCATATGAAAATAAATGTAATCAAAGCCACATTTATCTCATATTATGGCATCAGTGTTATCAGTTTGGCAAACTGTCAAAATTTTTATAAAAGTTATTTTTTATATTGCTTATTATTAAGATAGATAATTTATATTCTGCCAGAGAATTTATGCCTAAGAGAATAATTACAAAATTCAATAGTTGGTTTCATCGAGATAGAATTGTCAGTAATCTAGAATTTTTTCAAGATATTATTGTAATTTCCCTGTGCATGGGCTTATTTTGTGTCATGCTCATTCGTCTATGTGATATGTTTTTATCTTTTTTGCGACCATTAGATTTAAGGGAAGTCACATCAGATATCTTGTTTATTTTAATTTTGGTAGAATTATTTCGTTTGTTAATTGACTACTTGCAATCACAGAAAATATCAGTAGGAGCAGCCGCAGAAATTACGATAGTTTCTGCATTACGGGAAGTAATTCTACGTGGAGTGTTAGAAATTAATCGTGACCAAATTATAGGCATTTCTATATTTTTGTTGGTGTTAACAGGAATTTTAATGGCTCTACCTTGGATATCCCAATTTTTTGAACACGTTAGACTTACTGACTATGAAAGCACAGAAGAAAGTACAGAATTGTTATCTGATAAATCTTGAAATACAGATTGGCTGTTGACCGTCAACAGTCAACAGCTTTCACGACGGATTGTGCAACCTAAAAGCAGAGTGGCTTAGTAAACAGTACCCAGAGAGTGGTACGGGACTCATATTTGATTTATGGAAAAAGTCAGTACACCTCTCCCTAGTAGTCTGGCAAGTCAACTTTGTGAGGTTAATAGCAGCAAAAAAACCTCTTTCTCCCCCGAAGTTCGCCCGGTTCGCGTAAGCGTCTCGTAAGAGAGGGAAACCAACGCCACTTGCTATAAGTCGGGAAACCCGCCCAACACAGTGGCTCCTCCTTGCGACTTCTCCCCCTGCTTCCTCTGCTTCCCCTACTTGCCTTAGCCCAGCAATTTTGGGTTGTAAACTACTATCCCCACACCCCTAATTATTGAAACCACTAGCAGATATTACCAAAATGATTGCAAAATAAATACAGTCCGTTGTGGTGACTACCTAAGAAATGCCGACTATACTTGCTGACGCACAAAATTTACTATCTGACCTCATCGCCCGTTACTCGTCGCGTGTAGATTATTTAATGATTCGCCTAGAGGAAGCAGAAGGAACTGATATCTTGTTGCGTGGTGACAAAGTAGAAACTCTTAGCGAAGGGATTTCAATTGGTGGACACGTCCGCGCTTGTTATAAAGGTGGTTGGGGGTTGAGCTGCTTTAACCAATTGGCAACGATTCAAGACAGGATTGAAGAAGCGATCGCCGCCGCCCGTATGGTAGGAGACGAAGAAACGATACTGGCTCCTATGGACTCAGTACAAGCTATATGCAGGCTACCCCTGACAGGTACAGATCCGCGAAAAGTTCCCTTGGCGAAGAAGAAAGAATTATGCGATCGCTATACTGATTTACTCAAAAGTGTTGACCACCGGATTACTACAACCTCAGTTCGTTATAGTGACAGTAGCCAAAAAATTATCCTTGCCACTTCGGAAGGAACTCTCATTCAACAGTCTTGGGTGGATATGGAAATGCGCTTTGCTGCCACTGCTAAAAATGGTGAAACAGTGCAAACTGGCAGGGAAACTACAGGTTCTCGCAAAGCCTACGAAGATTTAATTAATTTAGATACTCAAGTTAAGAATGCTGCACAAAGAGCTGTTGCAGCTTTGTCTCTACCATCAGTCAAAGGTAATACCTACACTGTAGTTATCGATCCCGTGCTGACAGGTTTATTTGTTCATGAAGCTTTTGGGCATCTTTCCGAAGCTGACATGGCTTACGAAAATCCAGATTTATTAGACGTGATGACCATTGGCAGGCGCTTTGGCCCCAAAGAACTGCAAATATTTGATGGTGCAGCCCCAGAAGGACATCGCGGTAGTTATTTTTATGATGATGAAGGTACACCCGCTACCACTACCCAACTAATCAAAGATGGTGTTTTAGTGGGACGTTTGCATTCCCGTGAAACCGCCGGTAAGTTAGAAGAAACGCCAACGGGTAACGCTCGCTGCCTCAATTATCACTTCAATCCCATTGTGCGGATGACCAATACTTGGATTGAACGGGGTAAAACACCAGTTGCAGACTTATTTACTGATATTAAAGAAGGTGTTTACGCTCGTAATTGGCTAGGTGGTATGACTAACGGCGAAATGTTCACCTTTAGCGCCGGGGAAGCTTGGATGATCAGAAACGGTAACATTGCCGAACCTGTAAAAGATGTGACGCTTTCAGGAAATGTTTTTCAAACCCTGGCTGATATTGAGGCTATTGGTGATGATTTTTATTGGGATGAATCTGGAGGTTGCGGTAAAGGTGGGCAAAATGGCTTACCTGTAGGTTGTGGTGGCCCTAGTTTACGGATTCGAGATGTAGTAGTTGGGGGAGAGATGTAATCAATTCAAAATTACGCCTAATGTGAATTAAGAAAAAAGGCGGGAGAAGTAAGAAGATGAAAGT